>NZ_CP042913.1:2629500-2968694 GCF_008065115.1 Bythopirellula goksoeyrii | reverse complement strand
TTGTGAACGATCTATTTTTCTTAAATATCCCCATATAAGTACCAGAGAGACACAATGCAAAACAACCGTCCTAACCGTCCTCCGCGACAGGCACGGCCTCACTCCAAAGTGTCACCGGATGACACCCGGGAAGCCGATCGTTTGGCAAGGATCGAGAGGATATGCAACGGAAATAAGCAGATAAACACATCGCCGAGATTCTTCACCGAACCCGAGTATCAGCGCGCAACTCAGTTGGCGAAAACCATTACCGGAAATTGAAACCCACCATGAAGAAACGAAGGAGACGTCCCGATCCCACCCCGGCGCAGATTCGAGAACGGTGCGAGAAAATACAGGCTGGCTGGTCACCTGCAATTCGACGCAAGCGGGCACCCTGGTGGTACGAACGACAAGCAGTCGTCATGCCACAGCATACAACCAGGGACGCGAAATACGCTCTGTCACGCGTCGATCAAGAGAACGGGTGAAAACACCTATCGAAGGTCAATCGCTCGTTAGACGCGATCCTATGCGATTGAATTCAGATTGATCAAGTCTGAGGTTGCAAGATACTTCTCGACGAGTATTGCTTTGCCACTCTTTAGTCCGTCTCGCGCGCGTGAGTGTAGTTTACCAAATTGCCTAGAGTCTGGCGAATAAAATCGCTACTCACCCTATCTGCTCCACCAACACAGACACCTATCTCGATCCGCTTCGTTCACTAGAACCTATCGCCAAATCATCCTCTACGCCTGATAGACTAGCCAACCCTTACAGTTTTCAGCGTTTTTTCCCTATTTTTAGCTTCAACACAGATGGCCCCGCTACTGGTGTCAAAAAACCAGCAAAGCTCTCCTAGAATGAGAATGCGATTAGAAGCAGTCGTTTAGGATTGTTTCGCAACTACTAGGAGGATCTGCAACGATACTAACATAAACGGATACCACGAAGCCTGGATTCCGATTATGCCAGAATCAGACACTTCCCCTATAGCGATCCTACCCCAAGAGGCCCGCTGGCGCTATCTCGTGTTTTGCATTCTGAGTCGGTGCAAGGCATTTGCTGGCGTTACAGCTGTTACTATGCAACAGATTCTTGCGAGAAGTCTTGATCGTGGGGAGAGTAGGGAGCCTGGCGGGATGGCCGGTTGGCACGGGGTGCGAAAAAAAGTGGTCCTTTCGTCTGCTCATGGCAGCCTGACCGCGAGAAGCTGGTGTTCTCTAAACACAATCTCTGCAAGCGATTTCGGACAGCCTGCAAGGTACTAGGGAACGAGCGGCTCAAGACACTTACCATCCATTACGGGCTGCACAGGTTTATTAGCTATTAGCCATGCGTTGGCGGGTGGTCGGACGCTGGCGGAGGTTCGGGATGCGGCGGGGCACACGAATGTGAGTATCACGAGTATCTACTTGCACGTAGCGGTAGAAGAGGAAGGGCTGGGAAGTTTATTTGGGTGAGGAGGTTTTAGCCTCTTCCACAGCGTCTGAAGGCATCAAAGGAAGCTCCACTCGAATAGCGAACCTAAACTGCAAACGGCTACATGATTAAATGTTCTATTGCGGTGCGTTACGGGTGCTTGTGGGCGTTACTTTCCAACATCTACCGACCAAGAGACCAAATGACCTTTCCCCCGTTTCTTGGTCCATGCGGAAGGTGAGATATTTTTGTATCTTGCTTTTTCAAAGGAGGGCCTCGAGCCATGAAACGGAAGCGTTACACGAAGGCCCGAAAGCATTGTTGCACCTATAGGACGCGTCTCGAGTTGGCTGTGGAGATGCTGAACGTGTAGTGCACCCATCGAGTAAACCACGTTTTCAAGTGGTTGCCGACAGTGCCTACGGTGGCCTAAGTGTTTTGAACTGCTTGCCGTCCAATTTCGCTCTCACCAGTCGGCTTGGATGCTTGAATAGCGTTGTCGTCGTGTCGTTTACGACATTCATGGGAGTACTGAAACGACTCGCGTTGCCGATTGTGATGCGCATGTTCACAAGTCGCCCGGGCGACCACTGATCAAGCCGCTTACCTGCGGACGCAGGCAGCAAGCGCATTATTCGACCTGCCACGAAGCGACCGCCAAGCAAGTGATTGCCTGGTATGCCAGCCGCTGGAGCATCGAAGTTGTTTTCCACGACAGCAAGTAGCACTTCGGGTTTGAAGAGCCGCAAGGTTGGTCACGCAAGGCAGTCGAGCGAACCACGCCACTGGCAATACAGTGTATTTTGCTGATGAAGGACATCGTCAGTATCAGCCGCGCGATTGTGAGTGGTATACGGCCAAATCGGAGCGGTCATTTATCGACATGCTGGCTACGCTCTGCAGACAGTGTATGAGGAAAACAGTTTTATCACTGGCAATACGATGGCCAGGATCGCGAAAAGTTATGCGGTCACTAGAAAACGAGGTCGCTGCGGC
This sequence comes from Bythopirellula goksoeyrii, assembly GCF_008065115.1. NCBI lineage: Bacteria > Pseudomonadati > Planctomycetota > Planctomycetia > Pirellulales > Lacipirellulaceae > Bythopirellula > Bythopirellula goksoeyrii. Next base: position 2,966,297 of record NZ_CP042913.1, on the reverse strand, counting down.
TGCTTAAAACTGCATGAATTCGAACGGAGATCCTGTCACTAATTGCAGGTGAACTTCTCCCCGCCAGCCAACAGTGCATCAACTGTCCAAGACATCATCCATAGCAAGTTTTCTGGTGGTTTGGTTGTTGTGGAACCAGTGACTTTGATGTAGCCGTCGGTGGGATAAGTGTCTTTGCCGGTGTGGTTGAGCATCCAGCACCAAGATTTTTGGATCTTGGGACCGTACTTTTCTTGAACATCGGGGGGCACCAGATCCTGTTCGAGGAGTCTTGTGTACAAGAGAATTGCTGCAGCCGCTTGGCCCACCCATTTATCGTCTTTGCCAAACATGCCGTGGGCTCCGTCATCGAATTGACAGTGGTCTATGCACCACTGGAATGCTTTGACGCATTTTTCGGCAATTTGTTTTCTCGTGGAATCATCGTCTGTCAGTTCCCGCAATTCAAGTAGAAACTCTCCGACAACCAGACATGACCAGCCCCAGCCAGTCTGATCATATTGCTGGCTGGTAAAGTGCTCTGCTCCTCCGCCGGGCCATGGCCCCACCAGCCAGGTTCCTATTTTTGAGGACCAAACGCCTGCGGCAGAACCATCTTCATGTTCTGTGAGAAAATACTTGGCGAGCCCAAACGCATCCTTCAACGCATCCTTGTTGTCCGAAACCTCATAATAACCAACCAGGCCGGACCCAACTTCTCCTAAGTCGCAAGAAAACTGGGCGTCCTCGAATTCGCCGTTGGGGTAGCCCACTCCAAAATAACTATCATCACGTCGATGAGCCTGGAGCCACTGAAAAATCGAATATGCTTTCAGGTCGAATACATGCTCATCGGGATTGTGTTTTACAAACAGGTCATAGCAAGGTGACAAGACTTTGCCATACTGCCAGGAGGTCGAGGCGGCATAAACCTCCTCCCCTTGGAGAGTCATTTTGTTGTGATACGGTACAGGTGGATCGTGGACTGCGTTCATCATGAACACCGCATGGCGATCTGCCGCTACTTTGTATTTCTCAATTCCGGTTGCATCGTAAAGGGCATACAGAGCGCGCACTTGGGGGCCAATGCCCTGGATAATTGTCGGAACGATATTTTCTTTGGTTCGGTAAGGGCAATTCTTTGGGTCTGTTCCCCCATAGGGAGCTTGCCACTTGATAAAGCGATCTCCCAACCAGCGAGCATTCCTAAGATACTCCGGTTCGCCAGACTTGCTGTCGGATCTCGCAACTGATGCGAAGCAAAGACTTGCCGCCCCCGACAAAGTTGCATTCTTGATAAACTCTCTTCTTGCCAGTGGCATGGACTTCCTCCTCAGTGAGTTACCACCGGCAAAGCCGGTGGCTTCCATTGTGAACCGCTCAAAGCGGTAGTTTAGTTAGTGAACGGGATACGGGTTTTAGAACAATCAGCTTTGGTCAAATTTAATGGTAATTCACTTCCTGGTGGTGAATGTACTCTTTAAACTTCAATGGTTTGACAACTACCGTTGATTCGAGATAAGCAGAAGTCTCCTCGCATCTACGATTCCTTCTGAAACAGACACAAGAACTTGGCGAAATAGAGACCACATAATAATTACGGAGCTATCAAATTCAGCCAGTCCCCCGGCAAAGCCGGGGGTTTTCTTGGGATAATAAGTATAATTGTTTCGCGAGACAGCAAGTTTACAGGCTGGAGATCAAGCCAAAGACAAAACGACAATACCAGCCACTTGAAGAAAGATTCCAACAATCATCAAGCCAATCAATTTCGTAGGTGCATTCTGCCACTCTCCCGTGAGCCACCCCCAGAAACAATTACCAATGATTAGCGAAGAGATATAAACGGGCCAGCCAATTACAGGTCCTAAAGGTCCCATCCGGAGTGCGCCCATGCCATAGCCCACAGTGGCAATGATAAAAAGTGCGCCCATTAGTACACAGAGAGCTACATTCCAGCCACTGCCGGGAAACCGGTAAGTCGTCCAAGTACTGTTTTTACGCAGCAATGTGGCACAGTAGACGATACTCGGTAGCGAACCGATGCTACATGCCAACCCCCAGACGCCATTGACGGCAAACTCTTCTTTTGCACCGTTTTGTCGGGCAAGTTCAATGAGCTCACTACCGAAAGAAAACGCAAGGTTAAACAAAGGAGTGAGTAAACCGGCGATGAAGCAGAGAAACACACCCCATAGAGCTGCCTTACCTAGATGAACTTCGTGCGCCTCGCCTCGATCGCGAAGGTAGCCCGCTCGGGCACAAACTGCGACGCCTGCTAAGATCAATCCATCCGCCAATAGAATACGCACACCTGCGGGTGTGAATAGACTCGAAGCATCAATCATGAGTAGAGGTACAAGAGATCCAATCGCAATCGAACACCCTAGAATAATCCCGTTGGTGACGGCTAAACCCACCGCAGCCACAGACAGCCCCAGCAAGATTAAGCTGAGCCCCCAGCCGAGACCAAAAAGGCTTACTAGTAAGATAGTCCCCCATCCCGCCTCCCTATAAAGCTGTGTGAGACCAGGGATTGTGATCAAGGCAACAGCGAGCGGAAATATAAGATAGGCGAATAAAGCAAAAATCAGCCAAGTGTTTTCCCATGGCCAGTTCTTGACGAACTTCATCGGGAGCAGGGTTGCCGATCCAAGGGTTCCTGCAGCCAATACGATGAGAAGTCCGGATGTGTCCATAGATAACTTCGGCTTTCCTGCCAAAATGGAATTCAAGAATCCTAGATCAAGTCGAATCACTTTTACTCGACGAGTCTTCGGCTAGCATCGTTGCTACACGTAGAGATTCCATAGCTTCTTCAGGGGTGGTGCCACAATACTCCGATTCTCCTCGAAGGCACTTGATGAAGTGTCTTAGCATGGCTCCGAACGCACCTCGTGGCTCATCATGAATCGTAGCCCATCCGGTTTGGTCGAGGACAAGCTGCCCGGCGTTTTCTGTACTTGCTCGAAAGCCATCACTGTCGAAGCGAACTTCGAGAACCCCTTGGTCCCCCATGACTTGGACCCCCGTATTCCATTGGAGACGTTCATGAGCTTGAGGTGGGTAGAGCCAGGAGGTTTGTACGACCGCAATGGCGTCGTTTTCGAACTCCAAGACCCCCCAATTGACATCAGGGTTTTCCCGGCCTAGCGTATTGCGGCAAAATCCATGCGCCTTTTTGACTCGACTCTGGACATACCAGAGAACGAGGTCAATGTCATGGATCGCATTCTCAAGAAAGCTGTGAGTTCGACTATAGAGTGCGAACAAGCTGCGATCGAAATTGCGGTAAGCATAAACATTGCGAACCGTTCCGATCTCTGTAAGTTGCTGTTGTAAGCGGGCGTAACGATAGTCGAATCTCAAAAGAAACGCGGTCATCAACAGCTTGCCAGAAGATTTGGCCGCATCGACCAACGCTTGTGCGTCTTCCGCAGTCGTCGCCAAAGGTTTTTCGACAATAACGTGCTTACCAGCTTGAAGTGCCTGTTCAGCTACGACACGATGAGCATTTTCTGGGGTAACCACAATTACTGCATCTAGGGCTTTGTCTGCGCAAACCTCTGTTAGATCAGTCGTGATTCGCGTATCAGACAAGCCGTCTGCAACGGATTGCGCCTTTTCTGCGCTATGATCACAGATCCAGCGAATATCAATGCCTGACAACTCTTGGAGCGACTGAACATATCGTCTGCCAAACTCTCCCGCCCCCACGATAGCAAGTGATACGTTTTGCATAAGAGAACCAATGGAAGTAGAGCGGTGTCCTGCCCACTTCAAAGTGACACCGCCGTTGGCTAGTTATGAAGGAAATTGACGCCGAATGATCCAATACAGACTGCCCATCACTAAGAGGCCGATCGATGCAGGTTCGGGAATGCTGGCTATAGGTGCCACAAGCGGACCTGATCCATACGTGGTTTGCCAAAGTTCTAAATCACCTGCGCTGCCAGGATTGGGAGACATTCCACGCTGCCATTTCAAGAAATCGGCACCATCCACGTCACCATCATTATCGAAGTCGCCGTTCTCAGATGTCACCGAAGAATTCACATAGACATTATCGATATAAACTTCACTGGTTTGATTCCCGAAGTCCTGCTGGAAATCGAGGGAGTTGTATCCCAAATAGTTTATTGCCGCTCCAAAGTCTCCGAATCCCCATGGCCAAATGGCCTCTGTTGCACTACCGCCAGAGATATTTGAACTACTATCATCAAAAGTTAATGGAGTTGTGACGCTCGTATTAAGATTGGTCAATTCCCATTGGAAAGTTTCTGTCGCGCCATCAAGCGTATATTTCACCCTGAAGGGAACGTCTGGTTCTAAAGGATTTTCATTGGGAAAACTAATACCTTGTCCCTGATTCAATGCAGGATTGAAAATGAGGGTTTCTATGTTTTCGCCATCGTTTTGAACTTGATATTGATTCCAGATTACGACGTCCGGCGGAATCGTCTGGGGATTGATCCGATTCACACCTCCCCAACCAAGTCGAAAATCCAGCAAGGTCCATGTTTCAGTCGGTTCTGGTGTAGAAAGAATCATGTCAAATTCGATGATTCCGTCTCGATAGACCGTCGGATCATCCCCGAATTCATCCAGCCAGGTAACAACTGGAAATTCGTTGAGATCGGTCGAGCAACCTGGATCCCCTGCAAAACAGCCTCCATCAAAGCTATGCAACACCAGGCTTTTATTGCCTGTCCCGCCAAAGGGATCCGTGTAGCTGCCGCTAGGCCCGGCCACTTTCAAATCTGAACCGGGGTTCCCTGTACCCAAGATGAAATCTGAAGGAAAATCAAGGGGTTCAAGCGAGATCGAATTTGGAATGCCGTCAACTGGACTGGAATCGAAAGTTTCATCCAATAAAACAACGGCGCGGGCAAACGGGAGCCCGCTTGTGCCGTAGAGGACGCAGACGCTCATAGCCAGCATCACCATTGAGCGAACAGATAAAGATGGGTACTTCAGCATAGTCCTACCTCTAATGATAAACCTGCAGAGACAATACTCCACAATTGCAATTCATTTCTGCGGTCGAGGGGCAGCAAATAAGTCTTGCTGCAACTCTCAGCATTTCCGCCGGATAAGGAGTCCACCAATTGAGAGCATTGCTAAAATACAAGTGCTTGGCTCAGGAACGACCAGACTAACATCATCGATTAGATATTGACCATTTCCTGCCAAGAAAGAAGGGTTCTGCGGAGTGAATAGGACCCTCGCGACATTGGCTCCAGCAGGAACTGTTATATTGGTCGTCTGCTCAAACCAATCGGGACTAGAATAAAACAAAGCTACAGAACTCAGAATCAGACCCGAACCAGAATTCGGCAACATCCAAACCTGCCCTGCAATCCATGCATCGTCTGGGGACGCAGGACGTAGCTCTTTAACAGATGCGCTGAAAGTGAGATCCAATCCGGTAAGTCCAGAGACATCAATATCCTGTTGAAGCCAAGGAAGTCCGTTGGGGCCATTTATGTTGAGATCGGCGGACATGCCCGCTCCACTTGGCGTATCGGAAGAAAGTGATGCGGTATCGGTTACTCCATCGCCTGTAAACGTCCAACCATTGAGTCCATCTTCAAAATCCCCATTGGCAACTCGATTTGCCTTAGCAGTGTCAGCTGACAAAAAGCAAATGGCAGTAGCCACACCAGCAGAAAACAAGATTGATTTCATCATTAGAAGCGCTCCTTGAACTAGAATACTTACAACGAACAGATTAACGTAAAGACAGTGGACTCGGATGTTCAGCCTGTTGCATTCATCATGGCAACTTGCATTCAATCTAATGGCCTCTCTATCTAATGTCAAGAAAATTATCAGATTAGTCAAAAAAACAACAAATCTGGTAGTGTGTACGCTGGAAAGTGCGATTTAGTATTCTCAGCAACATTCTATTCTGGTCTGTTCAGAGATCCTAATACAAACTCCGATACGGTGATGTAACTTGGAGGAAACCCTTGGCGAGAAACTCTTTAATGAAAAAGGCGGCCGTAAAAGCGAACGTTCGTAGCTCATTCAGTCCTCATCGTTATCCTCGAGTACAAGAAATTGTCGACCCGGGCAGCGACGACTTGCAGTTGCTTTCCGACAAAGTCGGTGAAAAGATTCTGACGGAAATCATTCGAGGCAAGATTCCGGCTGGATCGGAACTCAGTAGTACGTTGTTGGCTGAGCAGTTTGGTGTTAGCCGTACACCACTGGCTCGAGCATTATCTCAACTAATCGCTGATGGAATTCTTATCCAACGTACAAAGCAACCGGCCATCGTTAATCCTGCAGCGGCAGATTGGATGACTCAAACTCGGTCGCTGAGGCGGCTTCTCGAACCGGAGGCCGCCTTCTTATCATGTGGAAATATCCCAGAGGATGTTTTCGATGACCTGTGGACTCTCAGTCACGAAGCTGCCCCACTGCCCGATCGAAACTGGATTCCCGCGGCGGCTTTTTTCGATGCGGCCCTTCATCTTTCCATCGCAGAGTTTTGCCAGAACCTGCCTTTCAAAGTCGCGATTCGTAAGTGTTGGTCCTATAAGAAACTCGCTTATGAGCTCTCTGACAAGTCCTCCGTTAGATTTGGTCAGGAATATGTGGAACATCTCGAAATTCTTCAGGCTTTAGCAGAAGAAGATGCAAAGAGTGCCCGTAAGCTAATGGAAGAACATTTGCGCACAACTTGAAAGTTGCTGCAAAGACTTCCTCCCGTAATTTCGAAATCGTACGGAAATCAGCACTCCCTAAAGTCCATCGGCTTGCGAAATCAAGTTTTGACTTGCATTCATGTTGGCCCTTGGTATACTAGAGGCTGATTTGGGGATTATTCTTGCAGCCCACTCCGCTTGTTGGATTGGGCTCTCACAGCACCATTCTAAGGGATTTCCGGCAATGGGTGTTAAACCAGCATATTCAACGAGAGCTTTTCTGGCACAGCCGGAAAACTTGTTCCCCCAAGTATCTCAAAGAGAAATGAGATACTCCACACGCAAGCGATCGGTAAAAGCGTTTACGCTTGTAGAACTTCTTGTGGTGATTGCAATCATAGGCGTTTTAGTGGGACTCTTGCTTCCAGCAGTTCAAGCCGCACGTGAGTCTGCCCGTCGAAGTCAGTGTGCGAATAATCTGAAACAGATTGGTCTAGCATTTCAGAACCATCATTCAGCCATGAAGAGATTCCCTAATGGTTGGAAGGAAAACAATATCAACCCATCACGAGATCGATTCCCTTTTGCTTCGTGGGGCCTATTGGTTTTGCCGTACATGGAGCAGCAGGTACTATATGATCAATTTGATCTCGAGAAAAAAATCACTGATGGCACTCCCGGGGGAGTGGTGGAAAACATCGATTTGGTTGGCATCCCTTTGGAGGTTTACCGTTGTCCTTCCGATTACAGTCCCCCCTATGAAGAATGGGAGGGGCAAGGCAACTACTTTCCCGACATCCCTGCCTTAGCAGTTTCTAACTATGTTGGAAGTGGGACCACCTGTCCTCCCTGCCTTTTCGGACAATACGAGAAAGGACAAACCTCTCCTTTTCAGTGCCCAAATGGTCCGACAGGGGTTCTCTATCGCAATAGTGAGACCAGTGTGGGTGATATTCTCGATGGTACGAGCAACACTTTTCTATTCGGCGAGCGTTCCAACAAACCTGAATTCGGACAGTTCTCTGCAGCTTATTGGCCGGGTCCACCTGGACCTCCAAGCAACGGACTTGCTTGTTTTTCTGCGACGATGATAGCGTCGACGACTACCACCCAAGGCCCCTTCGACACCCGAAAAAAGATGATCAATGGCCATTCGTTCGGTTTCCATAGTTATCATCCGGGTGGCGTAGAGACTTCGATGGCTGATGGTTCTGTGCGTTTTCTTAGTGAAGATATCGACTATGTGACTGCTACAAGGCTCGTAGAGGTCGATGACGGACAAGTGATCGGAACATTGTGAGAATCTTTGCTGCTCCAATTAAGACGTATCAGATTACCATGAAACAACAGTTCGACCTCAGAGTGCGAGACCGGTGTGTTTTTGTGTTAGGAGCATTACTACCTAGCATTGCACTAATGGGGTGCGATCGCTCTGTGGAAAATCGAGTGATTGCTCATGGAGCAGTCACTTATCAAGGCAGCCCGATTAAAGATGGTACCATTACGTTCATCCCTATTGAAAACTCAATAAACAAGACGCTTGCTGCTGAAATCGTCAATGGGGAATACTCTATCTCATCGGATAGCCCAAATGTTGGTGGGCAATACCGTGTTGAAATACAAGCCTACAAATCAACTGGTGTTGAAGTGCCCAACCTTCTGTCACCAGATCGTAAAGAGGGGAGCAGGGGGACGATGCAACAGAAAGAACCTTTCCTCCCAGCAAAGTTTAATAGTAACAGCGAATTGGTAGCAAATATTTCTCCTGAAAACACAACTCTCGATTTTTCCCTTTAAGTAGCTAAGCATTTCTATGAACCAGCCTGCAGCACTCCTGTTTACCTTTTTCGAAGAACAAGCCGCTGCGCGTGCCAACCTCTTGTGGGAAGTAGCACCGAAGACTTGCTCTGAGGTTTGCAATGTACTGCCCTCTGTAGGAAAGTCACACCATGGCATCTACTCCGGGAGCGAATGTGTACAGATTTTGGAAACTTTGATACGTGTTGATCCCGAAAATGCTACTTCGTCTGTTTCCAAGGGCCAAGTCGGGTTCACTTGGATGGCAGCTGGCTCAGTGTATGGTGTTGAAGAGGATTTCGCGGAGATCTGTTGGTTTTACGACATCGATGCAGAACCACGCATGTGGGGCGGCCCTTTTGAAGTAAACATATTTGCCGAGTTCTCATCTGATGCCGATGACTTTTTTGCGGTTTGTCGGCGCATGCGCCGTGAAGGTGTAAAGCCTTTGCGAATTGAGAAGGTTGATGATTAGTACGAAGTCCTCACAACTCGATGAGAGCCAGCTCGCATTTCTGGATCGCTTTGAGCTGGGCATGATCCAGAAAGAGCGGGTCCTGAGTGGAGGAATGTTTTCGCGACCGGTGTTGCTGACTTGCGATACAGGTGAGTTTTTATTGCGAACGCATAGATTTCGCGCTAGTGAGGAGGCATTTCGGTTTCAGGCGGAATCGATTGCTGCTGCTACCACTCGTGGAGTACCGTGCTCATCAGTAGTTCAAACTTTGGATGGAAGCTGGAGCACTCCCTTACCTGGTGGAATTGGGGTTTTCGCGCTGCATAAATACGTTCCAGGAGAAGTTGTTGATTGGATTACTTGGCATCAGAGGTGTGAGAAAGATCCTGGGTTCCTTGTAAGTCTTGGAAAGCAAGTAGCTAGGCTACACAATTCTCTTGCACAGGCACGGCCCGGAGGGGACCCTGACTTACTGGACGATCTTCCCCCCATTCGATTGAATCGGGTCAATCTTCTTTACAAGAATTGGCAAAAATCGATGGACGAGATTCGAAAGTCACGAACCTCTTTAGAGAGTGAGTCGGCCTCCAGGTTCTTGTTGAATGAGAGTGCAGTTGATGAGCAGTGGAAGCGATTGGTGGCCTCACTGAAGAAACATGATATCCAATCTGTTTCAACGCAGATTGTTCATGGAGACATTTCGCCAGTGAATCTGGTTTTGGATGAGTCAAGTGTTTGTAACTTTATAGATTGGGATTGTGTTCACTTTGGACATAGGATCTATGATGCACTTGGAGATGTACTAAATCGCTGTCCCTCAGGTCACCCAGATTTTAATCGCTTCCGTGTTGACCATGTGGCCAGCTACCTTTCTGGATATTCTGAAGTGATAGAGATACCACTCACTCAGCAAGAGAAAGACTTAGTGCCGACATGCTGCCTAGCGCGCCAACTTGAAGATCTGCGGCAACGCATGCAGTTAGTCAGGAGCCTGGATTCTGCACAGGACCAGGAATACAGTGAATTAATTGGCCTGCGGATCGAGATGATGGAGCAAATCGAACTTAACTGAGAGAGTGTTTTTCTACGTAGCACTCCGGGTCCTAGATAACTCAAAGCAAGAACGTATGAAAGGAAACTAATTATGGAAATCATTAACATACGTAGCGACACTCAGACTCTTCCTTCCGCGGGCATGCTCGACGCGATTCTTCATGCACAGCTAGGAGATGATACTTATGGTGAAGATCCCACCGTGAAGGAGTTTGAAAAGCTTGCCGCTGAGATGGTAGGCATGGAAGCAGCTTTATTAGTTCTTAGTGGCAATATGGGAAACCTGACAGCGCTAATGGCTCATGGCAACCCAGGCGACGAAGTTATATTGGACCCAGATTCCCATATTTTCTACTACGAAGTGGGAGGGTTAGCTAATATTGCTGGACTAATGCCGATGCCCGTTCCCAGCCACCAAGGCATGATCGATCCTGAGGAACTTGCGGGAAAGATTCGCAAACCAAATCTGCATTATCCCGAGTGCCGTCTACTTTGTCTTGAGAATACTCACAATCGGAGTGGTGGCCGCGTTGTCCCATTGCAATTACACAATGAACTCTGCCAAGTAGCGAGGGAACATGGATTGGCAGTCCATCTTGATGGTGCTCGCATTTTCAATGCAGCAGCCGCTGCAGGAGTGCGCGCTTCAGACTTCACCGAGAACGTCGATTCAATTCAAGTCTGCTTGACTAAGGGCCTTGGATGTCCACTGGGTTCTTTCGTCGCAGGCAGCAAGGAATTCATTGGCAAAGTAGATCGAGCGCGCAAACGCTTAGGCGGAGGAATGCGACAAGCAGGAGTAATTGCCGCTGCAGGCATCTATGCTCTTCAAAACAACGTCGAGCGTCTCCGAGAAGATCATCAACGTGCTAGGCGTTTGGCTGAAATGATCAATGGGTTACCTGGTCTATCCGTCGACATGGAAACAGTCGAATCCAACATGGTTTATATCGACCACAGCGAATCAGGAATGTCGACAAGCGAATTGACTAGTCGTCTCAAAGAATCGGGAGTAATTGTCAGTACACGCCCACCTCATCATATTCGAATGTGCACCAATCTTCACCATGACGATGGCACAATCGAAGAGGTCGTCGATCGTGTTAAGAAGGTACTGTGTAAAGAGGAGGTATTGGCATGAGAAGTGACTCTCAACGCTTAACTCGTGTGACGGAGTTACTCTCCAGTCTCGTAAGTCTTGATTCGATCAATCCAATGGGTCGCCCCTATTCGCGATCCCAACCAGTAGAGCGTGAATCGATCGAGTTTATCGAGAAGCTATTTGCACCGTACAGGAACAAGGTGTCGTTACAAAGGCAAACCTGCAGTGCGTTTCATGAGAATCTGATCATTTGCTTTGGAGACACCCAAGGATGTCCAGTAGGATTGTTTGAGTCCCATATCGATACTGTACCTGCTGACGACTGGCGTGATCGGGCCCTTGTTCCGGTGGTCGAAGATGGCTGTCTCATTGGTCGAGGAGCCTGTGATGATAAAGGAAGCCTCGCCGCCATGATTCTGGCTTTACTTGAGATTCTCGAAGCAGGAGCTGAGCCTCCCATACCCATAGTCCTGCTTTGTGCAGGGGACGAGGAAAATGCCCAGACAGGAATCCGCCATTTCGTTGAGAATTCTCATCCCGACCTTGCTTATGCCATTTTTGGTGAGCCAACAAGACTATCCCCCGTGGTTCAGCATAAGGGAACCATTCGTTGGGATATTGTCGTTCATGGCACGAGTGCCCATACCTGCCGACCTGAACTTGGAACCAACGCAATTCTAGGAATGACAGAAGTGGTGTCGGCTCTCCAAACTTACCAAAATCGCTTGCAGGCGACGTACCGCAGTCGGTATATGACAGGGCCTACGATCACGGTAACTATGATAGAGGGAGGTCGAACCAGAAATGCGACGGCAGATGAATGTAAGGCAGCAATTGATTTCCGGATTTTGCCAAATATGGATCCTGCTCGTGAGTTTGAGACATTGGTGGAATACTTGGAAACTCTCGAATGGCAGATTTCACACAGTCCACTGCAACTGATGACGCCTGCCTTGAGTACGGATCCAAAACTTCCTTTTTGTCAGGACTTGCTTGAGATTTGCCATGAAAATGTCTCTAGTCGAGTGGCACTTCGCGGAGAACCTTACGGAACGGATGCAGCTTGGGTAAGTAACTTGTGTCCCGCAGTCGTGTTGGGACCAGGGGATATTAGTTTTGCTCATGCGATTGATGAAAGAGTAGCACTATCTGAAGTTGCTCAGGCTGTAGAGGTTTACAAGCAAATCATGCTGCATTCGTTTAAGTCTGGTTTTGAGGAATCTCAGGTAGTTATTCCGAACAACCTATCGGATTCGGTATCAGATACTATGAATAGTGCCAATCTGTAACTCTTTTGCATAAATGCGGTTATACTTTCTAGTGTTCACGTCCTTTGCACGAATTATTGAATACTCAAGCAGATTTTGACATGAAAAGAGCTTGCCTCGGGCCCTCGATTCTCCTGTTTCTACTCCTATTGGTTGCATCTTCAGTTGCGCCAATAAGGCAAGTTTACGCAAATTCCGCAAGTATGAGCGTAGTTGCCCCAGGACCTGTAACCGATCTTACGCGAGTAGAAACCAGAGTCTCGATTCGAAATTCAGCCAGCACTTCACAGAGCTATAGCCTGGAACTCTTTCGCGACTCTCCTTTAGGGATTGAGGCAATCACCACTACCAATGTCATTGTTCCCGCCAATGGGCAATCACTCTATTCAGAATGGGTCCCGACGGGAGGCCATGCTGGCAAAAACACCATCAAGTACCGTGTAACGCCCACGACTGGTCCTCAATTGATGGGAGAGTCTTCCTTTCAAGTTGTCGCTAGTAACACACGGGCAGTTCCGACACTTTCTTCAGTATGGATTGATCCCGGTGCAATCTTGCCTGGCATCTATTTCCAGACTCGACCAGTCACTGCGCAGGATGTTCGTGACAGTATTGATGCGGCTCACGACGTGGGAGTTGACACGCTGATTATCAGTTACTCGGAGTACATTCTCAATAACTGGGGAACTTTCTATCCAAGTCAGCACTATGGAAGCATTGCCAGTTTTGACGTCGTGGGAACAATTCTCAATCAAGCCTCGCTTAATGGGCAAAAAGTATTTGTCGGCCTGGGCCGAGGAGATGACCTCTATTTGACTTGGAACGGGTTTGACGATCCCACCCGTATCGCAGCGGCATTGGACCATGGAACACAGCTTGCCACGGAATTGTGGGACCTCTACAGCCATGAACCATCGTTCTACGGTTGGTACTTGGCCCATGAAGCCAATGACATCCAACAAGCAAGTGATGCGTATTACAACCCCATGACGGATATTTTAAGAGAGTTTGAAGCAGACAAGCCGGTGATGGTCTCTCCGTCAGGGACTCCTATTATTTCTCCCTCGATCTTGGCTGATTCGCATGTTGATATTTTCGCGTATCAGGATGCGGTAGGGGCTGGATACATACCGGGAGAGTACACTTATGACCCACAACAGCGGATTGACATGCTTGAAGCTGTGTACGATTCCTATCAAGCCGCGCACACAGGTGTCGACAAACATCTTTGGACAAATCTTGAATCTTGGCAGATGAATGGCCCCACCTATTCAAATGCCTACGCGACAGATTTTAGTCGATTGCTGCAACAAATCGAAATAGAAAAGAACTATGTTGATAGTATTTCTTCGTACGAATGGCTCGGATTTTTCGAGCATCCGGATACCACTGTTTTCCTTGGGGGACAGAAGGCGTTGAATCTCTATGAGGACTATCAGGACTACTACGAGCAGATCGTACAGGGCCTCAAGACAGTGAACTACGCCGACAATCCTGGCTTCGAGCAAGGACTTGCTGCTGGCGGCAGCCAGCCTTTGGATTGGCAGTTTGCAGGCAATGGCGTCAATCAAGTCGTTTCACTTTCGAATGATGGTGCTTCTGGCAGTGACACTTCTGTGAGTTTGGATATTGGTTCCAACAGTGGTTTACCCTGGCTCACTCAGGACTTCTCTGTTCTGGCCGGTGCAGAATATAAGTTTTCTGCTTTTGTTAAAGAACTTGTAAGTGATCCTTCCGACGGTTGGCTGGCAGCTCAGGTCTGGATGCTTTCTGATTCAGGTTCAGCCACGATCCTCGATTCCACATCTCTCTTGTTTAGTGATACTGAATGGGACCTGCAGAGTGCGTTCATAACCGCCCCGGCTGGTGCCACCATTGCGAGACTCGTGTTTGCCATCCAAGACAATTCATTTGGGGTGGGAACGGGACACTATTTGATTGACGGAGTCTCACTGGTCGGACCTGATTTTCCAGAACTCCCAGGCGACTTTAACGGTGATTTCGTCGTCGACGACGCCGACTTACTGAAATGGCAATCGGACTATGGAAATGGCAACGGATCGGATGCTGACGACGACGGCGATACCGATGCTGCGGACTTCCTGGTGTGGCAGAGAAACTTGGGAAGTTCATTGCTTCCTTTGACTAACTTGACCGTGGTCCCAGAGCCAGCGAGTTTCATGCTGCTGTTCGGACTGGCTATTGCTTTTCTAGCACCAAGTCGTTCGGGGCGGGAGAACTTGGTTTGATCTTTTGCAGCATCTGAAAAATCGATAATGGTTTTTTCGCATATGAATGGTTTGGAAAAGTTTGTTTGTCGATCACCTTGGTCGGTTCTGAGGCTCTCTTTCCTCGCTATTTCGTTCTATGTCATCCAGAACTGCTTAGCCGAACAACCTAATAAAGAGTCCAAGGAAAAGCCAACGTTCAGTTCAAGCATGACAGTTATCCCTCCTGCGCTGGTCTCGGACAAGGTGGAGATCGAGATTCGGGTCGCTGTTCGGAATCACTCCACGACTTCCACGATTGTCAATCTCGTGTTATCGCTTGAAATGGCCGACGGAGAGATACGTCCTCTAGTCGGAACTCCGTTAGAAGTAAATGCCCATGGCCAAGAACTCTTTTCCTATCGACTTTCAACCGCCGATTACGTTGGCGATAACAAAATCACTTGCCGTGTCACTGGTCCTGAGGGTCTCGTTCAATCGGACGAGTGGCCTTTGTCTGTGGTGGCTTGCGATTCTATTGCCGTGCCATTGCTTCAGGTAGGTTGGATCGATCCGGGCGTGATGACCCCCGATGCATTGTCACAACGGCGACCACCTACTGAACAGGATCTACGAGATGCTATTGATAGCTGTTACAAGATTGGGATGACCAGTCTGATAATCTCCTATCCTGAGGCAGTCTATCTCAATAATGGGATGTATTACCCCAGCCAGGTTTTTGAGGAAGATGACAGTACCGTCTCATTCGACGTAGTGGGGACGATTCTCAACCAAGCTTCGAAAAATGGACAACATGTGATCGTCGGTTTAGGCCGAGGTCCGGACTTACTGCTGACGTGGACTGGATTCGATGATCGTGAACGAAATGAGGCCGCTCTAGCCCATAGCATGAAAATCGCCACCGAATTGTGGGCTCTTTATAAGCACGAGCCATCGTTTTACGGTTGGTATCTTTCGCACGAGGCCAACGATATCGCTCAAGCGAGTAAATCATACTACAACCCGATTACTAAGTTTCTGCGAACTTTTGAGGCGGACAAGCCAGTACTCATTTCACCTTCAGGAACCCCCCTCCTGCCTCCTGGGGCTCTCGAAGACTCGGATGTTGATATTATTGCCTACCAGGATGCCGTGGGATCTGGCTACGTGCCTTACGAAAATACTTTTGATCCCCAACGTCGAATCGAGACACTTGAAGAGGTGTACTCTACCTACGCCAATGCCCACCGCGGAACTGATAAACACCTTTGGACCAACCTTGAAATCTGGCAAATGGATGGCCCAGCATACGGCAATTCGTATCCACCTAGTTTCGACCGTGTTTTTCAACAACTTGAAATAGAGAAGAAGTACGTCGATGTCATCTCGACCTACACAGTTCTCGGCTACATGGAAAGTCCCTCAGCAGAGGTCGAACTTGGTGGCCCAAAAGCAGTCAAGCTCTATGATTCGTATCGAGAGTACTATCTAAAAATGAAGAAGAAACTCGAACTGAAGTAGAAGTAGTAGCAAAGGTTGGGCAAATAGCGAGTCAATGATGGTCTATTGTGCACTTCGAGCCCTCCTACTTCTCTGTGTGTTAGTTCTGCCTTGCACTTCCCCAGCCGATTGTGCAGAGATCAAGTTCAAGTCTATCGAAATATGCCCTAGCTCAAGAATCGATGCAATTGCCTACTTCGGCAATGGTGTAGTACTGGCCGGTACCCGCGCCCCGGATCCAGGCGTTATCTATCGAAGCTCAGATTATGGGATTACTTGGGCTAGAGTTGGCAATATCACCGGTACCGACTTGATAACATGTTTAGCCAGCGGGCATGATGGCGTTGGCTTTCTTCTGACTGGCAACCAAGCACATGTCTGGCGTACAGAAGACTATGGAGAAACTTGGGAAGACTTGGGGAAGGTGTCGGGAGCTCAGAATCCTGTTTTCGCCAATGCCTACGGTCTACTTGTTACGTCAAAGGGAACTCTGATAGTAACGGATACAGCACCTCGGGGCGGACATATTTACCGATCGCTTGATAATGGCAACTCGTGGACAGATCTCGGTCCCATTTCTTCAAAGCCACTTTATCGTCTCTTGGAAGTCGGAGATGGAGTAGTTGCTAACGGGTGGGCTGGACACGTATACAAGTCAAAGGATGATGGATTGACTTGGAAGGATCTGGGACATTTGGCAAATTCCGAACTGTATGCATTTGAATATATCCCTCCCCATACCATTCTAGTTGGAACGGAGAAAGGCATAATCCTTACCAGCAATGACAATGGTGAAACCTGGAAAGACCAAGGACACTTAGCTCCATTCGCTGACGATTTTGTTTGGGCTGGAGGTGAGAATGTGCTTTACTCTACATATGCCGGATCAAGATTACTCTACCTGTCCGAGAATCTAGGGGCTTCGTGGATTTCGTTGGGTAACATTTTTCACGATTGCAAGGAAGACTGGATCGATCATGCGATCTTTATCAACGAGCCCACTCATAAGGCGATTGTCGGAGGGACAAATAACGGCAAGATTGTTTATTCGGGAATCCCAGAATGATTCTGACTATGAAGCCTGTGGTGCAGGACGAACAAGTAATGGCTTTTCTTAGAAAACTCAAGCCATCTATCAAACACACTGATTTCTCTGGGATCTCAGTTTGGCTTGGGCTTTCGTCCTGGTTCAGAGCAAATTGGAATTTCGAGCCTGATCCATTCGCTCGTAATGGGTGATTTGTTGTGGAATTGGCAGTCATTATTCCTACCAAGCAGGTGCTGCCCTCTCAATCTGCGCAATAATTAGGACGTTATCATGGCAGTGGCTGTCCTGAAATCAACCGATTATCGAGTCCCTGGTGCGGCCGCTCCCAGTGATAGTGCTCGACGTATTCCCGAACCAAATAATCCAGGTGCGGTTCGCCAAAGATCAGAAAATGGTCCAAACATTCCACCTGAATCGACTGAATAAAGCGTTCCACGTAAGCGTTGAGAACGGGAGAGCGATAGCTCAGCGTCTTGACTCGGACTCCCTGTTTGGTACACGTCTCGTCGAACACTTTTCGATAAAGGTTATCCCGGTCACGAGTTACAAGGTCGACCGAAAGATCCTCCCGTGAAGCGTAAGCTAAAATTGCTTTGGATTGCTCTTTCACCCACTCGGGAGTCGGTTTGGCCGTACTTGGTGAAATCCATACATTTCTGGTCGCCACATTTAAGTGCACCATCGCAAATAACTGCTTGATTCCCCGTCGGCAGATTGCCCGTTTGGAGAAGAAGTCACATCAATATCACATGCCATCGCATCGCGGTATCCTCCTCTGGGTAGCCAATTCTAGCCTCAATCTCGTCACAAGCTCTATGTCACACCCCGCCACAGTCTCGCCACACTCCGCCAGACTCTCACCTTGGCGGAGACTGGTATCATTTGGCGGATTGTGAGGGGAAACCTTTCCAGCTTCCTAGGATCAGGAGCTTCAAGCTCATGTATTATATTGCACAGGCATTCATTGCGGCTCTCAGCGAAGCTATACTGATTTGAGTGCAACCTTTTTGGGAATGGGGACGTTCGGTAACAATTCTCCGAGGTCTCCAGATTGTTGCGAGGCAAGAAAGCTATTTATACCGTCGCAATCTAGACACAATGCCATGCCTGCTAACTCAGCCATAGAAGTGGATTGCCCAAATTGTGGGGCTACTTTCAACATGCCGTCTCGGCTGCTGGGGAAAAATACGAAATGTACCAAATGCGGCAAAGCTTTTACTATTGAAAAGAATCTGAGTCTCGAACAATCCTCTGACCAAACACTAGCGTCGGATGGAATTCCCTCAGTTAGTGACTGCCTCACTTCTGACTGGTATTTCCAATCGATGGGAGAGACTATTGGTCCGATCTCTTTCTCCGAATTTAGCGAACGCAATTTGTCTGGGCAGGTCGCGCCAAGCACATTGGTCTGGACAAACAAGTTCCCAAATTGGCTGGCTGCAGATGCGATTCCAGGATTACTTGAGATAGCGAAGCAGTCGGGGGCCAATGATTCCCCGGGAGACTTGGGGCATAGAGACAAAGAGACCGGGCACACTCGTGCATCACATCCATCTACTTCCCGAAAAGAGTCTTTAACTCAATGTCCTGATTGCGGCGCTACCATATCCAGGCGAGCGACAACCTGCCCCAATTGTGGCGCTCCACTAAGTAGCGCAGAGTTCAAACAGGAGTATGTTCCAAACAACCCCAAGATCACGGGAACAGATCCTTTCGCTGTGCTTACATTGATTTCCGGCATCTTATCACTACTAATCCTGCCAATCCTTTTCGCACCGATGGCGCTAGTATGCGGAACTGTCTCCACGAACAGCCTCATGCGAAATCCCTCATTAGGTGGCGGAGGTATGCGAACTGGTGGAATGATTCTTGCTGGCTTGTCTTTGTTGATAATGTTTGTACGCCTAGCAAGCATATAGTTTCCCAGCTGAAACTTATCGCAATTGCCTCACTTCTCAAACTCTACCTGAACCCACCAATGTGCCTGGGTCATTTCTTGCAGGCAATGTGGCCTGAGTTTGAACGTTTTCTGCAGTATTCTCATTTTGTCCATGGATTACTCATGGATTTAGTTGAAAGCCGTCACTTGGGCAATTAGACTCGGCCTAGTGAGGACATAACACTACTCTGCCCAATATTCGAGAAGATGATTTAGTGGCTTTCTGCCGAGATCCATGGATCCAATTAATATGCAAGTCACTACCGCTTGTCCTCACTGCTCTGCCCGGTTTCAAGTCGCTCAAGCCGTTATCGGCAAACGTACACGTTGTACGAAATGTGGAGAGCGTTTTGTACTTGCCGAAGTCCCTGCTACCCCAGTTGTGATAGAAAAACCGCCAGTCAAGAGTGCAGCAGTAAATCCAGATTCCTTTGACATTGACTTTGATGGGCCTACTCAGTCGCGGAATGATGTCGCTAATGTCCCCCCAGTACCTCCCTCGCCTCCAGAATTCAAGCATGAGGATTCAAGCACCACAGCCATTGCCCCCGACACTGAGAATCGATGGTTACGAAACACCGCGACTCCTTCGAGGGATTATTGGGCGTTACGTATCATAGCGAGGACCCTTGAATTCTTAGCAATTATTTTTGTCGTTCTTGCGGCTATTGCAATTGCGATTCTGTGTTATGAGTATTCAGAAAACCGTGTCAGCTCCGGCCAGAACCTTAGCGGATTTCTTTTTTATATTTTCCGATTGTGCGTCGGTGTCGGATTAGTCAATTTAGTCCTGCTGTTCATTTCTAACATTATTCGCCTCGGTATTCAGATTGAGCGAAATACTTTCGCATCCCAAGAGTTACTTGAGCAAATGGCTGTCGAAAAATCTCCGATGCCACATAGGCAACAATCTGAACCATAGTAGTATCCACAAATTCCATAGACTTGCTCTTGGAATACTTCTGGGCTAATATGGATGGTTTGGCCTACCTACTTCACGCTCTTTCAATGTAGAGGCTGTCCAGACCATGGTCCACACTTTTCTCTGTTCTTCTTTGGTAGTAACTCTCCTCAGCATTTCATCCGGCTGCCAAGGATGCAGAGAAAGCTCAAGCTCTCCGAGCCAACCTGCCCAACAAGAAGCTGATGACTCAACTTCTCAGGGTACTCAGGGAGAAGAAGCTTCCTCAGAATCTGGCAGTACTGAGAGCGAAGAGAGCGAAGGAGGGCCAAGCGGTGGTGAGAATGAATCGGAAACTTCAGATAAAAAAGGAGATGCGGGGCAAGCTGGCGATTCTGAAACCGGAGGGGCTTCTGGCGAAGGAAATGAAAGTTCCAATGGGAATGGCGGGGGCTCAGGAAATGGCTCACCTGCTAACGCACCATCTGGAGCCGGTGATTCAGCTACAGGCACAGGCGGTGTATCCCAGCCAACAATGCCCTCGCCAAAGTTTGATTCGCCTGAGGATGCTTTGGCTTATGCAAACCGTCAACGTGAGAAGTCTTCTGAACTATCGAAGAGTGGCGACAATGCTGAAGCCTATGAGCAGGCTCTGCAAGGGTGGCAATCGCTTCAGCCTCACCTGGCCGACAAAGCGTGCGATGAATTATCGGAAGATCTCTTAAAAGACTTAGAGAAATATGGAGAAGGACTTGGAGCTAAAGGCATTCCTATCATCGGTAAACCTCTGAAAATCAAATGAGACAGCTGAATGTCTGTGGTCTCCAAAAAAATCCGCATAGGTCTACGCACACGTATAAACTGTCCCCATTGCTGGGAAGCATTTGCATCCGAGGATGTACTCTGGGTTGCTACGCACCCAGATCTCCTTAATGACCCGAGGCTTGGGCCTGATAAGCATCAGAGGTTCTTGCCGACACGATTCAATGCTGAGGGGAATGCCATTGATATTCGTGGCATGGTTTGCCAGGAACTTGCTTGCCCTCGTTGCCACCTGACTATCCCTCGCGAGCTGCTGGAACTTCCCCCAGTATTCATGTCGATTGCTGGGACTCCTTCCTGTGGGAAGAGCTATTATCTAGCTGCGATGACGTGGACGCTTAGGCAAACCCTGCCCAGGAATTTTCTCCTCAGCTTCTCCGATGCAGATCCAACCTCCAACAGCATCCTAAACAAATATGAAGAAGATCAATTTCACAATCCGAGTTCTGATCAGATCGTTAAACTGAAGAAGACTGAGGAACAAGGTGATGCTTATGACATTGTCCAATATGGAGAACAGAGAATTAGCTATCCTCGACCTTTTCTATTTACCCTTCGCACTACACAGAAGCATCCTTCTGCTGAGAATGCCAGCAAGGTATCAAGAATCCTATGTGTCTATGACAACGCCGGAGAGTCTTTCCTTCCAGGGGCAGATACGGTTGCCTCCCCTGTAACACGGCACCTCTCGCAATCTCACGCAATTTTGTTTTGCTTCGATCCGACTCAAGACCCTCGTTTTCGAGAGGCTTGTCAAGGCCGTACCGACGATTACCAGATTTCCAAGGCACCTGTGACCGCCCGACAAGAGACTGTATTGCATGAGCTTGTGCATCGAGTTCGCCACCACTCAGGCCTCAAGCAGACCGAACGCAGGCAGCAACCCCTTATCGTTATGGTCACCAAATACGATGCTTGGTGGCCACTGAATCACTATGAGCGACTTCCAACCCCATGGCGTCCAGTTGGAAACAAAGGATTGTCTTGCCTGGACATGGATTTGGTTAAGAAAGTGTCTGATGCCATTCGAGGCTTATTGAGTCAAGTGACGCCTGAGCTCGTGAGTGCGGCAGAAGAATTCAGTCACCAGACGTGGTTTATCCCCGTGAGCGCTACAGGCAGCGCTCCGGAGTACATGGGCACGGTCGAAGGAAAGGAGCAGTGGGGCGTAAAACCAAAGAATATAAATCCCATGTGGTGCGAGGTTCCCTTCTTGACGGCATTGGCTTGTACGACGGGGGGATTAGTTCCCACCTGCCAACGAGCCACCAATTCACAATAGGCTGACGAGTTGAAGTCCATGATCGAGGAACTCATTTACACTTCATCACCTCAAGGGCTTAAGCCTGGGAGCAAGGGATTCTGTACCGTAGCTAGCACGGCAGGGATGGCCGCCAATCTGGTGGGCTTGCTTGAATCACTGAGCGGTTATCGGCACCTCGCCGAGCCTGGATCAGCAGATTCTGCGCGAAACCCGGTCGTCTACAGCCACCTGAAAGTTCGCTTGGGGGGACGCAGCCTCCAGATTCTCTCACGGGTTGCGGATGCAGGATTGGATTACTCAGGGCGTACCAATAAGCTGGCACACCACGTAGTACTTAGCTCAGTGAAACTTCCTGATCTAGGACCAACAGCCATCCAGGGCTACTCCGGATTCCATGAAATATCCTGGAGCGGTGAACCCCACCTCATAGAACGTCCGAGGGACCTACCAACAACAGAATTGAATCCTGCTGTCTGTGATTATTGGCAGGAGGTCACGGGAGACGCAGGATGGGGAGGCGTCCTCGCCGAGCGGTTGCTCCGCAGCAGGGATAACGAGCAATGGATCATCTATCCTTTAGGAGTCGAGCCGCTGCGACTTCTTGAAGAGTCGCTGGCTTTGCTGCCACCTGCCATACGATGGCAGACCACCTACACCACGTTTTATACCAAGATCCCTCCCGGGATTGATTGTCGGGTTCGATTTGCTGTTGATGGAACCCCTGAAGCCGAGCAGCTTCGCAAACGTTATGAACTAAAAGTCTTGGATCTCTGCCAGAAATTGGGATCTCCTTCGGAAGGTGCCTTCACGACTGCTGCTCGCACAGGTGACGTACCAGAGGCTAGTCATCCGGATTTGCCTTCGGTTTTGATTTCAGACTCTGACGAAGTAGAGCTGGTGGATGAGGATGCCTACGAAGTCAACTTAGCAGACGTCGTGACTTCTGCTCCTCCTCCTTTACCTAGACGATTTGAACCCAAAACACAGTCCCGTTTTCATTCGCAGGGAGAATCTGCAGAACGAAAGAGCGCCTGGCTCTTGGCAGGCGCATTGGCCGTGTTACTTTTCTTAGTTGCTAGCTCCTTTGCCCTCTACTATGGGTTCAAAAAGGATTGGTTCACCAAGGTAGCCAGCCAGGTTGCGGAGCACAGTTCGATTTCCCCACCAAAGAGCGAAGAGTCTAGTGATCCAGTTGCAACGGGCGCCGCATCAGAGGAAAAGGGTGTAGATGAGAAAAAGACACCGGCAGTGAAAGAGCAGCGGCTGCCCAAATCAGGTGAGATTGCTGATGAAGCGCGTCCAACAAATATAATACAAGAAAGCAAATTGGAACTAGATACATCAGGATCTCCCGATATTCCCAACACAATAACAGAATCGCATTTAGGAGCCTCCTTAAGCAAGAATGAGCCGAATCAAGCAACACATACAATTCCCGTTGCTGCATCAGATGCAAATGTTACGCCCGAGAACGCAACCGGAAATATATCCAAGGATGTAAATCCGTTTAAGAATCATATCGAGACAATCGATTTGTTGGAGCTAGATGAAAACAAAAGGCTAACACGATTTGAGTGGAGAATCCCTCTAAATTCAGAATTACAAGAAAGAGACCTGAAAGCTAAGTGTTATTATCCTGAAATTCTGAAGTCAGAAGATAACGAAGGAAAGATTCCTGGCTCGACTTTGCAATTTGATGATCAGAATCCGCTTAAGTTATGCCCTTCGGAGGAACGTGGCTCCCATATGAAACCACGCCTGCCAGCGATCTTGGAGCTAAACCCTGAAGGAACATTCCTTTCGTTAAAACTATCAAAGCAAGGGCAAAAGGAAAAATTCAGGAGGTATTTGTCTCATTGTGTTATTGATCTTTCTGCCTCCAGTGATGGTTCTTCTGAGACGCATCATTGTCTTTTGTCACTTCGCAAGAGAAGGAAGGTCGCGCCCACTATTAAGTTGATTGATGATTCCAAGCCTTGGGAGCAGCAGCTTAATACAAGAGAGTTGCTTTGCGCAAAATGGACCATTTCGGATACCGATCCAAGTTCTCGTTACTATCTTAGCTTCGTTGATTCCAATTCCGAGAGTAAAAACTTTGCTTCAGATGAGACTTCGCCGCTTCTGGTAACTTTTGGCAGCTGGAGAAATCTCTGGTTTCAAATATCACTCGAACTAAGGCCTAATTACACAAACCAGAACTCTGTTAACGGAGATTTCAACACGACGTTGACTTGGGTTGCAACGGAAACAAAACAGGAACCCAAAAAGATATCGTTCAAAATCATAAGTGACTGGATTATTGCAGCCAATGCATTCAAGAAATTTTGTAAAAATGAAGATCTGCTCGAAGATTCTTCAGGTTGGCAGTCGGCAGTTGATATCCTTAGAAAAGGAACAACTGCTGAAAAAGAAGCCCTCTTGAAAGGAGACGAGAAAGATCGTAGAGCGGTTCAAGAGAGATTCAATAAGCTGGATATTGAACACAATTCAAAAGAGTTTCCTGACAATTTCGATCCGGAAATGTGTTTAAAGGATTTGAAGAAGGTTGAATGCGACTGTGAGCTTGGAACAGCACTAAAGACTTACGATCCCACTACTTATGAAGAGTATGGGGCAGGAGAAATCATTTTTGAATCCACAGTTAACACTCGTCCCTTTCGAAGTTCCAAGAAGTAAACCGACATGAGCACCGACCTCTGGTTTCTGGATGACATACGTGATGCGGTAAACGCACCGGAGACTGCGGACCCCGATTTGGTCCGTGAGGCGTCGATTGCCTATAA
This sequence comes from Bythopirellula goksoeyrii, assembly GCF_008065115.1. Lineage (NCBI taxonomy): Bacteria > Pseudomonadati > Planctomycetota > Planctomycetia > Pirellulales > Lacipirellulaceae > Bythopirellula > Bythopirellula goksoeyrii. The sequence goes on along the minus strand of NZ_CP042913.1, from coordinate 2,941,524 downwards.
CGAATCTTGTCGCGAAGCGAATAAGCGTTTGAGGCAGGTCGACAAACTGCTGCGAGATGGCTTGCGGAGCGAGGCGATCCAGTCGGCCGAGCTAGAACCCCCATTACTGAATCACGTCGCAGATCTTGATTTCCCCTTCCTGGAAGAATGGCAAGGGATGCTTGCGCAATGGAATCTGCAACTACCACCTCAGTTAGAACTCGATGCTGCCAAGCGACTCAACGTGGCCTATGCCGAGATACGTCCCCTTGAGCAGTTACTCAGGCAACATCGGCTTTTGGCCCTGGCTCGGGCACCCTTGTCGGCACGCATTGAAGTGTTGAGAAAACTCACTGCTCTCGATGAGCTTAACTTTTCGTGGCAAACTGACCTTGCTGACTACGAACGATTACGATTGCGTCAGATTAAGTCGGAGGCTGCGGAAGCGACTCTCAATGGTGATCTCGCCAGACTTTCCGAATTGCAAGCTGAGCTGAACAATGCGAAATGGTCCAGTGAGGTCTCACCCGATCTAGTGAAGGAGATTAGGGAAGGCTATCGCTCCCTCGAACATCGCGACGCACGCCAACAATTGGAAGAGTTGGTGCCTCAACTCGATCAAGCATACAGCGAGTTCGATGTCCCACGCGCAGCTGAATTGACTACTAGATGGAACGAGTATGCTCAGCTTGTGAGCCTTTCCCCACAAGACCCCTTAGCCCAACGATCAGGCGAAGCGATTGAGTGGGTCAACGAGCAGCTCAGAACGGCAGATCGACAACGTGAATTCGAGGCTAGACTTCAGTCACTGGAAACAGCGCTCGAACGAGATGATCCTAAGCAGAAACTAGAATCCCTCCTACACAAGACGCAACGATTTGACCTTCCGATTCCCGAAGGCCTTCTGACTCGCGTGCAGGATCGCATTGCAACACAGTCGGCTCATTCACACCGCCGCGGTCGGTTGATTGGTGCCTCAATCGTTGCATCACTGATAGTGATAGCGGTTGCAAGCTTTGCCTACTGGAGAGTGCAGCAACAGCGAGAGACTTTACTTGAGCACCGCACGGCCTTTTCCGAGTTGGTTGACGAAGAGAGCTGGACCCAAGCGGAGAGCTATTTTAGTGGGCTACCTCAAGACTTCCAAGAGGACGCCAAGATTCAATCGCTGCATTCACAAGTTGCAAAGGGAGTTAGTGAGGAACAAAGTCGGGCTCAAGCAATTGCTGAGCTGCTAGACTATGCAGAATCTCAAAGTGTCGAAAATCTCGACAAAGCGATTTTGGACCAGATTAGAGAACTCGCAGAGACTGAAGATGAGAAGCAACGCCTCGCCAATCTCGAGTTCAAGCTTCGCAAGTACGACCAACAACAGCAAGTGGTTCGTGACAAAGCATTCCTGGCAGCCGTCAAGAAGTGGAGCGAAAAACTAGCCGTTCTCGAACGGAATGGCAGCTCGGATGAAACGGAGACTTGGTCACTCCTAACGAAGTTGCAAGAAGACCTTGCAAGTCACTCAGGAGTTTCCTCTAGTCTCCGCAACCGTGGCGATGTGCTTGAGAATAAGCTGCGTACTATTATCCGGCAACAAAGTGAAGCCGATAAAGAACGTCGGTTGATGAATGCAGTATACAAGTCTGCCGGCCGTATCGATGTATTTGAGAAAGCACTGGCTGATGTGGTAAGAGAGCAGCCTGACTCTCTTGCTGCCTCGAATGCGAGACAGGTAATAGGGGAGAAGGAAGCCTGGCTTTCCGTAATCAAATGGGATCGTTTTTGGTCTGAGGTGAGACCCAATTGGACAACGCAAACTGCAATGGAGGCTACCGAGACACTTGACTTAGGCAATGAGCTAGAGCAACAGACTTTGGAGAATGTTCTCAGCAAAGAATTTGAGAAACGCAAGCCTTATTTAGATAAGGTGGTCGCTCGGAAGGACATCAATTTGGCAGAACTCAAATACTCACTCGTGCAAAACAAGTTCATGTACAACCTCTGGATGGTGGTCGACAAGGAAAACACTCGCTTCTACTGTCCCGAAGCTCCTCAGGAAGTCGGTTCAGGTAAAGAATTGAGATTTAAGTACCTAATAGACTCATCCAATCCTCCTAAGTCGAGAGCCCTACAGGCAAGCAGTGTTATCTGGCATGGTCGCGCACCTCAATCAGACATTGCAGAGGAATCGAAAAACAAACTAGACCAACTGCCGACTGAGAACTGGGACAAAACCTTCTATCTCCTCGCCAGCAATATCCGCGAAAAGCTAAAACAGGAGCATCCGCTGGACGCTGTTTTGGGCCTGGATTTGCTTCGTAGAGTTTTACAGACGGGCTGTGACGGAAGTTACCAGTTTCAAGAGGCATTCGAAGGAGTCATCGAGGAGATCGATAACTCGGGAATTGACTTTTCCGTAGCGTGGTACCTTCCCGACGACAATGATGCCCAGGCAGCGCGACGTGATGCTCAAGCAGTCGTCGCAGGATTCGTTGGTTTTGACGAACTTGTAAAGTCTAAGAAAGAGTTCTTTCGTTCCAATTGTCTACCCCCTAGCTATTCACTCACCTGGGTTGCTGTGCTAGGCCGCAAGCAGGGCTCGGAATGGGAATGCTATCCACTTCTCCCCGAGACCTCTGAGGGAAAGCTGTATATCGCAACTACGTCAGGCAACAAGAAAGCACAATTGAAGCAAGTTGCTAGAGTGAATTCTGGAAAGGTAACATGGAGCATTGCAAAAGAGAGTCTTGAACCGCTAGGCACGCCGTTGTTTTTACGAACCGAACTCCCCGTCACAGCTAGTCCTTAACATTTACTCTTCATAAAAGGCCACTTGAGATGGGCGATTCTTATTACGTGCGAATTCGAGGGAGGGTCAACGGCCCTTTTGATGAAAAAAAACTCGCCGAGCTCGTCCAGCGTGGCCAACTAGGCAGATCGCATGAAGTTTCTTTGGATGGATACACTTGGTCTGATGCCGGTAGTATTGCCCATTTGTTCGTGAAGCCGAAGCAGACTGAATCTCCACAAAAAACTATTCCCAAAGCTCAAGAAACTGGAAATCGAGCGGCAGTGCTCCCTCAGCCACAACCTCCACCTGCTGAGTGGTATTATGCCGTCGACGGCAATCGGAAAGGTCCCGTCACATGGGCAGCCCTGCAATCAAAAGCATCCGCCGGGGAGGTAGCCAGTACGACGCTTGTATGGAAACAAGGCATGACAGACTGGTTGGCTGCTGCTGACATCACAGATCTAATCAACAACTCAGGAAAAAGTATTTCTTCTAGCGGAATTGGCTCTCCAAACAGCACGTCAGCGATGAGTTGGGGTGAGCTATTTCCTGTGTTTGGTGTATTAAACGATGGAAGTTGGACCTTGGCCTGGGTGCAGTGCCTGGCCGTTGCATTATTGTTTCCGTTGGTGGCATTGGAGTACCACGGAATCGAGACTCTTGAGCTTACTTGGGCTGCCCTGACCTTCTCGCTCTATTTCTCTTTGCTCTGGACTGCGTTCTTTCATTGGTGCATCGATCCCAGTCGCATCAGTCCCTGGAGAATGGCTGGAGTTTGGCTCTTTACTGCCACGCTTGGCATGCTCGGTGCTGTGATTGGCAGCATGATAGTGATGCCCTTTTTGGGAGATTTCTTGACGAATCCAAGTGAGGCATCATTTCTGAAGCGATTCGTGGGCTGGACATTCGGGGTGGGACTTACAGAAGAATCAGGCAAGCTACTCGCTCTGCTCGTGGTCGCCTCACACCTGAAAGTTGATAAACTTCCCAGGACCTACTGCTTCTTAGGCGTTGTTAGTGGGTTAGCTTTTGGCACGATCGAAGCGGTCGCGTACACCCATGGTTACGTAGCCCAGCATGAGAATTCGACAGACCCAAGTTCTCAAACATATGGAGTGCTGCTGTTCTTGTTCATGCTGCGTTGGCTGAGCTTGCCGTTGCTGCATGCGGTCTGGGCCGGACTTGCGGGGTATTTCTTGGGCCTTAGTTATTACGCTCGCCACAACTCTTGGGGCTGGGTACTTCGAGGTGTTTTGATTGCCGCTGTTTTACATGGCCTCTACGATCTTGGCGCTGGTGACGAGAGTTACTCCTGGGTGGCCATTGCTGCTGCGGCAACCTCTCTCGCGCTGTTAGTGGGCTACCTTCGATCCGAGGATACTATGATTGACCGAGTTAGCTCCTACGAGCCGAAGCCTGCCAATGTTCATTGACCAGATTTAGTAATCAAACATCCCTAGTACATCTTCCATCGCTAAGGCAACTAACATCCCATGAACAATAATCTCCCCGCAAAGCTGTCTTGGCTTCGGTCTGACCCAGAGTGCCGATTGGGTTTGAAAGGTGCTCGGTTTACGAGGACATCATCCTTATTTACAGGAATGATAGCCCTGTTGCTTACTATCTTGTTTTACATGGGAATTAGGTTTCTGCCGTCTAATTTAAGCCCCGTGGTTGATATTTTCTGCAATCGGGGACCGATACAGTACTTCTCCGTTTTCGCCACTAGTTGGGGAGTCGCCATACTTATCGTCAAGGGGCTGAAGCTTAAGCTACAACAAAAATGCCTCGATCATGTCATCGTTCCCCAAGAGAGCGACTTCGTACTTTCCACGACGACGGTCGAAGATGTCTTCGAGAATATCTACAAAATAGTGGACGATCCAAAGCATTTTGTCTTGTTCAATCGAATCGCAGTGGCACTTTCCAATTTGCGCAATCTTGGCCGTGTCACGGATGTTGATGAGATTCTTCGCAGTCAAGCAGAGCACGACGAATCCATAATGGAGTCCAGCTACTCGTTAATTCGAGGGCTTATTTGGGCAGTTCCGGTGCTGGGTTTTATTGGAACCGTCTTGGGACTTTCTGATGCCATCAGTGGGTTTGGGGGAGTCATGGCTGCAACGGAAGACATGGGCGAAATTACAACTGCACTAAAGGGGGTAACTTCTGGTTTGGCGACCGCCTTTGACACGACCTTGGTTGCCCTTGTGGCAGCTCTCTGTCTGCAATTGGCGACCACCTTTTTACATAAGAACGAAGAAGAGTTTTTGGATAGCTGTACTGAGTACTGTCAACGCAACATCGTAAACCGCTTGCGCATCATGCCGTTCCATTCAGATGAAACGTAAACGCTACCAACCGCCGTTTTCCTTGTTCTCTTTTCAGGACATTATTACTTCTGTTACAGGAGTAATAATGTTGATGACTTTGTTGTTGGCTCTTGAGCTTACAACTCGAACACTTGCCAAACCTTCGGCAACAAATGCGAAGGAAGCGGCTCAGCTGAAAGAAGACATCAATAACGCCGAAACTCGGTTGTCGAGTTTGACGAGTTACCTTAACTCGCACAGCGGTTTGGATAGCGATTTGGGAAATTTCACGAATCGATCGGCTACTTCTGAATTGGCAGCACTCTCGGAAGAAAGCACTCTGTTGCGAAATAAGATTTCTCAATTGCATTCGCAAGAAACAGAGTTGCGGGACTTGTTAAAGACGGCGAAAGCTGATTGGACAAATCGAAACCCTGAAGTCGAATCTCTGAAAACAAAACAGAAGGAACTGGCGGCAGTTGAGGCGGAGCTGACCGAATTGAAGAATTCACAACGTGTCTTTTATAACCAATCGGATGTTGGTGGTCGTCAAGTCTACTTAGTGGAACTGTTTGGATCGGATATTCTAGCAGCCCAGGCAGGAAAGAAATCTCCGCCAGAGAGATTTCCCAGCCCAGGAGCAGAGTCCGCTTTTCTTAGTTGGGCTGGTAGGCAATCATCTTCTCGAGTCCGATTTGTGATCATCGTCCATCCTGGGACAACCGATTCTTTCAGAACTCTTTCCCAGAAGTTAAAGGACAAGGGGTTCAAGATTGGTTACGATTTGTTGCCTGCTGATAAAATTGCCATTGATGCTGAACAGGGCGCGGGGTGAATCATGGCACAACGACGATACTTTCACAACGACAGCAGTCTCGAACTGCTGTTGGATACGATCACCAATGCGTTTGGTGGCATTCTATTCTTAGCCCTCCTAGTTGTCGTACTATTGCAAAACACCAGTAAGGTTCACGAAGATGTACCTAACATCAGCCAAGCCACTCTGTCTGAGCTCCGTAGTACTCTTCAAGATATTGAAGCAAAAGTATCCTCACTGAACCTGGAAGTCGAAGCGCGCGAAGCAATAGCCTCTAATCTTGCTGATCCCACCTTAGAATCTACGCTATCGAAGCTCGCTGCACTAAGGCAATCAAAAAGCGAGTTGATCAGGGATAAATCCTCAATTCTCGAAACTATCTCACGCTTACAAGGTCAACTAAACTCACTTGATGAGAAAGGCGAACTATTGGAAGCGGAGATCGAGGAATTGGGATCTGCATTGGAGATCACCCAAAAAAGTCTTGAAGAAGAACGAGCGAGACGAAAGATAAATTCTCCTTTCCCTGAAGAAAAAGCCAGTTCTAAAGCGCACATTCCAGCAACTGTTCGATATGGCAGATGGTACCTATCTCGTGACCCAGATGGTGAATTCAATCTCGATGATTTTGTTGTGCTAGATAATTCAGGAAAATACTTGACGATCACTCCAAAGCCATATCGTGGGATTCCCATAGTCCAAGGAGGCAAACTTTCAAAAAGACTTCTCGAATACTTGAGCAAGCAGAATCCTGCGAGTAAACATATTGAGATTTCTATTTGGGATGATTCCTATCTCGAATTTCAACACCTCCGCGATTACTTGGTAGAGCGCGGCTTTGAATATCGTCTAATCGCGGTTTCTCAGGGAGACGAAGTAGTCGAGGGGTATGTGCCGAATCCGCAGGTTCAGTAACTAGTACATTGGTAATTTAGCTGCACAAAGCGTCGCTTGTTCATAAAGGTAATCCAGATGAAAAGAACAGCATTGTACATATCAAGTCTTTTTTGCTTCTTAATACTGCCATGCTCGGCTGAACAAGATGACATCAACCGCCCCGCTCTGGGAATGACAGTTGTAGATATTCCACAAGACCCTGACTTAATCAGATTATTCACTAAAGCTTTAAAAAGTCCAACACAAATGCACTGGCCAGGAAGACAAGGAGCAGTGGTCGTAAACGTACTCGATGGCAGTAATGCAGCTGCAGAAAAGATCAGGATAGGTGATCTAATAGTTCAGATTGGGAAGGTCAAAATAAAGTCAGCCACTGACGTCAACTCGTCGCTTAAGAAAGTAAAGGTGGGAGATGAGATTCGACTTGTGTTTCGCTACCCAGAGTTTTCGGGTGGTAGAATCAAATGGGTTCTAAAGGGAGTCGAGATCACAGTTCAAAGTTATCTCGAATTGATTAAGAAGCAACTCGTAACTAGTAATGACAAATTATCTGGGCTTAGGTACACATCGCACAAAGATGCTGATCAAGGTCTTACTACAAACAGAGTCTCTTTGAAGCTTGCATCAAAGGAGGGAATACAAATCCCAGTAATAAAAGTCATGTATCGAGGGGATACCTGGTTGTTTGTAGATTCACTCACATTTCTTGTAGATGGCAAAAAGATAGAAGTCGATCCGGAATACAGCGAATTTACTCGCGAAAATACACACGAGTTTTGTTGGGAATGGGTCAATTTGGTAGGAAACCCAGATTCACCCACCGATTCGATATGGGAAATCTGCAAATTGCTTCAAGACTGTGAATCGGCATCTATTTTCTATCACGGCAAGAAGTTTAGGGAAGAGCACGAATTAAGTCACACAGAATTATCTGAGATTAAAGTACTTTTAGAGTATCTTCAATATCAGCGTGGTAATTAAGATGGCAACTGCTCATTGTTAGTTTCAGGCAGTTTTGCGTTGGTGCGAGTATCCAATTAAAGTGAACTTTTCAACATAAAGAAAGCTGGTCATGCCGATCAAAGTGAATTGCCTGAATTGCGACAAAACGATCAAGGCTTCCGACAAGTACGCTGGCCAAAAAGCAAAATGCCCTGGTTGTGGTAACGTGTTGAGAATTCCTGAGTTGACTGCTATGCCTCCTATTCCAATAGCGGCAACGGTCGAGCCGTCTGCGCCACCTCTACCTGATCCACCAAAGCAACAAGTCGTCCAGGAAGTGTTCAGTGATTCTGGTCGAGGCAATACGGCAAAGGAACAGGACTTATTGGTGGTCAGGCCATCTACTTTTCGCACAAGACCGATCAAATACGTCCTTGTATGTTTCTTGATCTTTATAGGAATTGTCCTGGCTTCGGTAGCGGAAGATCCGAGTACGGGTCAGTCTTTGCCTTGGGTGTGGGGAATTCCGGCTGCTGGGTTGTTGCTTCTCGCAAAATGGCACTTCGAGAAACTCACTACTTCGCTTAAGATCACAAACAGGCGTTCTATTCTAAGGCACGGTATTTTATCAAAACGAACGCGGGAAGTGAGGCACTCTGACGTGCGACTACTACAGATCGATCAGTCCATGATTCAGCGTCTGTTGAGTGTCGGAAGTCTCTCGATAGCCAGCGCAGGGCACGGTGAAGTGGAGATCATGGTCAAAGGCATCAAGAACCCAGAACACGTAAAAGAAACAGTGGATGGCTACCGTCCTTGATCCGAAACTTGCTCACATGCAAGTACTATGGATAGTTATGATATATGTATTAGTCCCCCAAGTGAATTCAAGTAGGTCTTCTTCTCCGACTACGTATCTAAGAATGCGAAGATGGATGCCTCTAGCGACTAACACGAGTCCCATAAGGAAGATAAGGTCGGAATGCTACTACGGAGGTAAGTGGTAGACAATGGAAGTCTAGGGAGAGCTGTCAGCGCGCGCTTTGGAATTGGCCAATGATGGCCGCGTTAAAACCGACAGGTGAAATAATACGCTATAGCGATGGTAACCGAAGGAATGCAGGTGGAAATAAGGTTTTGCAAAATCTTGTGTTTTGCGTCCTGAGAGACTGCGCAAGGCGTTAGCTTGCATTACGGCTGATACTATGCGTTTGATTCTTGCGATACGCCCTGATCGTGTTGAGAATGGTGAGCATGAGTCCCCTTCAACGAATAATTACCAGTCTGATAGCCACTCTGGCGTTCTGCCCCCCGGTTGCACACGCCTGGAACGCTCTCGGCCACAAAGTCATTGCCGAAATAGCTTGGCAAACTCTCTCGCCAGAGAAGCAATCTGAGATTGCCGACACTCTCAAACGCCATCCCCGTTACGCTGAAGACTTCAGAGACCTGGAAACCGATCAAGAGATATTCCTACATGCAGCAACGTGGCCGGATATTGCCCGAGGGATTCGAGGGCCAGATCGCGACAAGTTCGATAAGCCAATCTGGCACTATGTGAACTTTCCAATCGGGGAAGGGAAAACAAACCTTGCGACTAATCCCAAGGATTCCAAGTCGATTTCTTGGAATGTGATGCAGGCCACCAACTTCTGTGAAAGCGTCATCAACAGCGAAGCTCCCCCACAAGAAAAGGCCCTCGCCTACTCTTGGCTCTTGCACCTGGTTGGCGATGCTCACCAGCCGATGCACTCGACGGCCTTATTCTCGGAGCGATTCTCCAAAGGTGATCGAGGAGGCAACTCGATCAAGCTTGCGAAAGGCCAAAACCTTCATTCCGTTTGGGATAACTTCATCGGTCGATCTCACACACTAAACAACGTGAGACTGAAGGTATTCCAACTAAAGTCTCAGCCTGAATTCTGGGAAGTCGATACGACCGGGAATATTTTCGATTGGATTCAAGAGAGCCACAAGCTTGCAGTGGAGTATGCCTACGACGATGCAATCCTGAATGCGATCGAAGGGACTGAAGATATACCGCCGATTGTACTTCCAGAATCTTACTACAAGCAGGCAGGTGAACACGCCAGGGCTAGGGTAGTTGCTGCCGGGTTGCGTTTAGGTGCCATGCTCGGGGGCAAGCAAGAACACATTGCTAAGAATCAGACAACTGAGCCAGCGTATGATTCTGAGGTGGAGGACCGGAGTCCGCTTGCTGCTGAACCGACCAGCAGGGTAAACGCCAAGGCTGACATCTCGTCTTCTCCTACAACCGGCTATTGGCTCAATACAAGTTCAAACGTCCGGCACAATCCAAGTTGTACGAACTTCAAGAATACTAAACGCGGCAGGCATTGCAGACCAGATGAGGGCAAGCCTTGCGGGATCTGTGGAGGCTGACAGCAATCGCATGAAACCGCATTTATCCCCTCGGCAAGCCGAAGTAGTGAGACTGAGAAGCCTTGGTTGTGATGTCACCGAGACTGCCGCCATTCTCGGCATTTCAAAACACACCGTACTCCAACACAGAGCAGCCGCTATGGAAGCCTTTGGCACCCACAAAGCCGCCTTGCTAACAAGAGTGGCAATCAAGCACGGCTTCACGTCGATCAACGACAAGCTAACTCTCAGAGAGAAGCGGAAGTGCGGGCGTAAGGACGATGGGTGGAACTGAGTATCGTTTATGTGTCACCACTTCCGACTACTGAACGAGGCCCGGCAACTCGCCAAGCAGTTCAAGGCTACCATTGCCGACGACCAACTCCCCCTGCCCTTTGGCGACTTCTACCCGCTCAGCCAAATTCCCGTGATTCGCTTAGATGATTCAGGCAACCGTGAGATTGTGCCAATGGAGTGGGGGCTGCTGCCGTTCTGGTGGAAACCCTCAGGCCGGAAGACTTCCCGCAAAGCCTTTCAGCGAAAATGCTTCAATGCCCGAGGGGAGACTATCCACTCGAAGCCAACTTTTCGGGCTGCTTTCAAGAGTCGCCGATGTCTGATTCCTGCCACTGAGTTCATGGAAAGGGGCCACTACTTCTACCTGCCAGACAACGAGCCGTTTGTCTTTGCTGGATTGTGGGAGCACTGGCAGGGGGACGGTGAGGTTATCGAGAGTTGCACAATAGTTACTACAAATCCGAACGCTGAAATCAGAGAGGTGGGGCATCACAGAATGCCGGTCGTTCTCATAGAGGAGGTCGATCAAGCATCTTGGCTCGATTCGGAGGTAGTTGAACGAGAGCCATTGAACGGCCTGTTGCTACCGTCAGCCGATGGGACGTTTCTGTTTGGTGAGAAATCGTGACGAGAATCCCACTAATGCACTTAACGTACTGCCGCTCTGTATAGTCGTGGTATGCGGGAACGTGCAAACGAGTAACGGTTGGAGTTCCTAAGAAGTGCTTTATTCTTTGCGAAAAAAGTATTTATTGCAATGCATTTCATCGACGCTGCAATAGGGTTGACGAACGTTTTTGTGAAATACGATAATCCAATGGTAAAAAAACGCGGAGCACCTTAGATCCCCCCCGAAGTGCGCATGAGCGTCCTAACTTCCCATTAGGCCAACTAGAGTGGAAAGGGCCGAAGTAACATTGTCGCTGAAGGTAAGGCCTGTACTTGAGCAAGGGACGTACTTCCAAGGGCTGTCAAACGCCGCGTTCAAAGTAAATGAAGACTGGGAGTAGTCGAACTCACACGAAAGATCGACTCAAATCAAATTATAGGACTCTTGCATCAACAGAGATGCTAGTCGCTCTCCAGAAGATATTTATGCAGAAGCAGACATTCAACATCTACTGCGATGAAAGTTGCCATTTAGAAAGCGATGGTGCTTGCGCTATGGTGTTAGGTGCTATCTGGTGCCCACTAAGAGAGGCATCCATGATCGCAAGCGAGATTAGGGAAATCAAAGTAAAACATGATTTGCCTCCTTGGTTTGAAATCAAGTGGACTAAAGTCACACCTTCAAAAGTGGATTTCTATTTGTCGTTGATCGACTATTTTTTTCAGCAAGGAAATCTACATTTCCGTGCATTAGTTGCAGACAAAACCAACCTTCGACATGGCGACTTCGGCCAAGACCACGATCAGTGGTACTATAAAATGTACTTTGACATGCTCAAGGTTTTGTTTAGCCCCTCTTCGCGATACCACATATACATTGACATAAAGGATTCAAGGGGCGGCCCTAAAGTCCGGAAGTTGAAAGAAGTCCTTGGAAACGCAAATTATGATTTCTGCAGAGACATAATTGAAAGAGTCCAAATCGTCAGGTCTCATGAGATCGAACAACTTCAACTTGCAGATCTTTTGGTAGGTTGTGTTGGATATGCAAACCGAAAATTGGAAACTAGTGAGGCGAAATTAGCGATTCTTGAGCAAGTACGTCGGAAATCCGGGTACGATCTAATGCGGCCTACGCTTCTTCGAGAGCAGAAAGTCAACATATTTCATTGGTGCGGCAAAGAGGTATAGCACTTGTTACTCAATTGGCTACCCGACCTTGTTCACCAGGGAGATATGAAATGGCAGCAATACGAGGACATTCTCTTTAATCACTTCTGTAACGATTTCATTTCAAATACAGCCGTTTACAAAGGGAAAAAAGTCAGGTTGAACAATGGGCAACCAATCAATGGTCGCCACTCTGGCTTTTGGCACATCATATCAAACGGATCTGGACCAGAAGACCTTAGGAATATCCGTCCAGAGCGATGTCAGCGAATACTGTGGCCACGTGCAATGATAAACCATTGCGGATCTAATGATGTGCTTTCTTGGGAAGAAACGCATAGAGGAAAACTGCGAGCTTTAATTACCCTTCCAGATTTTTCCTATCTTACTGTACTTGACTTACGTAGTGGCGGCGCATTTCTCGTCACAGCCTATGATCTAGAGCGATCTCACCAAAGGGTTAAGCTAGAAAAGCAAATGAAGAATTCAGCTAAGTAATAGCAGAGAATGACCGAGGCCGCCCCAAAGGGACGGCCCAGTTACTCCTTCCACAACTAGGTGGATGAGCTATTGGAAGTATCGTATGTCGGCAGGCCAAAGTCAAGTGAAATCCGATCAAATAGTAGCCATCGAGTTTACTAGCAGACAAATAACGCAGAAAAGACATACTTTTAATAACAGAATAATCGTTATTGGCAAAGAGCTTTTCACTTGGCTGGAAAATCCTCTGAATGGGAGTAGCTGAACCAGTACGCTATACCGATGGTACCTGAAGCCCGGGCACCGGGATTAAAATCTGGCCTCAACCCTCTGGCAAATTCAATCGTTAGATCGTCGTTGGACGTGAACACCTCAAGTCTCCAGCGGTAGTCCAATGTGATTCCAAACCCGACATGATTCGCAGTCGATAGCCATCATCGATGTGCCGACACCGCAAAGGAGGGTGGGGACAAGATCGAAGGCGAGTGATGCAATCGCCTACTTTGCTTCCCAGATAATCCGGTATGTACCGTTTTAACTTTTAGGGTCTGGCTGAAGTACCGCATTTTCCCGAGAAAGAACGCAACCGGTTGCAAGGGATTGCAATGCACCCGAAAAGTGTGTAAAGTACTGTTATTCCCGAAGGAAATGGCACTAATGCGTTTCGATCAGTCTGGGCTTACACCGTGGATGTCGGGGGTTCGAGTCCCTCATCGCCCACTAATGCAAAAGTACTAGCCGGTACCGGGAGGTAATCAGCAGGAAAAGCAGGATTGGCAGTCTCGCCTTCCCGCTCATTCCCGCCCTCTACCGCCGGTTTCTGCTTGCACTTTTGCTTGCACTTCCTGGTTGCCTTCTCAAAATCAGCATCGGTCACTCTCCAATAGTGTTCTTGGGCTATTTTTTCGGAATGTCCTGTCCATTCTGCCGCGACGTGGGCAGGAAACTCGGAAGCCAATTCCGTCGCTCGGCTCGCCCGCAAGTTCTGAAACAATTTCGGCCATGGCTTGAGACCCGCCCTCTTGATGATCTTCTCTAGTCGAGTACGGTGATTCGCGTTGCGATGATTGGCGATCACATACTGCTTGTTCTCGTTGGCCGGATCGAAAAAAGCCTTGTCGAGATATTCCCTAATCTCAGGAAAGAGGGGAATGACTCGCGATTCCTTCCCTTCATGGTGAGCCGTCTTGGAACTCGTCACTGTGATTCGTTCGTTGTCCCAGTCAATATCCGCCCAGGTAAGCGCCAAAATCTCTGAGGGGCAACGTAACGCACCGTAGCGGGCCAGGGAGAAGAGTAACCGCCATTCATCATCGGGGCAAGCCTTGAGCACCTTATTGGCTTCCTCGCGGGTCACAAAATAATCTCGGCTCTTGTTGCCCTTCACGGCAACACCCTCTTGCAATTCGGCGAATGGATTCTCTGTTAACAGTCGCTTGCGAATGGCAGCCTTGAAAAACTGGCGGGCAATCCCGCAACGGCGCCGCACCGTGTTTGGGGCCAAATTCTGTGAACTCGTCAACCAGGCCCGCCACTCATCCGCGTCACCCGGAGAGATATCAGCGAGGGGCTTGTCCTTCTTGAAATACTCGATCAGGCAACGCTTGGTATGGCCGTAGACCGTCTTCGTGGACGCCTTCACCTTCACACCCTGAGTTTTTATGAAGGCATCCAGAAACGCTCCCAGGGTAGTCGACTCGGGTTTTTCTCTGTACTGAAGCACACCCTTTGCAGCCAGTTTGTCATACAGAGAAGGGTTTTGCTGCTGAAGTCGACCGATCCAGGCGGAGACCTCTGGATCATGGGATTTAAGGCACAGCCGATCCGAAATGATGGCATCCACCATGGCCCGAATCGTCTCTGCTCCCTTGGCGGGTATTTTTCCCAGGCGGATGGAATCACGTTTGCCCGTCGGGGTAATGAATTGCAATGAACGGCATCCGTTGTATTCCTTGGTTTTCTTATTCCGGTCTCGGATGATGCTGGCCATGGTTAGCCCTTTCGTTTTCTCTCGACTAATTCCAGGTTCAAAAAATCGGCAAGCTTATCGACTGTAGCCAATGAAAGGCCGCGTTCGCCACTGAGGAACCGAGACAAAGCGGCCTCATCGACGCCCGTTGCTTGATGAATCGCATAACAACTGCAATCCGCCCTGAGCACTGCTGCTTTCAACTGCTCTGATATAAGTCTTGCCATTACAGTAGTATCGGGATGTGCTTGTTATTTGTCAAGTATTATTATTTGCTAGGTGGGTTCGAGTTGGTTCTTTGAGCAATCACTGTTGCTTCGCGATAAGCCTTATCATCGAAGTATCGTGCTATGACACTGCTTTGCCGAGGGTCACCGAGCAGTCGTTCGATACGTGCCAGACGATCGGCTTCCCGGTCAGTTCCCGGGGGGGTGTGAGACTTGAGAGCCTTCGCTGCATCGTCAGTCTCAGCCCCCCGAAGGCTCTCATTGCTATTTGCGTGAAACCGCTGATTTAATCGAAGGATATCATTAACACTCTCTCGTGATACTCTTCGCTTCCGAAGGCTCTCATCGGTGATAGCCTTCGTTGATATTCTTCGTGACTTAGAACTCATGGCAGACTCCGTTATTGCTAGGTAGACTCAGCATCCAGCCATCGTTGAAACCGACTTTCTCAGATTGAACTTCCAGCTTCTGACGCGCTCGCCAGTAGGTCGCCTTGCTAATTCCAGCATCCTCACAGGCTTGCAATACTTCGTTTTCTCCACGGGGGCCATTGCCCAGAATGTCGTTGATGATGCTTTCCGCCTGCTGCTGCTTGGAACCGCCAGACGGCTTGCCATCCTGCTTGAGTAGGTCACATGCTTTCACGTCGCAGGAGTCACCCCAGACAACGCGGGATGTGCCTTCGAGTGATTCGATAGAGAACCGTAGGCTAGGTGGCTCTGGTCCAAGATTCGACTTCACTGGCGCCAATATGCGGCTATCGCTGTCGGCTGGATCTTGTCCAACCATGAGCACGCTTCTCGCCGCGCCCGTGATCCCGATGGAACCGCCGCCACGATAGATAGCATGTGATCCCGTTTTCTTATTGAGATGCCTCACCAAGAGAACAGCAACGCCCGTCCGCTCTGCCATTGCCGCCAATTGTCCAAGGCATCGCCTCACGTCCGAGTCGTTGTTCATGGATAGTTTGCCGTCCAGGTAAGCTACCCAGGGATCAATTACCCAGAGAATGATTTTCTTCTCGACGATCAGCACTTCGATTGTCGCCAGGTCTCCCGGTAGTGAAACGGGTCGTTTCTCTGCGCCGTCGAATCCATCCATCTCACGCAGCAGGTGGACACGATCAATCCTTGCACCTGCTGCATCAAGTCGCGGACGAATAACCCTAGCGGGGTCATCTTCGCAATTGGTGAGCAACACGCATCCAGGCGGATAGGTCAGATCAGGTGCCGATAGGGGTGGCATCGCATCGCCACGGGTACAACGTGCCGTGATGTCGATAGTCGCTTGTGACTTCCCTAGACCGGGGTCACCATCCAGAACTGTGATAGCGCCGGCGGGGATGTAGTCAGTCCAGAACCATTCAGGCTCGATTGGTGCAATGTCGGCCATGCTGGTCATCTCGGGTTGCCAGAGCGATTGCGGATTATTCTCCGCATCTTCGAGCGCCTCGATCAGCTTTTGCTTGATCTCGATTCCAACCGGGGAATTCTGATTCGTCTGAGTCCCTTGAAACGAACAGTTCTTGTATAGCTCGGCTTGATCCATGAGCCGTTCAATTTTCGGCACAACTCGATCAAGATACTTGTCTCGCTGGAACTCAGAGTCCAAGTCAAACTTGTCCCGATGGACAAACACGCCGTATGTCAGCAAGACAGTACGATGCCCTTTGTAGTCAGCATCGCCGCCAACTTTGATTTTCAGGAGGTCGGTCATAGTGCCTGCCTCCTGCCACTGACGCGTTGATAGAATCGGTCGATCAACTTTGCCGCATGGGATGCCTTAGTATTGGCCAGAACTTCTACCGCAGCATTACGGCAGCGATATAAAGATTCTCCGGTGATCCTGCTGGTAGTGCGTGCCAAGTAATCGGCATTGCATCGCAACCACGGGTCAGCTTGAAAGGGATCGTCGGGAATCTGCCGCCGTTGGTGGGATAGTTCGTGCTCTAATTCAGGAAGCAGCCCAGCTTTTTCGATTGTTCGCAACTTGGCGGTGATGGAAACGAGGTCGATCATGCTGCGCCCTCCATGTCAAAGTCGATGTCTTGCAGGACATCTTTGACGGTCTCCCATACGCCTGCCAGAAACCTTGCGTCTTTCCGCTCGGCTTCGATCTCTGCGTTGTCGGCACCATTAGGATCAGTCTGCCGATAAAGCTTGTCGTTCTCAGGCGACGGCTTGATCTTGGAAAGTGGAAATGGGACAAGACCCGATTCTCTTTTTTGCCCATTAGTTGGTGGTTTCTTCCGTGATTGTGTATAATATTCGCGCACGTCCTTGTGCTCCTTTTACTTGGCCCGTTGCTGCCGTCACAGCCGGCCCATTTCCTTTGGCCCACAACGGGAAGGTGAATTGGTTATTTACTTTGCTGCTGACGCTCTTCTATCCATCTATCAAGAGCGATTCGGCTATACAAGATCCTGCGTCCGACAGAGACGAATGGCAGGTCGCCGCGTTTCCGTAGGTTGTAGAGATGCTTGGCAGAAACATTGCCCAAATAGCGGCAGACTTGATGTTCGTTCAAAAGTGCTGACGGTATGGATTGTTGTTCAATTGAACTTGATTCGATGCTAATACTCATTGTGTCCTCCTTGCGAATCCTGCTGCTCTGCAATCAGTAACGATGTAGCCTTTTCGACATCTTTTACACGGTAGCGCACGGATCTACCGAGCCGAATTTGGGGGAGCACACCGCGTTTTGTTAGTGTGAAAACATAACGCTCTGATAGATTCATTGCCTCAGCCACTTGTCGGCGGGTGAGAAGAATCGTTGGGCTTTTTGAAGACATTGCGTTTCTCCGAAACGGGGGTTCACCCGCTGTGGAAGAGCGCAAAAAAATACAGCGCTAATCAACAACGGAAAGTTTGTAAATGAATGCACACTTCGCGCATCCACCCTTTCAACTGTTGATAGGCACTGTTTATTTGACGGATGAATCGGTCGCCAAATCAGCCTCTATCCCTACCTGAGCTTTCCGCTCCTTGTCAACGGCTCAGTTGCCTGACGCTAAGGTAGCCATCCAGTCAGATCACCAGGAGACAAGCAGCGGCTCAAGGTTACATCGCTGATTTGTTCGTTCCCGTCCGACTTGGAATATACCCTCATCCTAGCGGAATGTGCTCGCACTGTCAAGTATGCACCGAGGTCTTTGACCAAAAGTTTAGCCTTGGGTACAATCTATACGCGCCCGCGCCCTGATGAGTAGGGGATCTACCGTCTGGAGCAATCGCGCGACACCTACGCCATGCCCCTTGCTGCTCCTCAGACAGAACACCCCAGCAGTTCTTCGAGTTCGCCCAACTCTTTATCCTCCTGATCGAGGGATTCTTGCTCCGACTCAAGCTTAGTGCTGAGCTGTAAGGCCTTGGGCAGAATCTGCTCAAAGAATCGATCCTCATTCCGCTTGGCCCATCTGAGCAAGGCCCAGGCCCCAGCACTTGGCGCACTTGCAGATACCACAGTCGCCCTGCCAATCGAGTTGTAGACCCAGAACGCATCCCCGACAAACGTAGCTGGTGAGCTATTGGGCAGATCTTCCTCAGTAGGGTCCAGAACCCCTAGATCGCTGCCCTCGTTCGCTTGATTAACAGGAGGATACTTTCTTGCCATCTCCGCCCAGGCGAGTTCTCCAGCCTCCCTGCGAGTCTTGCCAGCTGCCCGGAGTTCCTTGATCGTTTGATCCTTGAAGAGGGATGCCTCATCCCAGCGGCCTTCCCGACGCAGCCGTTCCATGATTAAAGCTTTAGATTCCTGCATGGTCCATAATGCTCCGTTAGTATGAATTGAAGTAGTTGCAAGTTCGTGATCTTCTGTGAGATACTGAATCCAAGAAATCAAACTTCATTATATGCAAAGGAAAGCAACTAGATTCTGGTATAAATCCAGTTTCTCAACTTGCAAGATGCAGTGAGTTTCAAATGATACATGGCAAAAATGACATCAGAATTGCAGCAATTGCCTTTGCGGCTGGCATAGCCGTAACGATCCTTTTTTATCAACTATTTGTTGGGGAATGGAAGCCTTCGGGCGATGGTCGCACAATTGTGAACACATCCAGTGGCGAACTCCGATGGACACGTTCTGGGAGAACAGTCAAAGAAAGCGACTCTCAGGCAGTTGCTTTTGATTGAGGACGACTCCGAAATCTGGACAGCCTGATAAGGTGTAGAAGCCTTGTCGATTTATCTATCAGGAGAGCCAGTTATGTCGCGGAAGCGATGTGTATTCAATGCCTCATTCAAGGCCAGGATAGCCTTGCTGCGGACTGAGGGGACCTTACGACCGCTCAGTTACCGGCGAAGTTTGCGGTCTACTCTAGCCATTCCCAGAACAAAATGAGGGGGAATTAGGAAACGCATGAAAGGTCTCTTCAGTTTGAGACAAAGTACCCACCGCTGATTATACCAGAGATTCGGAATCGGTAGAGGGGGTGAAAATACTGCCAGAAAACCCACTAATCCTTGAACTTTCTCAATTCTGAGGGAATTGTTTAGAAATAAGGAAAGTAACTAGCTACAATACGGCAGCAATGAAGAGCAGTCCTTTCGCATTCTAGAGGCTAGATTATGTTTCGTGCTGCAATAATCTCTTTTCTTGTGCCATTTACCTCCTGTATCCTCTCCACAAGAGGAGAAGTTGCTTTCGACTGGGTCACAGTTGGCAATCCAGGCAATCAATCAGACTCGACTGGATTCGGCGATGTGACCTACACGTACCGCATCAGCAAATACGAAGTAACGAACACTCAATACACTAATTTTCTTAACTCAGTTGATTCAAATGGCGAGAACTTGTTAGCTCTATACAATCCAAACATGACTACCGAAGGGGCTGGCGGAATTCTTTTCGACTCTAATCAACCACCTGGAATGAAGTATGTCGTCAAACCGAACTATGGAGAGTATCCGGTAGTTTTTGTTTCTTTTCTAGATTCGATGCGGTTCGTGAACTGGCTAGAAAACAATCAAGGCAGTGGCGACACTGAAACGGGCGTTTATACTATCTCGGACGGCCTGAGCGAAGTCCGCAGTCAATCGGCTTCTTACTTTATCCCCAGTGAAAACGAATGGTACAAAGCGGCCTACCACAAGAATGATGGCAACACGGGCAACTACTGGGATTATCCGACTTCCACTGATACCGAGCCTTATTCAGACGATCCAACTAGCCTGAACAGTCCTGACAACTCAAATGTGGCAAATTTTATTAAGGATGACGGCATTGCGAACGGATACAACGACTTCTTCGCAATCCCCGGACCCAATAATTCCACTGCCAATCACCTGTCTGAAGTAGGTGCATATTCGCTGGCCTTCAGTCCCTACGGTACTTTTGACCAAGGGGGCAATGTAAGAGAGTGGACTGATACGATTTATGACTCTAATCAGAGAGTTGTTCGGGGTGGTGGATGGGATGAGGCCTCTTTTACTTTGTTGGCATCGACAAGGGGAAGCGGGGAACCATCCTCTGAAAACAGCGGGGCTAATGGCTTTCGTATTGCAAGTGCTATTCCCGAACCCAGCACAATCATATTGGTTCTAATTTGCAACTCTTTAAATATGTTGCGTGTCCGACAGCGACGGGATTGGTACCACTGCAACAATCACTCGAAGTAGTGGGAGCAAGACACAAAATTAGATTACCTTTGCGAGAGATCCCTCCTCCTTGCCAGGTTCCTAGCTTTCCCTGCATTTTTAAGCGCACCGATGTACATCTTGCCGGTCGCACTTTCGGGACGATATAACCGACCCGCGCCAATCAAGATCCGCCGAAGTCTTCGCAATCAGGAGGAACGAAGATGACCGATTCCCACTCTCGGCAAACTCAAATGGATAACAGCAGAGTAGGTAATCGAACTCCCAAGTACCTTCCGGGGCAGCGATCACTGTTCTGCGTAGAACCAGTGCCTGAGGTTGTTTCTGCGGAATCCACACCGGAACTCTTTTACACGGGTAAAGACTTGCCCGGAGCGAAGGAAAGAGAGCAAGTAATCCTCTGGGACGTAGCCTGACCATAGATTGTGTTTTACGACATGAGGCCGACATGGACGCGTCTACCCCGTAAACGCTTCCTCCCCACAACTCGGGCAAGCCAGTCGCCGCTGCTGTTCCTCGTACCTCTCCCTCATTTCCTCTTCAACGGACTGGTCATGAGTCTCGTGCTCTATACGGTTTTGCTCGTCTGATAACATGGTTTTGGCTCCAGGGTGAGCAATCTAAGATACATATACAGATGAATACTAACAATCCCCTGGAAGCCCTCTGGCGTTAAATTGTGTCGGAGAGGCAAAGAGTTGGCACAAGTGTTTTGCTGGCGTTCTGGCTAGCTCTATTTGGCCAATTCTTGCTAGATGCCAGATTCGTGGTCAGAATGCTTGGTGTAACCTTTGAATATGCAATGCAAGAAGCACTGAAAATGGCTAATTGGTGGAGAATTCAACGAGACTGGAGCATGCTCGGGTGGAGTGTTGTCATGTTTGCTGGAACCATCCTCCAATCATTCAATTATCTTCAGAACTGGCAAGAAACGCGATCATTGGACAAGACCGCTACAAAGACAAGAGGTGAGATCACTTATGTCGGGGGGGGCGGGGAAGACCCTTATTTAACTGAGTACTCTTTTAGGGCACGAAACGGGAAAGAATATGTAGGGCGCTCAAATATGGATATCCTAGAGGACGAACTGCTTGAAATTGAATACCTTCAGTCCGATCCTAAAATAAATCGTGTGACTGGAGATCGAAGAAGGGACGGAACCGGAATAATGCTTGTCTTTCTTCTT
Organism: Bythopirellula goksoeyrii; assembly: GCF_008065115.1. Classification (NCBI taxonomy): domain Bacteria; kingdom Pseudomonadati; phylum Planctomycetota; class Planctomycetia; order Pirellulales; family Lacipirellulaceae; genus Bythopirellula; species Bythopirellula goksoeyrii. Next base: position 2,919,875 of record NZ_CP042913.1, on the reverse strand, counting down.
GGATTTTTGGGATTACTTTTCTTTTCGCTTGGCTACACTGAAGAAACAAAAAAGTGGTTTAGCAACGAGTCACAGCGCATTAAACTAGACATCACACCATTTGAGCGTTTTCCAATCGTGATTCTTTGCGCAGCTTCTGCGTGCATGCTTTTCGTTGCTCGCGATGAAACACATCCTTACGTGTTCTACCAGGTTCTCCGCGTCCTCGTTTCTGCGACTGCCATCATGCTCTCCATTTACGCTTATCGATGGGGATATACATGGATGCCTTGGGGCTTTGGAATCCTAGCAGGCCTATTCAACCCACTTGTGCCGTTTCATTTTAGCCGACATGCATGGTCTGAATTCGATTTAGTCGCAGGCACAATTATGCTTTCAGCAGCTTTTTGGTTTAAATCCCCACCGACTAAAGAACTGGAAGAAAATCTAAACACAATTCTTTGAAAGTACCCTGGCCAGAAATGCAGGGACTAGTACCACTACTTCCGAACCGCGAAGTCGTGGGGGCAAACTGCAAAGCTCTAGTAGTGCTCTTCGATTTCACCACCCCACTTCCCCAGCTTCCACGGCCTCAACGGCTTTCTTGAGTGCGGCCGATTCGCTCCTCCCGAAGAACCCCTTCCCGCAATTGGCCCGGGACACATAGCAAGCCCATTGGTCGACGTCCTTTCGTCCGGTCTCGCTCAACTCCACTTCAAAGCCTTTTTCTTCCATAGATTGGATCATTGTACTGGTTTCCATCGCTCTGCCTCCAAGGTGTCGGGATTGTCCGCAATTACCATACGTGTACGGATGACCACCTGCAAGCCCTAGGATGCCCGCTGGTGACATCTTGTGCTGAAGTAGCAAGAAAGTGTGCCACAAGCGGATTGCTTGCGTAGAAGGGGCAGCCAGAGAGACTTCTGTTTGCGTCCGTTCCTAGCGGAGGTTTGGCACGCCGCCGCTAATTACACACTCCCAAAAATCGGTCGCACAGAATGCCGTCTAAAGCGATTCGATGCCCTAACAAGTAATTTGTATCAGCGTCGCAGCACGGGCACCAATATCCCTAGCAGCAGGATTAGAGTATTCGGTTCTGGAACAGCAGTCGATGCCGTATACGGTGGCACATTCGTGCCGTATTGAGAATGCCATGTCAGGAGATCGTCACCGTCAGTGGATACTCCGTAGTTAGTTTGCCAAACAAGAAAGTCGTGGCCGTCTACGTCGCCGTCATCGTCGAAGTCAGCATCACTAGGAACCGCAGAAAACAATAAGGTTGCCGAATACCAATCGGACTCCGATGCGTCTTCCACTAGAGCGGAAACGGATACATATCCCTGGAGCCTGTAGTTGCCCGGACCAATAGTACCTGAGTCGCCAACGTAATATCTCTCATTAGCAACGTCTGGAAGCAGAGTCAAACCCACAAATGGGACTTGGGGATTCGAACTCGAACCACTGAGCGAAAATGAATAGGAATTATCAAGTGTCAGATCAATCTCAATGCGAGAAGAACTGCTCGTATATAGCTGTTTCGTTGGGGAGTCGGCAGCAGCTGTCCCCGATAATAGAAACGCTGAGTTCAGCTCATCGTAACTCAAGCTTCCCAAAGAACTGGCATTGTGGTCTCCACCGGGATCAATGTCGCTATGCGCCATTGCATAGGCGGAGTAGTCTCCGAAAACCTCCTCAAAATTCCCTATAGCCATTTCATTCCAATCTTGGTAGCCGAGTCCGGAAAGCGCAGAAGCGTAGCCTGTCGTTTCAACCCTGGTGATAATGATGGCCGCCTGCGTTTCAAATTCGCAGCTAGCCAGGAATGTCAGAAAAAGGACGACCCGAATTAAAGTTTCTTTCACGTTTTCTCCTCTTGGAAAACAGATGCCCATTTTCCGCCGATTTGACAGCGAGCCATTTGGAATGCCCCTCATTGTAACAGGCTGCACATCATGGTGTACTACAAATTCTCTAAGGGACATTACCTTGCTAATCTCCGACAATCCATTAGTTTGCCATGGCAAATCACTGCAACCACTAGGCAAACTAGAACTTACGACTCCGCCAGGCAAAAAGTGACACTATCTAGCGACGGAGTGCACAGCCGAAGTCGATAGCTGAACTTCGCTAAGTTCCGGGGTTTTATCGACCGCCGCTACTTAGTGGTTGGCAATAGAGCCCCCCAAGTCCTCTCATGGTGGCCACTAATTTACTGTCCGCTGGGGTGGAAAACCCTCTGAATGGGAGCAGGTGAGCCAGTACGCTATACCGATGGTACCTGAAGGGGTGGAGGCGAATTAAAGTCTGGAGCAAAAGCGTCAGTAAATCTCGATCATGGTCAAAATGATTTATTTCGACTCCTCCGTCTGCGAGAGCAAGCAACTATCATAAATATCAATTCTCTGTATCAGGATTGAGATGCTCTCGTACAAAACTTGACACAGCCAGGCGCCGCTACCCTCTGATCCGTTCTGGGAAGTGAGCATTCCTTGGGATACTGGCATGGCCCATGACATGATCCATGGCAACTTGGGCAGGTGATTATTCAGCCGGCCTCACAGTCATTCTCGATCATGGCCAGGATGCTTGCCTTGGTCTCCTCGTCTAGAGTCGACCAAGCTTCGATCAGAATGGCCAATCCTGGATCAGTATTTGGCGAATTTACTTGCACCTGAGCATACACTCTCTCGGAAAGAGGTGTTTTCTCCGGGTTTTGAGGGTGAGATGCGAGTCCCTCATCGCCCACTAAGAATCTCTTGCAAGATTATCAAGCTTCTCGCACTTTTTTGCTTGGGCTAGCAAAGCCCCAAGCCTTTCTTGCACTGGTTTGCGCTCTGTTTCAACAGATTGTGGGTAATCTTTGGCTTCGGATAGTGATCTGCACGATTCCATTAAACGTCAGCCCGAGTGAGTGTCGAAACTCCGCGAGGACGGAGGAGCACTTACAAGCTGTCTGGGCAGATAATTATCCTGCTCTCGTTGTCAAAAAAACGAGTATTGGCAGGTTCTCGGCATTCCCACGATTGATAAAGTAGAAGCATTTCGATTGACAAGTCGGCCCTCTGAAGACTTGTCGGAACTTTCATTTTTTTCTTACTTACTACTTGCAATGCGCTAAAGAAGGAGTAAAATCCGCGCGCAGGTGGATCTCAAGAGTACTCTGAATTCGAAAGACCACCTGCCCCGGCCACAAGCCGGTTTATGGTTTCTGATAGATTCTTCGAGCGATCGGTCTTCTCACTATAAAAGGACCTGTGCCATGTCGGAGTACGATGATATCAGGACAAAGATTGAGGAACTTGGTGGTGCTCCCGGTCCCGCTGGCGTCGGCAGTATCAATCTCAATGGTGGGACGGAAATCAAGATAAAATATGATGTACCGGGCCCCGGTACCAAAGTTGTCTCGATCGTTCCTTATCTCGCTGGTTCGGATCAAAGTCCCAGTGCCAGCCCTCCTCCAATTGGAAATCAAAGGCTCCTTGCATGGCAGTATAAGCCTGACACTGGTCCGCCTCCCCATGCGCCACCTGGTTGGAGGTGCTTTAAAGTTAAATTGATTGTGGACATACTCCCAGGTCCGTGGCCTCGCCCGGACCCTGCCGACTTGCCAACATTAGACCCTGACAGGCAAAACTGTGTGCAAACCTGGTGACATTTAAGGCAGCGCAAGTGTCATGATTGATAGCCAGCAGTTACTTCGTTACGTGCACGAATCGAATGACTGCTGCTTACTCTCAAGAATAGAAGCTCGCCAATTCGGAAGTGTAAAACATGATACCCTTACATTTTTTGACTAGGTCTAAAATGCCTGTGCTACGGTCTAATCCCAGTGAAAGCATCCTAATTGAAAGAGACACGTTGACTGCGGCAAAGGCCAGATTGTCGGATTCTCAACGACGATCTCAGCAGGACAAAGCCCCTCGTAGCGAGATTTATTATCCAATCAAACGGTCTGCCGAAGAGACGATCGACGACCCTGAATGCAACGGGCCGCTCGATGCCATCGTCACGCGAAATCACTACGGCAGCATGGTTCTGAACGCATACCACGCTCTTTTCATTGACGTCGATATGCCTGGGTCGAGCAATCCTTCACGGTACGGCAACTCGTCGCGCTACGGCGTTCCACATGAATGGCAAGGAGTATTCAATGATCTTTGCACAGTATTGGCAAGTGAACGGCGTACAGGTTTTCGGGTTTATCGAACTGCCGCAGGATTCCGTGTTTTGGTTACCACTCAAGAGTTCGAACCTGGGTCAGCATGTGCCAATGATTTGATGAGATCTGTTGGCGCTGATAGCCAATTTGTTCGTTTTTGTGACACGCAAAAAACCTTTCGAGCCCGTCTAACACCCAAACCTTGGCGGTGCGGTGCGACGGAGCCCCCAAACCAATTCCCTCGTCGCTCAGCAGCAGAGCGCCGTTCCTTTTCAGAATGGCTTGAAAAATACGAAGTCGCTTGCAGGAACCTGGCGACTTGCCAATTCTTGAAGCACGTTGGCCCCGACGAGACCCACAACCGGATCAGTCCAATTATCGAGTTGCACGATCGGGCGACGAAGTCGCATGAAGAACTTCAACTAGCGTAAGCTACCGGCAGTTCCGATATTCTCCAGTAAATGCAACTCTTTCAGAGCATTCAACCATTCTGCCTGTGAGAATTGCCGAGGTTCGAATGAGTCGTCCACTTCGAAACCACTATGCGCGAGCGCCCAAGCGCGGATCAACTCTGGTTTGTCCGGTACTGGTGGGGGAATGTCATAAAGTCGCGCGCTACCGTCAACGCAGCGAAACAGAATCGCCGAACTGTCTGGCCGGATATCGCAGTCTACGACGCCGATTTCGAACAACATTGGTTGCGTTACCAGCTTGCAAGTAAAAACGTCCCATAGGTATGCGCTGCCATCGTCGCAAATCGTAACGGCAAGACGACTGTCTGGTGTTATCGCTACTTTCAAGACACGATCCGCATGTTGTAAGGGAGACCCTAGGGCCGAGTTGGTACGAACGTCCCACAAGCGTGCCGTCATGTCATCACTACCACTAAGTATTAGGCCGCCGTCGTCACTTATACTCACTGCATTTACAACACCGTTATGCTGCTTGTACACGATTTTCTCATCGCCCGTGCGGGTGTTCCACACTCTAACGCACTGATCACGTCCACCTGTCACGATACGACGACCGTCGCGACTGAACGCGGCATCCGCAACCAAAGATTCATGTTTTAGCATGTGTTGCGGAGCTGCTTGTGGGAAAACTCTCCAAATTCGCGCCGTGGAAATTAACGGCCCGTAGCGATGCCCCATGACAATCGAATGTTTATCAGAAGAGCTCGCCAACAGCAAACTGTTGGTGTCGAAGTCTAGTGGTTTTACTCGAGCTTCGCCCTGCGGAAAGCCTCGCAATTCAACAGTACGATTTTTCTCATTCACGCAATAAACGAGCAACATCGTTCCGTCGGCCGAGAATTCGACCTTTCGCACTTCTCCACTAGACACCCACGGATCCCCCAGAAGTACACCAGATTCAGTGTTCCAACGCAGCACTTTATCTGTACTGCCCGTTACCAAGGTTTTACCGTCCTGACTGATTGCCATTGTTTGTATGGGTGCGTCGTGTACCATTGGCGTTCCCAGTGGCTGAGCCGTATGAGCATCCCAAATGCGAGCCGTCGCATCGTCGCCAATAGTCGCCACGAATTGGCCATTTGAGCTGAAACTCATTCCAACAATGTTGCCCTTGTGTCGCAGAATCCTGCCATCGCTATCAAAGATGTCCCAAAGTCGCACGGTTTGATCAGCGCCGCTAGTTATCAATGTCTGGCCGTCGGGACTGAAATCGACGCTCATCACCCAGCCGCCGTGCCTCAGAGGTGGCCCTATCCGCTTCAGGGTCTTTGTATCCCACAATTGGGCCGTGTTATCGTGGCTGCCCGTCAGGATGCTTCGACCATCAGGACTGAATGCTACTGAATAAACTTCATTGGTATGTCCGGAAAGTTCGCCTATTGGCATACCGGTTTTGCTATCCCACAACTGAGCGAATCCGTTTGAACAACCAGTCAGAATCTTGCTGCCGTCAGGGCTGAATCGTGCTGCATATACTGGTCGCTTTTTGACTCGGAAGGGAGCCCCCAAGCGGTCTTGCGACTCAAGTCTCCATAACTGTACTGTCCCGTCATAGCATCCTGTCAGGATCGCATGGCCATTCGGATGAAACGCAACAGTGGACACGCGTCCGTTGTGATGCAGCGGATTGCCGATGGGCTCGCCATCTGGAGCCTGCCACAATCGAACCATTCCGTCGGTGCCACCGGTGGCAACTATTCCTTCAAGGCCAAATGCGACTCCTAGCACGAGATTTTTGCTTGGCTTCTGAGCGTGTAGTAGTGTTTTACCAACCGCAATTCTCGATTGGGTATCCCAAAGCGCGGCGGTACCATCTTCGCTGCCTGTAATCGCAAGACTGCCATCCGGACTATATGCGACAGCTCGAACTGCTCCGTCATGCTGAATTGGTTCACCGAGAGGTGAAAGGGTGCTTGCGTCCCAAAAGGACGCACGGCATTGTGGATCGTGTCCACCAATGAGCATCGTTTCACCATCGGGACTGAACGTAGCCGCTAGCACGGCGCGGTTTTGTACAACGGGCTGCCCCCCATGTTCGACCCAACCTGCTAGTAAAGTTCGAATAGAACTCTGCAGACGTGTGTCAGAGTCTGCTCGACGAGCGAAATCGTATGATCGGGAAAGCAACGCAATTCCTTGGTCAATTCTTCCCGCGTCATGTTCTTGATTGGCGCGCTGGAAAAGATTGTGAGCGACTTGGTTCTGTAACGCTCGGTAACTCCTTGCTTGCATTGCAGCGACAATTCCTGCTCCGACTGCCAGGCCTAACAATAGCAGCAGCAATGCCGCTGATAGCGACGCGACATCTGGATGTCGCTTGCACCAGCGCCACACATGCTCCATTCGGCTGACAGGTCTTGCCTTGATCGGCTCCCCGGACAAATAGCATTTCAAATCGCTACTCAGATCGCGTGCTGTTTGATAGCGTCTTGCGGAATCCTTTTCCAAGCATTTGAGTGTAATCGTCTCCAGATCCCGTTCGACATTTGCATTGAGCTTTCTCGGGCTAGGCGGCGCGTCTTGAATTACCTGCTTGATGAGCATTCGTGCGTTACCACGGAAGGGAAGCTCGCCGGTGAGAAGCTGGAAGAGGATGACTCCTAACGAATATATGTCGCTACGTCGATCAGCAGTGTGAGCTTCACCTTGAGCTTGTTCAGGTGACATGTAAGCCGGAGTTCCCAACACTTGTCCGTCCATTGTAATTGTTATTTCGCCAGATTCGCGTCGGGCGATGCCAAAATCCATTAAATGGGGCTGCCCATCAAAATCTATGATGATATTGGCAGGTTTTAGATCTCTATGTATCACACCGTGATCGTGAGCGTGTTGCAGTGCATTGGTAATTTGCACGCATAGCTCAGCAGCTTCGCGGTTTGTAAACTGCTGACCAGTAAGCCAGTCGCCGAGAGTCACACCGCGGACAAAGTCGCTAACAATATAGACGCTCTCTCCATCGCGACCGACTTCGTGGACACTCACGATATTGGGGTGACGTAACTGAGCCGCGGCGCGGGCTTCGCGGAAAAACTTTTCCTGTTCGTCGGCTGTCATGCAGCCGGCGCGGGGAATTTTGATGGCGACCGTTCGATCGAGATCTTTGTCGCGAGCCTTCCAAACGCTTCCAAAGCTGCCGACACCGACACGCTCTATCAATTCAAAATGGCCTAGCTTAACTAGCGATGGAGCCATCCTACTGGATTTGCTTTGGTCCACCAAACTAAAATGGCTTCCACAAATGCTGCAAACTAAATCGGTGAGTGTCGTGTCCACCGCAACTTCAGTAGGCGCGTGGCAGTTGGGGCAGCGGACTTCGAGGCGGCCACTGCCAGTAGAGGAACCGCCAAACGAAACAGTCTCAGCCAGGACGGGCATAGACGGAGCCGTTTTATCGCGAAGCGCCGCATTGCAAGACAAGTTGCGCAGCTCTTCCCCAAGTTTAGGCATTAACTCGGTGTGAGCAGCAATGATTTCGTCATCGACGATATCCTCCCCAGTGGCGCGCCGCTGAAGGCAATCGTTGATCACATCGCGAACTCGCGCCGCGAGATCTCCGTTGGGATTGTTCGGCTCAGACATAATATCCCCGAGCTGCACTGAAACGGACGCCTTGGAAGACTACTCAATTCTAGCTCATTCAAAACATGTGGTGCAAGCAGTTGACCGGTGTTTCAAGCGTTTGGGGATCAAAACATCACGAGTGGCCAAACTGGGAGCAGAGCCACTATTTGTGAAGAGGGACAAGGGAGCACCGTATTCTGACCGTTAACGCCAATCCAACGCATGGTATATGGAGAGATACGGACACCTTCTAGAAGTGCTTGTTGGTGGTTGGAGAAAAGTACTGCATAGCCACCATTCTACTGTCGCTGCTCCAAATAAATGGTACAACTTCCGCCCCAGCAATTGCCTGGTCGTGCCCCTGTTGTAAAAAGTCGCGGCACTTTATGCTGAGGTAACAAGCCGACTTTCGAAACCTACCTCAAATTACTAGTTTGCTGAAAAGAACGAGACAAGCGATGAGATTTGTTTTGATCCTAATACTGATAATTTTCTGTGAAGGCCTGCGGGCTCAACCGGCTACATTGGCCCCTCCTGACAGTTCAGACCGCCTCACACGGTTAGCTCGACAGATTGAACCCGAACTCCAGGGCCGCACAGATCGACTCTCACAGTACGTTGAATACTTTCGTGCCCAGTTAGCCAATGACAAGACGCTGTTCGCCTTCGAGGTCGCCGCCACACAAGGTGATGATGGCCCGGTCGTCCTTAAGGGATTTGTCGAGTTTCCTGAAACGCGTGAGGGACTTGAGTCTTTTCTCAGAGTGCTCGGATTTGATGAAATCGAGAACGAATTGGAAACACTACCCTCGGCCGAACTTGGCGAACAGCGGTTCGGCTTCGTCAAGACAGCGCACACGCTGAGTTACGATCGCCCAAAAATCCCGCACGATGTGGTCACCGATTGCATGCTGGGAGAGCCGCTTTACCTCCTCCGGCAAGAGGGTGATTATTTATTGGTCCACTCGCAGGATGGCTATGTCGGCTATGTCGCGGCGGCCGATGTGCATCGCGTTGGGCCGGAGGCCTTTGACCGCTATCCTACCGAGTCGAGTGTCCGGATCGTAGCAGACCATCAGCTGGATTCGGGATTGATGCTTCCCTTGGGGGCTGTGCTGAAAAGAATTCCCGACAATCAGGATCGAGTGATGATTGCATTGCCTACGGGAGAAGTGGTCGAGGTTCCGTCTGCCAAATGCGAAGCAACCGAGCTCCCCAGCGACAACATCGAGCAGGCCATCGCCCGAGCGAGCCAGTTGCTGGGAACGCCATACCACTGGGGTGGCAAGACCGTTGAGGGGATCGATTGCTCCGGCTTAGTGCAGGTCGCTTTCGCGTCGATCGGTCTGAATCTCCCCCGCGATTCGTATCAGCAGTTTTATCTGGGGCAACTCGTGGCAACCCGGTGGCACCGCTCGCAACTAAGACGCGGGGATACGCTCTATTTTGTCGGCCCGCACGGCAAAATTCGTCACACGGCTCTCTATTTGGGAGACGACCAATTTCTGGAGGCGGAAATGCCTCGGGTCACAATCAGCAGTTTCAACAGAGAACACGAGAATTACTCCCCCAAGCGGGATGCTTCGTTCGTGTTTGGCAAGCGTCTCTGGTAGGTCGGGCTAGGACACCAGCCAACAGAGCAAAGCCGTCGCGTAGGCAGCAAAGTTGCCGATGGCGTATCCGATCAGAGCCATAAGAATACTTGCCGGCACCAGGCTCTCCTGGTGGTGAGTGGCAACGATCGATGCCGATGCAGCCCCCCCGATGTTTGCTGCACTGGCGATCGCAGCAGTATGGACATCGACCTTCAGCAGCTTGGCACCCAGCAGGCAGAAGGCCCCGTGAATGAATATCCAGATCGTGGCCCCCACGAGAAATGGCAAAGCTTGTCCTGCTGCACTGGCCAAATTCGTCTGGGCACCCATCCGCGCGACAAATAGATAGACCAGGGCCATCGCAAGTTCGTGGCTGCCGGGGAGCTTGCTCAGCCGGGTGAACGAGAGGCCAATTCCTAGAGCGGTGATGAGCATAATCTTCCACGCTGATGCACTTAGGTAGGGGTCGATAGTCGGCAAAATGTGGGAGATCAATTCTGCCATCCAGCTAGAGAATAATGCGACCGTCAGCAGCCCGAGAATATCTGGCGTCGTAGGGGCCGTCGCGTCAGTAGCCTCGGCTTGAGCGGCAGCGGTCATCGTGGCGACCCGGTTTGCATCAACTCCAGTAAATACGGCAAATCGATCGGCAAAGAGTTTTGATCCGAGCAGAATTGGAAGCCAGAACAGATAGATCACCGAGTCGCCGATCACAGCAAGTCCGACGTCGGTGCCACTGGCATCAATCATTTGACTGACCGCAGCCATATTGCCAGTGCCGCCGATCCAGCTTCCTGCTAGTGTTCCAAACGCCTTCCAGGCGTCGGGTTCCAGCCAAGGTTTGACGGCCAAGAATCCGATCGGCGCGCCAACTATCACTCCCAGGGTGCCAAAGAGCATTACGCCCACCCCCCTACCCAGCACACGGAGCGCTCCCCTCACATTCACCTTGAGCATCAAAAGCACTAGCATCATAGGCAGTACTAGTGAGCCAATACTTTCGTAAACAGGGGACTTCTCAGGCAAAATTCCTTGGGCGGCCAAGAGAACGGGAGTCAGATAAATGAAGATTAGCGGAGGCAGGTAGCTAAAAAGCCTACTCTTCGTTGCCTTTTCCAACCAGAAAAAGAACGCACAAACTCCCACCAGAGTGGTTAATACGCCCTCCGTGCTAGTAATCTCCATCAAGCTGCCACCGATGCTTTCAGTCTCTTAGAAAAATCATCAAACGCGTGAGTGAAACCTAATCAAATGAGGTCGATTGGGACCATGAAGTTGTAATGACTTGTCCCATACTACCAGAGCACTATAGAGATTCCATGATGAAATGAAAGTGATTAGTAGTGTCAGCCAACAAAAAGTAATCGCTTTTAAAGAAGTCAATATATTGTGTAGTCGTCGTTGACCTTCCTTAAGAATCGAGTTATGAAAGTCCTGACTCATCTCGGACTCCACCGTTTTGACAAGAGCAATCGGTTTCTGTTCAAACGACGTTTATCAGAGCTCAAAGTTGGAGCTGTGAGTTGAAGTGCCCTACCCCGATGCACTGGAGGTCGACCCGTAGCTGGTGGGAGCGAATCCCAGAGCAGAGCGTTATCAGTATTGTCCATTCCTATCAACCGCTCAGCTAAGAAGCGCAACAATAGGACATCGGCTGCACAATAACGGATCAAGTGCTCGCGGGCTGCATGATCCTGCTTTGCTCTCCATTCTTGCCATAGCAGAATAGCATGCTCACCCGAAACATTATCAAGGTCGACAGGACGTGCGATTCCTTGTTTTCTAGCAATTTCTTTGATTCCGCCTACGAGACCACGTCGGTAGGCGATCCAGCGAAGATCAAGATGCGGACAAGGGAGCGATGGGATATGGAAAGCATCTAAGACGCGTGGCACATCAAACGTGCTCCCGTTAAATGAGACGAGGAGCTTGACTCGATCAAGCAACTCCAAGAAACCATCGAGGTTTTCATGCTCAACAAAAGTATTGAACTCTCCGCCATACCAAGTGACGATCACCGTGATCGGATCGGCAGAACTGAGTCCGAGAGTTTCAATATCGAAGAATGTGGTATCGGGAAAATAGTGAGCCAAAATTCGCCATTTATCCACAGGTGCTAATCGATCGATGAAATATTGGATATCGTCAAGCTCCAATGCGGCCTGACATCTCCGACATTCTTCCATCATAGTGTTGCGATAGGTTGCTGGAATCCGCTGGGGGAACTGCAAAACATCCTGCCATGTCTTGATACCTTCATCGTGCAGGTGCGCAAGGCGGACAGGACCGATACCAGAACAGTGCTGAAGTGCCTCGTTGATCAATGAATTCGCGTCCTCTTTTGCTTGAGGATGGAATTAGCCTTGCCTAGGCGGTTTCGCAATCGCTCCAAGTCCGCATCTGGTTCGGATACCGTGACGCCACTCAGCACGGGAACTTCATGAAACTTGACCTCCGGCAAGATAATCTCACCTGAAAGAAGCATTGCCAGCAAGCTTCGAGTACATGCGACAGATGCATTCGACTCGATAAGTAATTGCTCCATTTCAATCGATTCGATGCCTGGAGGTAGAGAGGTCACACAAGATGGACAGCCTGCCTCGCAACTGCAATCGTCGATGATCGTCTGGCAGAGCTCCAGTGCTTGGGTGAAGACCTCAAGAATCTTTTCGGCATAGCCTACCCCCCCTTCGATCGTATCGTAGAGATACAAGGCACTTTCCCATTCTCCCGGTCTCAGTTCCGTTAACGAGACATCGGTCTCAATGTTCTGAATATCACCAAGGCAGAGACTGGGGGCCGTTCGTTTCAGAATATAACTCAAACCATAGAGAGCAGCGCCTATGTGCCTCTTATCAATGCCCCCAATCGCTCTACACCAATCATCAGGCGCATGGAGGCTAAAGCCGGTCGTATCGTAGATAAATGGATCCAGCGTGATGGGACCATACCCAATATTCTCCAGGCTCCGCTCGCGGATTTTCTTGTAAAGCTTGGGCTGCCGATTGACATTTATCGATCCGAATTCCAGCTCAGTCCCATTAAGTTGCCGCCGGTCGTAAGACTCCGTTAAGGTGACGCGACTATCCCAAACCGCCTCGGTGTAATAGTCAACCTCCACAGGCTCCACGCGGCAGAGCTTTTGTTCAAGATCCAACTCCATCGACATATAACGCTTGCCAAGATGCTGATAGATGGCATCTTTGTACAATGTCCCTCGGGCACCGATGGGATCAAGTTCTCCAATCACTTCCGTGCCACAGTAGATATCCACGTTGAAGTCAGTCATGCCGCGCAGATTGACGCCTTTGGAAGGGTAATCACGCAAGGCATACCGGTAGTTGCCGTGGTATTCGACGAGAGTGTTGTCTTCCCTAAGTATTTCAAGTGCGGCAGGATATGCTGGCTCAGAAAATTGCGGTTCATCTTCCCTGAGCGGATGCTCATGTGCCGCACAAGGCAAATGCTGTAAGAGAATGTAAGGGTTGTCAGCACTCAGCCAGGCACGCTCGATCGGAGCCTGGGTGACAAACTCAGAGTGGTTTACCAGATACTGGTCAATTGGCGTATCCCGTGCGACATAGGCAATGACCGCTCGGTTACCTCGCCTACCAACGCGACCTGCCTGTTGCCAAAAGCTGGCCATCGAGCCAGGATGACCGCTGAGTATGCAAAGCTCCAAATCACCAATATCGATTCCGAGTTCCAATGCATTAGTGCTGATAATCGTATTCACCTTGCCGCTGGCCAAGTCTCTCTCCAATTGGCGTCGTTCGTTTGGCAATAGTCCGCCGCGATAGGGTTTGACCTTTTCACGCAGTTCGGGGTGTCCGTCAGTCACTGCTCGGCACAGTCGTTCAACTTGCTGGCGTGCCCGACAAAAACAGATGGTGCGGACTCCAAGTCGTGCCGCTTCTCGGATCAATGGAATACTGACCGAGCTTGTCCCCTTCCGATAAAGGCTATGGCCATGGCTTTGGACAACCGAAGGATTAATCATATATAGCTCGCGACGTGGCCGAGGGGCACCTTCGCTGCTTACGACCTGAAACGGTCGCTGGAGCAATGCCTCGACGTGCTCGCCAGGGTTCCCGATTGTTGCAGATGAGCAAACAAACGTGGGCCGACTTCCGTGCATTTCACATACTCTGAGCAAGCGCCTCATGACATTTGCCACATGCGAACCGAAAGCACCGCGATAGTTGTGGACCTCGTCGATGACAATGTAGCGAAGTCGTGAGAGAAAAGTGCGCCAGCGTCGATTGTGATTCGGAAGAATTCCCGAGTGAAGCATGTCGGGATTGGTGATCATAAAATCTGCTTGCGACTGAATGCGATTCCGCTCCTCGCGCGGGGTATCTCCATCGTAGGTGCCAAGTCGTGTGTTTGCTCCGCTTGCCGAAAGGAGTTTACCGAGGGTCCCTTCCTGATCGCGAGACAACGCCTTCGTAGGATAGAGCAGCATCGTTCCAAAGGGTGCCTCGCATTGCGTATAGTCATTGAGGATTGGCAGTAGGAAAGAAAGCGTCTTCCCGCTGGCAGTGCGTGAAACGAGAACCGTGTCCTTTCCCGAGCCAATCGAATCAAAGGCTTCGATCTGGTGAGAATAGAGCTGCTTGATCCCGGATTGTCGAAGAGCTGCAGCGAGCCTCGGTTCTAGTTGCGAGGGAAACTGGCTGTATTGACCGGAGATTGAATCAAGCGAAGTATGGGCAGCTATGTTCTGGGAAAACTGCCGATGCAAATACTCCGTAAGCGGGTCCGTAGGCATGCCTGACTCCATTCATGTCTTTGATGCTGAACATGTGTCTACAATGCAAAAGATAACCGATTCGGGCAGCTGGGAAAATATCCCTTTGAAAATTCCTCGTTTCCCCGGCCCTGGGCCGTTTTATCACGAGAAGGGCAGAGCGACTCAATATACATTCCCCGATTGCCACGACACCTGCCAAGTTCTGCGAGGCAGCGAGGTGCGTGTCTCAAAGATATAACGCTGCTACACAGTGATCAGTGGGCCCCGTTCATTGCATGATGTCACTTCTGACGATCAGGACGATTGTACTACGCCGATTGGCACCGCCGCGCATGCTCTGACTGATATCTACTTTGAAAAATTGACATTCCACTCGTTCGTACTTAGTGTGGAAAACTGGTAGCGAATACCATGTCGGTAGCCGACGCGGCGCTACTTTCTCCCCTCTATGCAAGTGGCTTTGCTTCAGCGCTTGTCAACTCTCGCCCAGCGTAACCGATGCAATTTGGTTTTTGCTACATTCCTGATTACTACGAAAGCCTGCATGGCTCATACTCCGCATGGTATCGGCGCCTCCTTCATGAATGGGGAACGGCCGATGCGCTGGGGTACGATGCCCTATGGATCGCTGAACATCGTTTGGCGGGCTACGGCTTCTGCTCCACGCCTGTGGTCGCGCAGGCGATTGCCGACCGCACTGAAAGGATTCGCATCGGAACGGCCGTCTCACTGATTACACAACGACACCCCGTACTCGCCGCAGAGGATTGGGCGACGGTTGATCTGTTGAGTAATGGTCGACTCAACTTTGGCATCGGTCGTGGCATACTTGCCTATGACTTTGCGGCTGTGGGCGTCCCGTCGAGCGAATCCCGCGAACGATTCCAAGAAGCTTGGGAAGTGATCCGCCGACTCTGGTCGGAAAAACAAGTTACCCACAATGGCAAATATTGGTCGTTCGAAGACCACACGCTAGGTCCGCGGCCGCTGCAACAGCCGACTCCGCCGGTCTACGTCGCTTGCATCGCCACTCCGGAGTCGTACCAATGGGCCGGTGAAAATGGTTGCCATTTGATGGTTGCACCGTTTCTTCTTAAGTCGACCGCGCAACAGGCTGAATACCTCGACCTCTACCGCGAATCACTCACCAAGGCGGGACACGACGTCCGCGATTTTCAAATCCTTGGCAACTACCATCTCGCTCTTTTCGAAGATGAACAGCAATCCGAACAAGTGGATGGCCACATTTTTCAGTATCTCAACTTCCTCAACTCCGTTCAAACCAACCAGAAGCAGCATCTCGACTCCAAACATTATGCGGCTTACGAGTCGGGTGAAACGCTCTGGAAAGATGCCCAAGAACTCCGCGACAATCGAGCAGTCGTCGGTACTCCCCAGCAATGCATCGACCGAATTGGTGAGCTTTCATCAGCCTGTGGACTCACAGGTTGGATGTTCCACATCAACTATGGCGGCGTACCCCACGAGCGGGTCATCGATCAGATGACATTGTTCGCCGAAGAAGTGATGCCGACTTTCAAGACAATTCCTCAAGCGAAGAGGCCTGAAATCCATGTCCGACGTCAATCGATTCCTCTCTCATCAGCCGCACCAGAGTTCACTACAGCCGCCCGAGCTCGCCGAATCACTGAGCTGGCCACCAGCTACACACGCTCGTGCGTTCTGTTTGCCGCCAATAAATTGGATTTATTCACCTTGATCGGCAAGGAAACAAAAACATCGATCGATGTTGGGCGACAACTTGGCACCAATTCCCGCAGTATCGAACGACTGCTTGACGCATGCACCAGCCTGGAATTATTGAGCAAAGAGAATGGCGAGTATCGTCTCACCGCCGAAAGCCGTGAAATGCTCGACCGCAATTCTCCCAACTGCATCGCCGATTGGATCGCCCACTGGGCGGACATGATGATGAAGGGCAATTGGCAGCATCTGGCCGAACATGTTCAGTCGGGGAAACCCCTAGATTTGGACTGGAGCGATTTCGCATTCGATAGCAGACGCCCCTCGATACAAAACTGGATTGATGGGATGCACCAGATGGCAATGGCAGGGCATGCCGATATTTTGAGTACCGTCGAACCTCTTCATGGGGCAGCCACACTACTCGATGTCGGCGGCGGTCCGGGAACTTATAGCATTGTCATGTGTCGCCACTATCCCGAGTTGCAAGCTACGATACTCGACTCGACGGAAGTAAGCGATGTTGCCTGCGAAATTGTCCGGCGCGAAGGCCTCGACGAACGGGTCCACTTCCGCATCGGCGACTTCTGCACAGCGGATTTACAAGAAACCTACGACGTGATCATGCTTTCCAACGTGTTGCACATGGTCGACAAGCCGGGTGCTATGGCCATGCTGAAGAACGCACATAGGCACCTGTCCCCGCAAGGGGTGCTGCTGGTGCAAGAATGGATGGTCTCAGACGAAGGAACGGACTCCACTCTCTCCACGCTTTTCAACATCCATATGTTGATTAATCCCAACGGCGACCTATATCGCTGGGACCAGCTACAGCAAATGATCGAACGCGCTGGTTTCGCGGTTACAAAAACCCTGGAGACTGGCGGCGTTTACGATGTCCTCGTCGCCAAGAAATCTCAGCCATGAATACAAAAGCACAAGTGCTAGTCGTCGGCGCTGGCGCAGCAGGGATGTCTGCTGCGATTGCCGCTTCTCGTGCTGGAGCAGAAGTAAAACTCGTTGAGAGGATGCCTGGTCCCGGTGGCACGGTGGCAAATGCCCTCATCCATACGCTCGGCGGGATTTATGACGCCAATAAGCAATTACTCAACGGCGGTCTTCCGGCGGAGCTTGCAGACCGGCTGTTCAGAGCGAGTGCTCTCACGCGTGTTCGCCGCATAGGTAAATTGCAATGCCTTAACCTCTGCCCGCAAGTTTATCGTCAAGTCGTTGAGGAGTGGCTCGCCGAAGAAACTCGCATTGAACACATCTACAATGCAAGCATTACTCAGGTGAAGGTCCAAGGCGAGTATGTCGCTGTGTGCAAAGTGAAATGGGGGGACACCGTTGTCACTTTCAGTCCGACAGCGGTTATCGACACCACCGGCACCGCTGAAGTTGTGCGGCTGATTGGGTCCCAATACGTGCACGATGACGACCAACGGGCCGCGGGAGGACTTATGTTTCGGCTGCGTAATGTGAAACCGAACACGCTGGCATTCCCCAAGAGCATCACACTGGTAGAAAAACTTCGCGAAGCAGCGCGACAGGGCAGGTTGCCAGCGTCCTGCGAGCACGCCTGGCTTGACCAGGGAGCATTCGACGACGAGATCTTTGTCAAACTGTTTGTCCCTTTGCCAAAAGATTGGCGAAATTCTGACCAACTCTCCCTACTGACACGGCAATCACTCAAGGTTCAATCACAAGTTCTTGAACTGTTGCGCAGCTGGCCCGAGTTCGCCGAATCGCAACTCACCGAAACCGGTGCCCTAGGCATCCGTGATGGGGGTCGGATTCGTGGCAATTACTATCTCACTGAGGAAGATGTCCGCGCTTGCCGTCGCTTCGACGATGCGGCGTGCCGTTGCTGTTGGCCGATCGAATACTGGCACCCCACGCAAGGCCTGCAGCTTGAATATCTCCCCCCTGGCAGTTCCTATGAAATTCCCCTCCGGTCGCTCAAAGTGAGCGGCCTCGAAAACGTCTGGTCGGCGGGCAAATGCCTCTCTGCCGACCACAAAGCCCAGTCTTCTGCTCGGGTCGTCGGCCAATGCTGGGCCATGGGTGAAGCCGTGGGCAAGGCTGCATCAACCCAAATCGTCTCCAACGCGTTGACACACGATTTCGCTCCTAACGATCCAAGCTCCTAGCAGATTTCTCATCTCCCGCATGTTACTATGGAAGATATAGACCCCTTGCATTGACTTACTAACTATGACGAATCTCTACCAAGTCCTGAAAGCTACTGCCGAGCGGCAGCCCGCAAACATTGCGGTCTCCGACTGCGAGAATTGTAGCACCGTGACTTATGCGCAATTACTGGGTCGAGTGGACGGTTTGGCCAAACGTTTCCGGGCAGCCGGTATCGTCCCAGGCGATTGCGTGGGTCTGCATGTGGCCAGTGGCCTCAACTACATCATCCGCACGTACGCCCTCTGGAAACTTGGCGCGTGTGTCGTGCCGATTCCGTTGGAACTTGCTCCGCGCGAGAAACGTCAAGTCTGCCAGCGGATCGCGATCGACACGATTGTCTCGAGCGATCGATCTGTTGGTTTTCTCAGTGGCATCGACGCCCATGAAATTGCCCGAGTTGGGTCATGCCGCATCATCCGCATGACTCCCCTTCGACAGCACCCCACCGACTTTACCTCGGTCAATGCAGCGTTTATCCGTTTCAGTTCTGGCACGACGGGTGCTGCCAAAGGCGTGGTGCTTTCTCACGAAACGATTTTCGACCGCGTCCATGCTGCTAATGCTGGATTAGAATTGACGCCCGACGACCGGGTTGTGTGGCTGCTTTCAATGTCCTATCACTTTGCCGTGTCAATTGTCGCGTATCTCACCTTTGGAGCGACTATCATATTGCATAAGCGCGCCATCGACTTGGGTCGTGCGCTGGTGGAAGACGCAGCAGGACAACGTGGGACCGTCATCTACGGCAGTCCCTCGCACTACGAGTTGATGGCTCGTGACCGTAGCGGACGGGAACTGCCAGACTTGCGACTTGCCATATCGACGGCAACCGCTCTTTCTGCAGACACAGCCCGAGCTTTCCACGAGCGATTCGATGTGCCGCTCACACAGGCCTACGGGATCATCGAGATCGGCTTGCCTTGCATTAACCTCTGCCACGCGGGTGAGAAACTGGATTCTGTAGGGCAGCCACAACCAAGTTTTGGAGTGCGTCTAGTGAACCGCGACGATGCAGGGGGCATGAGCAGCATCGGTTTTCGCGGCAAGGGATTCTTGGACGCCTACTACGATCCTTGGCAACCTCGAAGTGAAATCATGCAGGACGGCTGGTTCTACACGGGCGACCTGGGTGAGATGGACGAAGAAGGCTCGCTGTACATTCGTGGCCGCGCAAGTGAGATGATCAATGTCGGCGGAATGAAATTTTTCCCCCGTGAAGTAGAAGAAGTTCTCAACACGCACCCGGCAATCGAGGAAGCTGTTGTTTTCGCTGCACGAAAAGGGAACGCACGCGAGTTTGCTTGCGCACAAGTCGTTCCTCGTGCCGAGGCGCGAGTGATCCCTACCCCCGTTGAGCTACGGCAATTCTGTGCCAAGCGGCTCGCCCATTTCAAAGTCCCTCAAGAGGTTGAATTCGTTGCCTCACTTGAACGAACGGCTAGCGGCAAGATCATTCGCTCGGCCGTTGTCCGAGAAATCCAGGCCAGCTGACGCAATTGGCGAAATCTATTTAGACTCGGAAAGCTGGCAAGCACTATGAGCCTCAATCTCGGGAATTGGCAACTCGATACCGTTAACGGAGGGATGTTTCGACTCGATGGCGGCGTGATGTTCGGTGTCGTGCCGCAGCAGATTTGGAAACATGTTGCCCTACCTGACGCTCAGAATCGTATCCTCTGTGCAAACCATTGCGTGCTGGCCCGCGATGGCAAACACACGGTCTTGGTAGACACCGGCTATGGCGGGAAGTATGCACCATTGGACCGCAAATTCTACGACATGGAACCGGGCGATCCTTTGGCAACTAGTCTCGCAAAGCTTGGTGTGGCAACGGAAGAAGTAGATTTTGTCGTCTTCAGCCATCTACACTTCGACCATGTAGGCGGGGCCATACGCCATGACGCAGACAAGCAACCCACACTCAGTTTCCCCAATGCCCAGCATGTCGTGAGTCGGGTCGAGTGGGAGAATGCATCGAGCGGATTACCAGAATTGGTAACTGCGTACTCCCACCAAGATGTCATGTCGCTCCGCGAACTTGCCCGTTTGCGTCTGGTTGAAGACGGTGAAGAGATTGTTCCCGGGCTGACAACACGACTTACTGGCGGGCACACCGAAGGCCATCTCAGCTTCCTGTTTCGCTCCAATGGCCAAACGGCTTGCTATCCTGGAGACATTTGTCCGTCGACGTACCATCTGCGCCGCATGTGGCATTTGTCCTACGATGTGTTCCCACTCGACACTCGCCGCAATAAGCCCCAGCTATTGGCTGATGCAGCCGAGGGCCAGTGGTGGATGCTTTGGAATCACGATCCCACCGCCGTCATAAGTCGCGTCGTCAGTGATCCAAAGCGTGAATATGTCGCCATCGACACGAACAAATCACTCTAGTTTCTCACGAGCCTCCCTTGAATACACCGCCCTATTATTCCCGCTACAACAGGCTTATCTGTGCCGTTGCATTTTGCTTGTTGCCCCTGCTGTTGTACGGAGCCGTTGGCGCATTCCGGTCCAATACGAATAACGTTCTCGACTGGCTTCCTGCGGACTTTCCAGAAACTCAGCGATTGTACGAATTCGTCGAGCGGTTTGGCAGTGACGAGATTCTCATCATCAGCTGGGACGGTTGCACACTTGACGACGAACGACTCGACGGCGTCGCCACTGACCTTGTAAAGACGATCACCGCTCCGACCGGCGATCGAGTGGATGTTTTCCGCCGTGTATTTACTGGAAGGCAAACACTTGATGAGTTGACCGCAGAACCCCTGGAACTACCACGTGACAAGGCTATCGAGCGAATGCGAGGCTGGCTGGTGGGCCCCGATGGGGAAACCACCTGTGCCTTGGCACTCATCACCGAAATTGGCTCAATGCATCGCACCGAATCGCTGCAGTTCGTGCGCGAAGTATTGGAGTCCAACGGCATCGCCTGGGAAGACGCCCATCTCGGCGGACCTACGGCCAACGCCGTTGCTATCGACCATGCAAGCAGCACTCGGATTGGCGAAATGACGCTCGCCTCATGCTTATTGGGGCTTCTGGTCGCTTGGCGTTTCTTGAAATCGTGGCGGCTTGTATCTATTGTGATGCTGACTGCCGTCTTCGCCTGGAGCGGGGCACTTTCGCTTGTGTACCTTAGCGGCACCAATATGGACGCCGTACTCTTGTTGATGCCTGCCCTGGTATTCGTGCTAGCTGTATGTGGCGCGATTCATTTCACAAATTACTATGTCGACGCCCTCGAAGAATCCGATACTCACGAGCAAGCGTTAGCAACGGCCATGCGCCGTGGTTGGCTACCCTGTGTGTTGGCTGAGGTCACCACTGCCTTTGGGCTTGGGTCACTACTCGTGAGCGAGTTGGTACCGGTACGAAAGTTTGGTTTTTTCTCATCGGTGTCAATGGGACTGATTATCTTCGCAGTCCTTGTGCTTTGGCCAGCTTTTTCTAGCATCTGGCCTCCGCGAACCACGGATAAACATACCAAAGCGATCCCTTCGCAATGGTGGCGATCCCTGCATGCGATTGCAACAAAGCACCCAAACACGTGGCTCATTCTGTTCGTTCTTATGGTTCCCATCTGTGGATACGGTATCTCAAAGTTGCGAACCTCAGCGCAAATTGGAGACTTGATATCCCCCAGCTCTCCTGCAATTCAAAGCTACGAATGGCTACAAGAGCATATCGGCTCACTCACTCCTGTTGAAGTGGAACTTCGCTTTGAGCGTACCCAGGACGACGACGCATTGGAGTTTCTCAAGCGGGCCGAGATCGTCGAACGACTCCGTCAGCAAATCATTGAGTCTTCTGAAGTCGATGGCGCAATTGCTGCCACGACTTTCGCGCCTCCTTTGCCCCAAGCCGAAGGAGCACGAAACATCTTGATGCGACGAGTAATCGGTACTCGCTTGGAGAAACATCGCGACCGTTTGGAGGAGTTGCAGTTTCTCCATACAAGCGACGACACCCAGGACTGGCGAATCAGCACACGAGTCAATTCGCTAAACCTAGAATACGACGAATTCCTTGCCGATCTCAATCGATTGATCCACAAGGAACTTAACAAAGACAGCACGTCCGACGTGAACGTCGTCGCGAATGTCTGTGGTGGTGTGCCTCTGATTTACATGGCACAGGAACAACTCCTCAAAGACCTAATCAAGAGTTTTATGACGGCATTCTTTCTAGTTGGCCTTACCATGGTCGTACTCAATAGAAGCCTCATCGGAGGAATACTCTCTGTCATTCCCAACGTATTCCCCGTGCTGGCTGCGTTTGGCGTGATGGGGCTCATGGATTGGCCAATCGACATCGGCACAGTGATGACTGCCAGCGTGGCCATGGGAATCTGCGATGATGACACGTGGCATTTTCTGGTCTGGTTTCGCCGAGGCTTTCAACGTTACGGTACCACATCGAAAGGAGTGGAGTTTGCCTTCCAGCATTGCGCCACTGCGATGCTTGAGACATCAATCATCTGCGGAGTTGGCCTCTTGGTTTTCATTGCAAGCCCGTTCATTCCGATCGCCCGTTTTGGAGCGGTAATGTCGATCATGTTGGTGCTAGGTTTGATAGGAGATTTGGTCTTACTGCCCGCCGCTTTGTGCAGTTCATTGGGAAGCAAAATGGGGGAGAAATTAGCCGCTATAGGTGAAGAAGAAATCGTAACCCCTACAGCCGGACTTTCTTCTTAAATACCACACCCACCCCAGTTTACGTAAATTGACTATTCTGCTATTTTGATCATAATCGAGGTTTCGCCAGTAGCACTTTCGAGTGCGTTCGCATTACTTACGGGCTGAGACATGGGTTATTTTCTACTGACAGGTTCCACCGGATTGGTAGGGCGTTATCTGGTTCGAGAACTGCTCGAATCGGGCCACAACTTGGCGGTTGTAGTGCGCGCTTCCAAGCTTGAAACGGCAAGCGAACGCTTCGATGCAGTTATGCGGTACTGGGAGGCCGAACTTGGCTACGCACTTCCGCGGCCTGTCGTCTTGGACGGCAATCTTACCACCCCCGGTTTAGGACTTTCCGACGAAGATCGACGCTGCATCGCTACCCATTGCAATGGGGTGATTCACGTTGGAGCGAGCATGGTCTTCCGTGAAGATCAACATGGTGAACCTTTCCGTACCAATGTTGGCGGCATGGAAAACATGCTCCAGTTTTGCCGCGAGGTGGGAATAAGGCGTTTTCACCATGTATCGACCGCCTACATCTGCGGTCTCCGCAATGGGCGAATTCTAGAATCAGAAGTTGATCTGGGCCAGGAGCTAGGCAACGTATACGAACAGTCCAAGCTCCGTGCCGAGAAGCTAGTTCGTGAGGCCGACTTCGACTCCCTGACCGTTTATCGCCCAGCGAGTGTCGTGGGCGACTATCATACTGGTTTCGTCACAACGACACACGGATTCTACCTCCCGTTGCAACTGGCACATATCGTGGCCGACAAGATCTATGTCGGCGACATGAACGAGCGATTCATGGGGCTCTTGGGACTTGCTGGCAACGAAGGGAAGAACCTTGTTCCCGTGGATTGGCTTGCCAAGACGATTGGCTCAATCGTCTCGAGCCCTGGGCTTCACAACCAGACTTATCACCTCGCGTCGCCAAAACCTGTTGCCGTTGCCACGATACAGCGCATCATTCAACAGGCAATCGAGACATATCACCCAAAAGCCCTACGTGCGCCAGGGAATGTTGATCTCTCGACTTATGAATCACTCTTTCACGAATACATGAAGGTTTATCAATCGCACTGGCGTGACGATCCTAAATTCGACATCACAAATACAGTCACGGCCTTGCCCGAGTTGCCTTGCCCTCTAATGGACGAGGCGGCGCTTATGCGGATCGCCCGCTTTCCTATTGAACGAAACTTCAATCTGACTTCCTTCAAGCGACTCGAACCAGCTTTCGATGTCGCTCAGTCCTTGCGAGCCAAGTCACTTAAGCAAGGCCTACAGGTGCCTGGAGCGAGGTCTTGCAATTTCCTGGTCAATGGACCAGGTGGCGGACAATGGCAGATATTGCTTAACGACGACCAACTCAGCGGCATAGAGCGTGGACTCGGCAACCAGGAAGTCAACAAGTGCACTATGAATTCGGCGACGTTCTGTTTGTTGCGGAACGGCAAATTGACGGTCTCTGATTCGATTAGCGCAGGGAGGATTGTGCTCGAGGGCAATGCCCAAGATCGCAAATCACTTACCACCGCGTTGGAGAAGTTTGTGTCAGTTTAACTGACTTATTTACTAAAGCATCAAACAAGGAATGGATTCTGAAAACCATGAAAGTGTGAGCAAACGGTGTCTACTACGCCCTCTACTCCACAGCCTGAAAGCATCCCTATCGCAATTGTTGGTATGGCATGCAAACTGCCAGGCGCAGACAATCTAGAGCAATATTGGCAACTCTTGAGCGAAGGCCGTAGCGCGGTTGTCGAGTTACCCAACGACCGACTTGATCGGGAACTCTACTTCGATCCCAAGGTGGGCGAACTCGGCAAATGCTATTCAAAACTCGGAGCGCTCATCTCTAGTCGAGAATTCAATCACCAGAATTGTCCAATCCCGGAGTCTCTCGTCCAAGCTGCAGATCCGGTACATCTACTCATGTGCGAAGTAGCTGGCACAGCACTTTCTCACGCAGGCTACGATCCGTTTGAGATACCAGAAAGCGTTCGCAATTGCGGCGTGTTTATCGGCCATGCACAGGGAAGCGACCTCGCAGGCGACTATACCTATCATACGTGTATCGAAGAGGCCGCCGACTTCTTGCGTGAGAGCGAAGAATTCCAGAAGCTCTCAGCGGCAGACCAACAAGAGATTGTCGGCGAACTCATTGCCGATGTACGCAGTCGCAAACCTAAGATCTCACTCGAATCCCCAGACGTATCTGCTTCGATGGTTGCCGGCACTATCGCGAAGGCATTCAACCTCACCGGTCCTTATGGAGCGATCAATTCCGCCTGTGCTTCCTCATTGCAATCGATCTTATTAGCTGTTCGTGCGCTCCAATTGGGACGCATTGACATGGCGATTGCCGGTGGAGCGAGTGACTGCAAGGGCGACTCCCTCGTCTTGTTTGCTGCTGCACGGGCGATGAGTTCAACCGGTAGCCGTCCCTTCGACTCCGAAGCTGACGGGCTCGTCGTTGGAGAAGGATATGCAGCGGTTGTCCTCAAAACACTCGATCGTGCTTTGGCTGACGGCGACAACATTCAAGCCGTCGTCCGTGGCCTGGGTGTTTCGTCCGACGGCAAAGGAAAGAGCCTTTGGGCGCCCCGCAAAGAAGGTCAGGTGGAGGCGATGAAGCGGGCCTATCGAGCAGGGCCTGACATCTCAAACCTGCAGTATATCGAAGCCCACTCGACTGCCACGCAACTCGGCGATGCAACTGAACTCAATACGCTCACTGAAATCCTCTCGAAACACTTTCCTCCAGGCAAGAAAATCCCCGTGACCAGTGTGAAGGCGAACATTGGTCATTCGTTAGAGACCGCCGGTATCGCCAGTGTCATCAAGGCCGTGCTTTGCATGCGCGCAGGCGTGATTCCCCCAGCGATCAACATCCAACATCTCAATCCAAAGATCGATTGGGAGACTGCGCCGATCTACGTTCCAACCGCTGCCGCGCCCTGGTCAGCACCTGCCGATGGTTCACCACGACTCGCGGGTATCAATGCCTTTGGCATTGGTGGGCTCAATATGCATGTCGCGATCGAAGAGTTTACCGAAGCAAGTCGCAAGCTCGCGGCACCGGCATTAAAACCGACTGATATAGACACCGTGGCCGTAGTAGGCATGGGTTGTATCCTGCCAGGCGCCGCCAACATTGAGGAATATTGGCAACTACTCACTTCAGGAAGAGACCCCAAGACACCAGCACCCGCCGATCGACTACGTTACGATTTACTCCCTCCGAGTAACGGTGAGAATGTGACTGCACCCCCTCTGGGCGGTTTCATTCACGGTTTTGAATACGATTGGCGTCGCCATAAGGTACCGCCTAAGCAAATCGCCCAGGCCGATCCACTGCAGTTTATGCTTCTCGAAGCGGCAGACCAGGCGCTCATTGATGCCGGCTACGACAAGAAACCATTTGATCGTGGCCAGGTTGGAGTGCTCGTAGGCACAGAGTTCGGTGGCGATTTTTCGTTCCAACTTCAAATGGGCCTTCGTCTGCCAGACATGAAACGCGTGATTGGGCGAAGTCTCTTCCAGCGGAACCTCTCTGCTGAGCAATCTCAACTGGTCACCGACCAATTCACAAGCGCGCTGCTGAAACGCTGGCCAGCGCTGATCGACGAAACGGGCAGTTTCAGCACGAGTTCTCTCGCCTCTCGCACTG
Organism: Bythopirellula goksoeyrii; assembly: GCF_008065115.1. Lineage (NCBI taxonomy): Bacteria > Pseudomonadati > Planctomycetota > Planctomycetia > Pirellulales > Lacipirellulaceae > Bythopirellula > Bythopirellula goksoeyrii. The sequence continues at coordinate 2,893,100 of NZ_CP042913.1, read as the reverse complement.
GAAAGACGTGGAATCTCATGGGTGGGGCGGCCGCATTGGACGCGGGCGAAGCCTCTTCGCTCATGGCAGTCGGGATCAGTATCGATATGCTACTGGCAGGCGACTGCGACATGATGATTTGCGCAGCCGGTCAACGCCGCATGGGTCTGCCTGAGTATGAGGGTCTTGCCATGGGTGGCGTCCTCTCCACGGGTACCGGCGCCCCGACAGCCCTCGACGCCCGTGGCAACGGCTTCATTCCCGGAGAAGGAGTTGGCGTTGTACTTCTCAAACGATTGTCCGATGCTCGTCGGGATGGTGACAATATCCGAGCGATTATTCGAGGAGTTGGAGCCGCGCATCTGAAGTCCGGCCAAGAAGCACTTGAAATGGCACTAGAGCGATCGTTCCAAACAAGCGGTGAGAGTCCAGACAAAGTAACGGTGATCGAGATCGACTCGCTTTCGCGGAAAATGGCCGATGAGCAACTTCAAGCTATCTCGACTGTTCAGAATCAAACTACCCGTCGCCAGCCGCTCGTCGTTGGCTCAGCAGCAAGTCTGGTTGGTTTCTCACACGGTGCATCAGGCATGTCTTCCCTTCTCAAGGCGATACTCGAACTTGAGCACGGTCAAGTTGCTGCCACCTTCGGTGTAGAAGTTCCTGCTACGGTTCCCTCTGAACGTGCCAACATGATGCGAATCGCGAATGAGACAATCGACGTATCACAAGCCATGGGTGATGGTGCGTCCATGGCTTCAATTGTCTCTTGCGGACGCGGGATGGCGTACCATTTGATTTGCGATTCTGGATCGACCGCCGACGTTCAGCGGCAGACAAACGAAGTCGCACTCAACGCAGCACCCGCTTCGGCTGAACCGATGGCCGAGCATTCTTCGGGCGCATCATCCACAGAGCTCGAAGCGTTTCTCATTAATTTCGTTGTCGAGCAAACTGGCTATCCAGCCGAGGTGGTGGAACTCGACGCCGATCTTGAAGCGGATCTGGGCATCGACAGCATCAAGAAAGCCCAGCTTTTCGGCGAACTCCAAGAATACTTTGATGTGACTCCCGATGAGAATCTCACACTTGACGATTTCCCGACTCTGCGGCACGTCGTGAAGTTCCTAGAACGTTCAACAGACAGGTCCAGCAGTCCGGCTCCCGACCCTGCACCGACTCAGACAGTAACGTCAACCCCATCTCGAATTGCTGAACCCGCGCCAAGCGCGCCGACTGCGGCTCCCGGACCCACTCATGCTCAACCTGTCGAAAACAATTGGCGAATCATTCGATTCGGTGCGGATTCTCTTGAAGATCTACAAAGACAACTAACTGCAGAAACTGGCAATAGTTTTGACACGAGCCCAAGTTCTTTTGCGAGTCAGCATAGTTCGCGAGTGGCTATCGTAGCTGATAGTAGAGAAACGCTCCTCAAACGAGTTCAACTGGCCAACTCACAACTCAATAACCCCTCAGGGCTGGCCGCGCTGGAGCGTCAAGGCATCTACTTCTGTACCTCACTCGAAGTCACACGGCCACGAATTGCTTTTCTATTCCCTGGCCAAGGTTCGCAATACGATGGGATGCTGCGAAGCCTCGTCGAATCGCACTCCGCAGCGGCAAACGCCCATCGAGAGGTCGAGCAGGCTTTGGCGGAAATCGGATCCCCTAGCTTTGCTCAAATGGCTTGGAATGGGAAAGGCATGTTGGGCAGCGATGCATGGGCCACCCAAGCTTCGATGATGGCCGCCAGCCATATCGTTAATTCCGTCCTACGTGCTGAAGGAATCAATCCTGAAATTGTTGCGGGACATAGCTACGGCGAATACTCTGCTCTGGTCGCCACCGGTGCGTGGAATCTCGCTACAGCATTCCGCGTCACGCAGGCGCGTTGTGCGGGGATCGATGCATGCAAGAGCGCCCGGGGTGGGCTTGTCGCGACTTCCGCCACGCCAGCGCAAGTCCATAAACTTTTTGCCGGGGCAGGACACGATGTGCATGTCGCAATCAGTAATGCTCCCACACAGACGGTTATCGGTGGCAGTGACGAGCAGCTTGAAATTGCCGTCAAACGTCTGGAGCAAGCCGGCCATCAGGCCCGCAAGTTGCCGGTGCCTTTTCCTTTTCACACTCCGTTGATGGCCGACTCTTGCGGATCTTTAAGCGATGCCCTTCGTCACGCCGAAATCAAACGACCTATCGTCTCCACTTTCAGCCTTGTGACCAACCGCGAGATCACCAGCGCCGACGACATCCGCGCGAATCTCGAAGCTCACATGACCCGGCCACAGCTGTATGCCGCCGCAGTGCAGTCACTTGCCGAGGAACGGCCAACAGTTTTTGTCGAGGTCGGTCCCCAACAAACTCTCACTCGCCTCAATGAACAGATTCTCACCGGAGCGCAGGCTCGCTTCATCGCCAGCGACAATCCTAAGGGTTCAGTACTAGAACAGATCTGCCGTGTACGTGCTCACTTGGAATGCTGCGGTGCGCTCGACGAGCAACCTGTCGAGGTGCCTACCGTCCAGAATGCAATGCACAATGAAATCGTCCACTTCGATGCCACCCTGCGACGTACTGAGAAAATGCGACGGGCTGCCTCCAGCGAGAAAACACCCGTAGCGACTCCATCCTCAACGCAGGATCCGAACGAACTTCTTTCCCACGCCCTCTTGTGGAATCCCAACGGCCAAAACGGTCATGGTGATTCTAGTGGCAGGTCAAATGGCGATACGAATGGCCACTCAAACGGCCATTCCAATGGAAGTAGTACCGTCAAACCAGCGGAAGTCTCAGAACCTCGTACTTCGGATATGTGGCAAGTGGGAGAAGGGTTCGCTGTCGAGACTCAACTCGCCTCTCAGCCTGTCGAGAGCGCAGTTCAAGTCATGGAAGCTCCCGATGCTAGCTCAAGTGTCGATTCGAGTGATCTGGAAGCATTTCTAATAAATTTCGTAGTTGAGCAGACCGGCTATCCGCCGGAAGTGGTCGAACTCGATGCCGACTTGGAAGCCGACCTGGGGATCGACAGTATCAAGAAAGCCCAGTTATTTGGCGAATTACAAGAGTATTTCGATGTCACACCAGACGAGAATCTCACACTTGACGATTTCCCAACTCTGCGACATGTAGTCGACTTCCTGGCACGGACTACAACCACGTCCACCCCGGTACCTACTGCAACTCCCGCCTACGAGGCAGCGTCCCCAGAACCCGCAGAAGTCACGCCAACTCCTACTTCCAATACAAGCACTGCGGAGCTGGAAGCATTCCTAGTGAACTTTGTCGTCGAGCAAACCGGCTACCCACCCGAGCTCGTCGAACTCGATGCCGACTTGGAAGCCGATCTGGGTATCGACAGCATCAAAAAAGCCCAGCTTTTCGGCGAGCTGCAAGAGTATTTCGATGTCACGCCAGATGAGAATCTCACTCTCGACGATTTCCCGACTTTGCGTCACGTGGTCGATTTCCTCGCACGAACTACGACCTCGTCCGCGCCATCGGAGAATGCCACCTACGACACGCCAACTACACCGGCACCTATGCCTGAGCCCCCTGTGGCCAGCATGGCTGCTCTACCTGCCGCTGCTCCAACTCCACCTACGACCGAGTCCAGTTCCAACACTGCCGAACTCGAAGCGTTCCTCGTCAACTTTGTCGTTGAGCAGACTGGCTATCCGGCCGATCTGGTCGAACTTGATGCCGACTTGGAAGCGGATCTGGGAATCGACAGCATCAAGAAGGCCCAGCTATTCGGCGAGCTCCAGGAGTATTTCGACGTCACTCCAGATGAAAACCTAACGCTCGACGATTTCCCAACATTGCGGCATGTGGTCTCGTATTTGACCAACAACTTGGCCCCCACTCCCGCCACGGAAGAATCTTTCGATAGCTCGGCACCAGCATTCGTCGCACCTACTCCCGTAGTGCCTACTCCAGAGCCAGCGGGAGTCGCTCCCGTTGTGCAAACGGCCGGGCAATCGAAGGTCACAGTTGCCCACTCCAACGAGGCAATTCGCACAATGCTGCTTGCCGGTTCTGCCTACGAAATGGGTGTCAAGCATGGTCAGTCGTTCGGCTCAGAGATTCGTCGCGCGTTGTATCGCTTAGCAGACATGGCAACATCCGAAGTGGCCTCTTCATGGACAAAGTTTGCCGGGGAACCCGAACAGACTTTCACAGAAGATCAGTTGGCAGAACTGGAAGGCATTGCCGATGCTATTCAGGTACCGGTAGCGAACATTGTCGCCCTCAACCTGGCGATGCTTGCAGAACTCGGCAGTTCTTCGATTCAGTTCGCTGTGGAAGTCGAGCGTAACGGAAGAACTGTCCGCCACGGTCTTCGCGACGAGAGGCCTCAGGGCTCAAGACTAGCCGATTGTCTAGTGCCAGTTGTTCAAATTCGCCAGCCGAAGAATGGCTTTGCTTCTATCTCCGTCACGTACGCCGGCTGTGCTGGCGCACTATCCGGGCTCAATGCCAAAGGACTTGCTGTGACTAGCGGTATGATTCTTGGCACCAACCAGAGCACACCGCAACGGCATCCTCTGCTCACGCAGCTACTACTGTCCGAGGCGGCCGATGTACCGTCCGCCCTTGCCCAACTGCAAGAAGCCTCTCAATCAAACTCATGGAATATGGTGCTAAGTGCCGCCGACCGTTTGCCAACTTGCATTGAATGTACCGGTGGATCTCTAGAGATCATCGAAGACAAGCTCGTCGTGGCTGCCAATCACAGCAAGCATGTGGGCGCGATTGCCGGCACTTCTGCTGATCGTCTGAAAGCTATGCAACGCTTTCTTACCGGATCGTCGTATTCCACCGAAGAATTGCAGATGGGGCTTACCGGCTACGGAGTACAAACTGACCACCAACTATGCGTACTCATCGACCATAATACTGGCGAGTTGGGCATATACAGTGGCGTCGCCCACGAGCCAATTGAGAAAGAATTCGCTCGCTTTAGTCTCGATGACTTTCAAAACGCCGCGACCACGTCAAAGGAAGCAAAACCGAAAAGTCCCGAATTCGCAGTGAAGCCATACGACTTAGGTGATGAGCCTGGTATGGCCGAACGTTTTGTGATGCGACTAGTCGATATCGCATGGCCTCCCGACGCAACTGAAATGCCCACCCTGAACGGCCCGGCACTGGTGATTGGAGATAATCCGTCCGCCGATGCCCTCTCTGAGAAGCTGGAAAATGCGGGGGCTAAAGTTCACCGACTCAAATCACTCGCATCTCGCCAAGCTGCCGTTGATACTCTGGAACAACTTTGTGATGACCAGCCGGTCATGCACCTATTCCTGATGTCATCGCGTGACACCAAGGGCGACGATTATTTCGACACTGCCACTTGGCAGCGCAACTACGAATCACAAGTTCTGGCGCCATTTTTCCTCTGCCAGCGCTGGGTACAACTGGCATCCGCAGGGCAATGGCTCGACAAGTGTACGCTCGTTGCTCTCGCCAACTGTACTGGAGATTTCGGCTTCTGCGGAGACGCGCCCTTGCCATTTACTGGTGCACTCACGGGGCTGGTCAAAGCGCTCTATCTCGAAGTGAACCACATGGGAGGCAATCGCTCGTTCCTCGCCAAAGCCATCGATTTCCCAGCTGACGAGGCACCCTACCAAATAGCCCGATTCATCTGCGGTGAGCTGGCAGTCCGTACACCTGACTACGAGGTCTCGTATGTCCACGGCGCACGTTATCTTCAACTGGCAATTCCTCGTGAAGCCGATGCTCAGGAGATGCCTGAAAATCCTCCTCATGGCAACTGGATTGTTACCGGAGGAGCGCGTGGTATCACAGCCGAATGTGCCATGGAGCTTGGACGCCGATTTGGCGTGAAGTTACATCTCTTAGGTACCAGTTCTGTGCCTAAGATCGACCCCGCTTGGCGCAATCTCGACGAAGCCGGCCGTGCTGCCCTGCGTAGTGAAACCATCTTGCATGCTCGCGAGACGAATGACAAACCTAACGAAGCCTGGGACCGTGTCCAGAAGCAAATTGAAATTGACCAAAACTTGCGTGCATTTGCCGACGCGGGACTCGACATTACGTATCACACTTGCAACGTAGCCGACCGTGCTGTCTTAAGTCGTGTTCTCGAATCAATTCGCCGCGAGCATGGCCCCATCGAGGGGATTCTTCATGGTGCAGGAATCGAACGGTCCTGCCGACTGGAAAAGAAACGACCTGAAGACGTGCAGGCCACCTTCGATTCAAAAGTCCTCGGCGCATGGAATCTCATGCAGCTTACTCGCGAGGATCCCATCGGCTACTTCATTGGTTTTGGCTCTGTCAGCGGACGCTTCGGCAGCAACGGCCAAGTCGATTACTGCATGGCAAGTGACATGCTTTGCAAGCTCGTCTCATGGTACGGCAACCAGCGTCCTTCCTGCCATGCAGTAGGTTTCCACTGGCATCCGTGGGATGAAGTCGGCATGGCGTACCGACCGGAAACCCGTTCTGCTTTGCAGAACACGACGGGACTCAAACTCATGCCAAAGAGGGAAGGTCTCCGGCAGTTCTTGCGAGAACTCTACGCCGAAAAGTCCGATAGCGAGGTCCTCGTTACTGACCGTGCCTACCACAATCGCTTTTATCCCAAACATGTCGAAGCGATCGCTGAGGATTTCCGCACCGATAAGCGCATCGAGTATCTCACTCGCAAGCCTCGGCAGATTGCCTCGCGTCATGTACTCCGCATGACCCCAGCTCCATTGTCCACAGTTTCTCCAGAAGAACCGGGAATCACGGGCCCCGCCTTCATCCTCGGTGACAACGCCGACGCATTGGCTTTACGCGACAAACTCACTTCCAAAGGCATCACGGTGCATGTACTTCCCGTCAATGACGACTCGGAAACCACAATTGCCGCCTTAGAATCCGCTTGGAAATCACAACCGGCTCGAAACTTGTTCCTGCTTACTGCCCGTGACACCGACGCCAGCGATTTCCAAACTGCTGAGACATTCCGCCGACGTATGCAACGAGGCGTCTATTTGCCGTTTCAATTGACGCAGCGATGGTTCCAGTTAGTCTCCGAATTACCGTTCAACGAACCGGCGAATCTCGTGGCAGTTACCTCTCTGGGTGGTGACTTTGGCTTCAAGGACCAAGCGAAAGCACCCGAGAGCGGCGCACTCTGTGGCTTGCTAAAGAGCGTCTATGTCGAAGACTCCCGGCACAAGCACAGCCGGTTTCGCGTGAAAGTAATAGACAGCCCTGCGGAGGAAACACCTACCGATCTCGCCACTGCGATTTGCGCTGAACTTGCCTCTGACGCGCCCGAAGTAGAAGTTTCCTGGTCACGTGGCAATCGACAGACTGTAACGATCTACACCGCTCCAATCGAAGAACTTCCGAAACGTGATGTACCCTTTGGCGGTGCGTGGGTTGTCACGGGGGGTGGTCGAGGAATCACCTCCTATGCTGCGTGTATGCTTGCTCGACGCTATGGACTCAAGATCCACATGATTGGCAAGAGTCCCGCGCCCGACAAGACAGCCCCCTGGCTGACATGCAGTGAAGAAGAGGTGAAGAAATACAAGGCCGCAATCGTCCGCGAGGCTATTGCTGCCGGACGATCACCTGAAGAGGATTGGGGCCGCATCCGCAAGGCTCGTGAAATCGAAATAGTTCTCGGTAAATACGCCGAGGCTGGTGTCGAAACCCACTACCATAGTTGCGACATTACCGATGAAGCCTCTCTTGAGAAGGTATTAGACGAAATCCGTCGTATAGATGGACCCATTCAAGGAGTCATCCACGGAGCCGGGTATGCCAAAGCGGCCCGTTTTGAGAGTCGTGTCGGTGATCGCCTTCGTCTCACATTCGGTCCCAAAGCCGACGGAACTGCGGCACTCATGCGCCTGACAATGAAGGATCCTTTGCGGTACTTCCTAGCATTTGGTTCCTTGAGCGGACGCTATGGAGGAAATGGGCTGAGTGATTACTCGGCAGCCAACGAAATGCTTGCCAAGATGTGCGACTGGTACCGTAAGCAGCGTCCCGATTGTGCCACCACCTGTTTCCACTGGCAAACTTGGGATCGCTTCGGCATGGCGTTGCTCGCCGATGCCGTCGACATCACCAAGAGTTCTTTCAAGATGGAGTTTATGCAGCCCGAGGAAGGTATCGAGCACATGATTGAGGAAATCCGCGCTGGTGCTCCTGAATCCGAGGTCCTCATCGCCGACGACTATTTCGAAAAGTCGTTCTATCCCTATTCGATTATGTGTGCCGACCCTCCATCATCGGTTTCTCCTACTGCTCAACCCCAACCATCGACAAGCCCTGATACAGACCGCCCTTTGATTGACTCGCTCGATACGAACCCCGATGGTTCTGGCCTCGCGAAAGTCACATTTGATCCCACTCACGATCCCTTCCTTGTCGAACATCTATTAAAGCAGCGCCCGTTCCTGCCGGGTGTGATCGGATTGGAAACCGTCTTGGAAGCGGCAGTCCTCTCTCAACCAGACCAACAAATCGCCGAAGTCCGCGACGTCGAAATCATCAACGGCCTTATGTTCCGTACCGACGACCCAATTGCAACGAAAGTCCATCTTTCCATCAACGGGAATGCGGTCGAAACGCAGCTCACCAGCGAGTTCCGCAATCGTGCCGGCCAGGTCATTGATCCAAACCGAGTTCATGTCCGAGCCGCGGTATACTTTGGCACCCCCGCTCCACTGGCTCCTTCTACGGCAAGTAAACCCGCCTTAGGGATGCATCCCTTTGCCTATTCTGACGACTCCCTGATCTATCATGGCTCTCGACTGCGATGCCTAAAAAGCTACGGAATTCAGTACGAGGGTGGCTGGGGTGAAATTGTCGCTCCCCCGTTGGCCGAACTAGCCGGTCCACGTTCCGATTCCGGGTGGATTCTACCCACCGCGGTGCTTGATGCCTGCTTAGTCTGCTGCGGTAGTTTCTTGTTCCTCCAATTCGGTGGTGCCCTAGAAGTGCCGCACGGCTTCGAGCAGATGCGCTGGGCACGCCAGCCTCATCCGGACGAAGTCTGCATGGTACGTTACCTTTTCCGATCTCGCGACGCCCGGCACAGCAAGTTCGACTTTACGCTCTACGGAGTCGATGGAACTCCTATTCTTGAAACCATAGGATACCGTACGATTCGTGTCGGAGGCGAAACCTCATGATCGTCTCCGCCCAATGCGATCTCCGCTACGCGCCGTTTTCCGATTTGCAGCTTCAAAGAAGTACCACTGGTACGGACTGGCTTTCACAGGACGAACTCGAATCGTGGCGCACTTTTCGTTCGGATGTCCGCCGCAACACTTTTCTTGCCGGCCGCATCCTCGCGAAACGACTGTTGCGGGCTCAGCACTGTACGGCATGGTTTACGGCTCCATCACAGATAACGATCTGCAGCAACAATGTTTCGTCGGGAGTTCGACCCTATATCAAGTTTGGAGAAAATCGACTTGGATATTCGTTGTCGATATCGCACACGTGCGACGCTGTACTCGTGGGTGGTACCAATCGATCCGGAGTCTCCGTAGGGGTCGATCTGGTCGAGATGCGATCTCTGAGTGCAGGGTTCGAAAGGAGTTGGCTCACAGATACCGAAATCGCGTTGCTGCACAAAAACAAAGACCATCTGACCGTCGCCGATATCTGGGCGATGAAAGAGGCTGTCTATAAGGCCGTTCACAACGGCGAATCTTTTGCACCGCGCAACGTCGAGATCTGTCCAGAACCTGATGGCATCATCGTTTTCTACCGTGGCAAAGACATTAGCGATCGTTGCAAGGTGCGCGTTTGGCGATTCCGAGGGCAGATAGCTGCCGTCGCCACCTATCAGCGACTCGACAAATTGCCTAAATCGCATTTCGACAATCATGATGCACTCGTAACTATTCCTTCGACTTCTGTACCACAAACTCTTTCGAGAAACGAACTATGATCGACCTAACCGGAAACGTAGCTCTCGTGACCGGCAGCTCCCGTGGCATCGGCGCTACTTGTGCTATGCGATTGGCAGAGGCTGGTGCCGATATTGTCCTCAATTACTGCACCTCTCGTACAGCCGCCGACAAAGTGGCCGAACAAATCCAAGCACTCGGCAGGCGTGTCGCGGTAGTGAAAGCTGATGTCTCGGAGCGGGACGACATCGAATCGCTCATCGAATTCATCGAGGACCACTTTGGGCGGCTCGACATAGTCGTCTCGAACGCCGCTTCTGGCGGATTCCGCTCGATGATGTCGATCACCCCTACAAATTTCGTCGGCACCATGAAAACGAACGTCCTCGCCATGATTCAACTGGTACAAGTCGCATCACGACTCTTGGAAAAGTCGCCAGGGCGAGCAAAAGTGATCGGGCTTTCCAGTCACGGGGCGAATATGGCAGTTCCAATGTATGGCTGCGTCGGTGGCTCCAAGGCGGCATTGGAAAGCTTCGCGCGCCACTTGGCACTTGAACTCGGTGATCGTGGAATCAATGTCAATATAGTTCGAGCTGGTTTGGTAGCTACCGACTCCACCTCGAATCTTCCCTACGCCGACATGATGTTCGAAGGGCGTAAGTGGCGCAGTATGACTGGCGATCGCTTTGTTGAGAAAGAAGATGTCGCTAATGCGGTGCTGTTCCTGGCAAGCCCTTTGAGCGACATGGTTCAGGGGGAAACCCTTACTGTCGACTGCGGCGCGCAAGTCCATGTATAAACCGTGAGTTCTGCGATGAAAGCCTTCATCAGTTTACTCTATGTTGTGATAGTCTTTACGGGGCTGTCTGCGTTCGCGCGCGAATCTTTGCTTACCGCTTACGTACCAGCTGATGCAATTGTCTTCATCGCTACGCCGGATCTCACAGAGTTCGACTCACAATGGTCCGCGACGAGTTTCGCTCACCTATGGCAAAGCGAAGACTTTGCTGACTTTAGAAAAGCATTTCATGAAGCGACACGGATCAGTTCGGGAAGCGAGGTATCACTCCTCGGCATAAGCTGGCAGCAACTCCTTAACATCGCCTCGGGGGAAGCGTGCTGGGCGCTGGCGCCACTGGGAGATGACGTAGGTTTTCTGCTGTTGGTAGACGTCTCCGGCCACAAGGACGAAGCTACCCAACTCGTCGCCGAGTTACGAGCGCAGGCGACTTCCCGCACTTACTTCCTCGAAGAAGGCATACTCGGCATTACCAATCGGCAGGAATTTGCCATTGCACCGTCCGAGAGTTTGGCGTCAAACGAACAGTTTGCAACCGTTGCAGAACACTCTTATTCTACTGCGGCAATGCTCACTTGGTACCTGAAGCCCTGGGCATTCCGATCGCTCGCCATGCGGTCTGGTTCCGAGGAATTGGGACAAACTTGGCAGTTGCTCGCCGATAACGGATTCAAGGTTGTTCAGGCCATAGGTGGAGCGATGACTCTGAGCACAAACGAATATGATGTTGAAAATCAGTGTTTCATCTATGCACCTGGTGAACGGCAGAAAGCTTCGAGATTACTTGATTTCGCGTCGCTCCGAGACGACCCACTTCCCAAATGGGTCCCTGGCGAGATCGACTCTGTGTCACGGATCCAATGGAACCTCGCAGGTGCGCTTGCTGGCTATGGTTCTTACTTTGATGCAGCCTATGCCGAGGAAGTCGAAGGAACATTTGATGCTGTTCTAGATGACATTCTCAAGGAGCCAACGGGTCCCCAGGTCGATGTCATGGCCCTCATGGGAATACAAGCCGGTCCAGTGCTGCGGCTCTCAAAAACTCTCGACGATGGTCTCACGGCAACCGTTTATGCCGTAAGGATCTCCGATGAAGAAAGGATGGTCGATGCCCTCCAGCGGATGTTTGGCCCGGACAAAGGTGTAGAGAAAAAGTCCGCGAGCTCATTTGAATTGTGGGTTTTCAAAGATGCCATTACCGATCCCGACGTGGGCCAGCCAATGGGCCCCGACCTTGCAAATTACTCTTTGGCGGCAGCCCATGGATACTTTTTTGTTGCCACCTCTGAAGACGCTCTTATAGCCCTTCTTGAAGACAAACCAAGCACCAAGCAGTTCCACAGTGAAGAACTTGAACGTCAATTGAAAGACCATCTCGCTGAAAACACGATCCGAACGCACATTTCTCCGAGTGCCGCTGGGTTGCGTCCAATATACGAAGGTCTTCGCAAGCGGGGTGAAGTCGACTTGGGCCAACTCCTTGGAGATCCTGAGAGTGAACAGCACGTTCTCAATTTAGCCCAACTCCCAAATAGTAATGTCCTCCCCAATTTCATCGCCTCCGGCTTCGGGTTTGTCAATCAAACTGAAGATGGCTGGCTACTACAAGATTTTGTAGGAAAGGAAGTAAAGTAACATCATGATTCGAACTTTTCTATCTACTGGCTTAATGCTCCTGGTTGTATTCGTTTGTGCTGCGTCTGCCTATTTGCCGGATGCTATCAACGCACCGGAAGAGCCAACTTCGGCAGAGCCTGTTTTGGAAGTACCCTCTTCGACAGAGCCTGTTCCAGAAGTGCCCACTTCGGCAGTGCCGACTGAGAGACAGCCACCTCAGGAAGAGTCCGCTCCGAAAGGGCCCGCTTTAACAGTGCCCACTTCGACAGAATCCGCTTCTACAGGATATCGGTTTCCCAATGTCCATCTCGAAGCGTCCGAGGACCTGCTAAATGCTGCTCTTGGCTCGAATACCCGGACTCAGGGGCCCTTTAGCGAAATCATCAGAGGTTCCCGCTACCGAGGCATGAGTACGCGAGATACTCAACTTAATATTCGCACACTGCCCGCAGAGAACGCAATTGCGCTCGGCCTCGACTTAAATGTAACGGTCAAGTCCAACTCTCGCACAACTCAGCAAAGAACGACTGTCTCGAGCGCAAGCACCACCCACATCAACGCCATCAAACAAGCTTCCTATGATGATAATGGTTGGGTACTCAAACCAACCGAGGCAAACGCGAGAACGAGCTCTCGAATCACTGGTGTTAGGTCCAACCGCATAATTGGCCGTCGGATTGCGCAGCGTCGAGCACGAAGTAGTGCCTATCAGCAGAGCGGGTCTGTGCGATACAGTGTTGCCCGTCGTGCCGAGCAGCGAACTCGCTCAGAGTTTGATAGCACTACCCAAGAAATGCTTGACTCGTGGGAAGAAGACTTGGATCGTAACTTCCGTCAGCCTCTCATCGAGCGCGGACAACTTCCACAACTGATGTCAAAACGCTCCACTGACGACCGTATAGAACTTACCTTTCTCCAGGCTACTGACGACGAACTCGGTGCCCTAACCGAATTTCCAACGCCCCTCGAGCAGCCACAAACTCGCGATATGGTGCTGAGACTGCATCACTCGGCCCTAAATAACTTTGCAGATGGAATGTTCGGCGGTCGCAACTTCCGCGAAGACGAGGTAGCTGAAGAACTGGAAGAACGTCTTGGACGAAAACTCCCAGGGCTCGAACCTGAGGATTCAGCAAATCTCTGGTCTATCGACTTCGCGGATGAGAAACCACTTCGTTTCGAGTTCCAAGAAGGCGTTGCTACGGTGATACTGGAGGCGCGTGGATTTACAGTTGGTCAGAAGAAGATTCCCGGTGCTCGACTGAGCGCCGCATATGAACTTAGCACTTCTGAAGGTAAGCTTCTCGGCACGCGTCTTGACCGCATAGGGATCTCACCGCTCGGCTCTGAAAATGAAGTCGGAAAAGTAGGGGTCCGCTTTCAGGTTTTCCGTAGCATGCTTCGCCGCCGCTTTGAGCGAGTCTTCCCCGCCGAATTCGAGATGATCGAATTCCCCACTCCTTCGACTTGGCCTGCCCGTGCCAGCCTTCATTTCGCTACTGCTTCCGCCGAAGATGAGTGGCTACAACTAACATGTGATCTGCCCGGGAAGGAAACTAATGGTACATCCGACCAAGCAGTACAGAGCGTTGTGACATTCATGATTGCGAGATTGTCCTCAATACAAAACTTGATTGCACCAAATGGTTGGCAAGAGTCCTTAGAACCCTTCAACCTTTTCGCTCAAGACTCACACCCTATCCCTTAATCCGCCTCACATAGGCAGCCAACAACTCGCGAGCCGCCGTTTCATCAAGTTCATGTTGGTCCCAGTGCAGATTGACAGTCGTGTCATAGGCATAGTTGGCGATGATTATAGAAACCCGCGTCCCCGGCCGGACTGGTGGCACTCCAGTAATTCGTTCCAAGACCGCGCCACCCGAAATCCACTTTCGATGCTCGTGCTTAAGGGGCAACCTTGCTAAGGCTCTGCCTGAATTGCTGAGTACCGCCGTAGCGAAGGATTTATTTCCTCGCAAGACTCGGCGCATGAAGCCAGGAAACTGGTAGGCATATCCCAGACCACCGATGAAAAAGAGCGGTAATCGCCACTTCTTAACAGCCTCCAACTCCTTGTGTATTCCAGGCAGAAGAGCTGTCGCGTTGCTACACTCATTAGGATTGCGCTGCAAGAACCAAAAACCCAGCACATTTGCTGCGGGAAGTCGTTGGTCGCTCCGGGATCTTAAACTGACTGGCACATTCACGACGAACTGGCGATTCTTACTACCACACTCCTGGTTCCACTCCTTTAGCGTCACTAAGAACTCTGCAAGCAACAGATCATTGATACTCGAATCCGCCTCGACAGCCCGCTGCAGCAAGCTATTGCGATCTTTCTTGCTCAATACGTGCGTGACATATCCGAGGTCAGCACTACCTGCTGGTTTCAGTTCTCCGTTACGCGGCGAGGCTACTACGGCTGGTCGGCACATCATGCGACCCATCCAAAATCGAGCAGTCCGCCAGGCATCCCCCCAATTCGGAGTATAACCAGCTTCTGTGAGTCCATAGTCGCCACGCATCTTCAGCCGGTCTGCTTCCAGAGGCTCTAGCTTCGATACTGGATTTTCGCCTGCTACTGCTGAGTCGTAAGCCACCAGTAAGTCAGCAACAAACTGCAAAGCACCTAGGGCATCACAGCAGGCATGATGAAATTGCAACACCAATCGACTGCGCTCAACGGTCGTCCTCACGGAGAGACGCACGCCGATTCGCTTCGTAAGATCCATGAAACGCATTCTTGCAATATCGATCGATGTCAAATCGTCACGCCAATCGAGAGTGAGTGACTTATCCTGTGCGGCGATCCACTGGGGATATCTACCTAAATCATCAACGTTCGCTGCCAACAGCGGATGGCGATCAAGACAAACGTGAATCGCAGTCTCCAGCGATTCGCGATTCAGAGGCCCCCGAAACACGAGTTCCATTGGAAACGTCGTAGGATACTCTGGGCGATCGTCGCACCAGTAGTAGAATTCAAAAGGCGTTAGGGGCAAAGGAAACAGCTCGTCGGCCATGGCTTTCTTTGCCTTCTATTGGCCGTGCCGCGGTGCGGCGCATGGCCCCTTTGGAAAAATGTAATGTGCTATACTCTACCAGGACATGAATTGCCTGACACCTGATACGACCGTTGGTATAATACTAGTTTACTTGCCACAACAACTTGATGGCAAAAAAATCATTTCTCCAGGACTTGCCATGTCGATCGACTATGCTTGCCAGGGTGCCGTAGGCTATATAACGCTAAATAGCCCACCTGGAAATAACTACGACCTCAGTGGCATGAAGGAGCTCGACCAGGCGATTCAAACCGCGGCCAGTGACACCGCCTCGCGGGTGATTATTCTACGGAGTGGCATTCGAGCACTCTTCTGCCTAGGAGCCGATGTTCGCTATCTTACCGAAACCCCAGAGGAGAATAACCTCCTCCTTGCCCAGTGTGCCCACGCTACACTCAGCAGAATTGCCGAAATCCCCAAACCATTCATCGCGTTGCTCGAAGGGCATACGCTCGGCGGTGGTTTGGAAATTGCGCTCGCCTGCGACTTCCGCTTTGCTGCGATAGGCAACTATTTCATTGGCCTGCCCGAGGCAGGTCTCGGCATCATGCCTGGGAATGGCGGAACTCAAAGACTCGCGCGTCTCGTAGGTCCCACGAAGGCCATGGAACTCTTATTCGATGCTCGCCGCCTCAAGCCTTCCGAAGCTCATGAGCTGGGCATCGTGGACCGATTGTTTCCGCTCCCTGATGCTGCGCGCAGCACCCACGAATATGCCGAGCAGCTCGCCCAAGGTGCGAGTGCCGCGATCGGAGCAATTAAGCTTGCCGTTTGGCAAGGCATCGAGCATCCGCTCAAACAAGCCCTCGATATTGAGATGCGGCACGCCGTCCCTTTGCTCACTCACCCTCAGTTTCTTGAAGGGGTGCAAGCTTTCAAAGAAAAACGACCTCCCAGATTTCACCTGTAGGAAGTATTTCCACAATCCTTCTAACAGAGTTTCGTGAGACTCAATTCAACTCACTATTGAAAGGCGTAAGACGCCACTGACCGTACGGGTTGTACATCGGTGCGTGCTCGGGGAATCGGTCGTACGGTTCGGAATGAACGATGAATGTAGGGAGCACAGGGTCGCCAACGACTTCGCCTTCGTGAAGCGTGTTGCCGCTGAATGCTGTATAGCCGAGAAAACTGTGGAGCGTGCGATAGTCGAACTCGTCGTTGCCCGTCAATGGAATAATCGCTTCACGGAACCCCAAGATGTGCATGCCGACCGAATAGAGCTCCTCATTGGCGCGCACCGTGCTGACGAAAGCCCAATAGACGCCACCACTGTCGGCACTTTCGCGGAGGGTTAGCCAGTCACTCGCGCCGTGGGCAATGCCACTGTTGTCCACAAACACTCCTGCGCCACCCGCTGCGATGACGGCGGCTCCTGCAGCCATTAGCTCAGTGGCCGCGGCGATGCTCCCACCGCGACCCGTCACACAGACGTTCACCTTGTAGTCTTCAATCGCTTTACGCTCCGTTTCGCTCGGCAGCTTGGTACAACTACTGGCGAAGACACCGGCAAATTCTTGGTCTGCTGGCAAAGCGTTGAGTTCATAGGACGACCCATCCGCAAGTACAAGTCTATCAGAAGTTAGATCACATCCACGCGGCAATCGTTCGGCAAACTCCTCGGGACCCGACCAACTACCTGGGATTCGCAATGTCACTTCGGGAACATCGATCAAGTTTTCATCGTTGGCTCTCATGCGAACTATTGTAAGACCCTGCGACGAAGGGAAAACCCAGTTCTTTACTTTGAACTCGAAGAATTGGGTAACGTCGAAACGTAGAGCACCGTGGCTAGAGGAATCCGAGTTTGAGGTCATATGGCCAGCAAGGTGAATAGTTGCCGAATACGTGGTTATTCGTGACAATGGAACCATGAAACAACTATTGAGATTATTGCTGGCACTTCTTGCTGCTTTGGGAGTATCCCCCACTCAGACATTCTCCTGGTTCGAGTCAGGCCATCATCTCGTGGCCTTATTGGCATTTGATCAACTCACGCCCCATGAGCAACAGCAACTACTTGAGATTCTGGCAGCTCACCCCCGCTATCACGAGGATTTTACACCTCCCGTGACAATCAGCGATGCCGATCGGTGGAGGATTGGCACAGCAGGCTACTGGCCCGACATTGCCCGGGATCAACCGATCTACAATCGTCCATCTTGGCACTATCAACTCGGGGCTACGATCAAGCTTGGCGATCTGACTCGATTGAGTGTCCCCGAGACTCCTGGCCCGTTGCCATTGGATGCGTCGCTCGATACTCAAGAGCTTTACATTGCGCAAGCGATCGAACTCTGTAAGAAGATTTTTGCCTCCAGAGAAGGACGACCCAGCGACCGAGCCCTTTCCCTCTGTTGGTTGGCACATCTGGTCGGAGATGCTCACCAACCATGCCATGCAGGAAGCCTCTACGCCGAAGGTTTATTTCCTGACGGAGATCGGGGGGCGAACCGAATTCCGACGCTACAGAGTGAAAATATGCATGCTCTTTGGGATTCGTTGCTTGGCGCAGAATTCAATGAAGAACAACTTGAAAAACAATTGCGGTCTATCAGTGAAGACCCGCGCTATGTCAGATTTGGGCTAAAGAGCCTTGAAGATTCCGCAGCTTCTCACCCCTTGTGGTGGCTAGGCGAGAGTCGCACGCTGGCACAAGATTTTACCTACTCTCATGAAGTTTTAGGGCCTCTGAAGGCCGCTATCAAAGAGCGTGCTTCATTGCCTACGCTCTATCTGTCTCACCAGTACGTTGAATTTGCCAAGAAACTTGCGCATGTGCGAGCCATACAGGCGGGCTTTCGCTTGGCCGAGGTTTGGCGAGAAGGCTTGGCGAATCCGTAATTGAGCCAAAGTGGGGAGAAGCCATCGTTGGCAATTTGTTAAAAAGGGAGATTGGCCACGTTCAAGCCGCCTCGCATCAATCCGCGTTCTTTACCAAGGCCCGGCCGGCATTCGTAGTTCCCAGTTTTCCGTCTTCAATTGCCACCTGTCCGTTGACGAATAACCAGCGCACTCCTGTGGATTGTTCAAATGGCTCTTGATACGTAGCGTGATCGCGAAACGTGGCAGGATCGAATGCCACGACGTCGGCGAAGTAGCCCGGCTTCAAGTAGCCTCGGTCGGGCAAATTCAAGATGTCGGCAGGCAGGCCACTGGCACTACGAATCGCATTTTCTGGAGCAAGCACCCCTTCCTCAATGGCAAAGTAACCGATTTTTCGGGGGAAGGTACCAAAGCTGCGAGGATGCGGGCGCGTCCCATCATTGACTTTCACTCCACCGTCCGAGGCTGTGGCAACCCAAGGAAGCGTCATTACATATCGCACGTCTTCCTCGTTCATGCTGAAGCTCACACCTTGTTCATCTCCGGAACGCAGAACCTCGAGTGCGATTTCGGCTGGTTTGCGATTCTCGGCCTTTGCCACTTCGCGAATCATTTTGCCAACCCAGGAAGGATGCTTGGGACAGCGGGCAATCATCACCGCACCCCTTGCTTCGAGAGATTCTTCAATGAGCTTCTGCAGCCGTGGCACCTGCTCAGGATCATTGAGCCGCTCAAGCAGCGCTTTTTCTCCCCCTTCGCGTTCCTCATCGGGCAGCAACATAGCAGTAATGGTTGTGCTACTGGCATCATAGGGGTATTGATCAGCAGTCACTTGCATACCCTCTGCTCTGGCTCGTTCAACAAGAGCCGCTGCTGCACGGACTTTCCCCCAATTCGGGCGTTGGCTCGATTTGAGATGTGAGATATGTACGGGCAAGTTTCCCTCTCGTCCAATCTCAATAGCCTCCTCGATGGCCTCCAACAAGAAATCCCCCTCATTGCGAATGTGACTGGCGTAGATGCCTCCGTGCTGACCAACAACTCTTGCGATTGCCGCAATTTCTGCACTGTCGGCAAATGAACTAGGGACATACTGCAAGCCGGTCGTCATTCCCCAGGCTCCCTCTTCCATGGCCTGATTAGCCAACTTCTTCATTTCTGCCAGCTCGGTATCCGTCGGCGCTCGACGGGTCGAGCCGATCACTTTTTCACGCAATTCACCTTGCGGCAAAAGTTGAGCGACATTCAACCCGGGGGACGCTTCAGTCAACGAATCGTAAAATTCTCCGACAAGCAATGCTCCGCCACCACAATTGCCTGTGACCAAGGTCGTGCAGCCCTGCCTGAGATAGCATTCCGCATCACGTGTGGAATCTGCCAGTATGGGACGCGAAGTTTTCGTCTCGCCTGTTTGGTCGTCGGTAACCTCGATCGAGGAATCGCTGTGGTTATGCAAGTCGATAAAGCCGGGAGCGAGGATCAGTCCTTTACATGAGATGGTCTTTCCTATCGAACCTCTCTCGAAGTCGCCAACAGCAATGATCCGGTCACCAAGAATGGCAACACTGCCGACACGACTGACTTCTCCTGAGCCATCCATGATCTTTCCATCAACCAACAAATAATCTGCATCAACTGGTTCGGCTACGGAATGCGAGATCCCAGGACTCAGAAAGAGTAGCCAGGAAAACAGGAATGGGACCGACGAACTTCGCAAGTGAATTATGTACTGCATGAAAGAATCCTAACTATCCCTTTTTGTCTCGCTGTCGCAACATGTTATTCCTAGTAGAGTATTCAATCATTTTGTCTTCCATACTGGATCGTGGTGCGATTCTTCCGCCGAGGCAAACCAACGGGTAAGCGTCATTTTTTGGCGAGTATAAAAATGCACACTCTCGGTTCCTTGAATGTGCAAGTCGCCAAAGAAGGACTGATTCCAGCCGGTGAATGGGAACCACGCCATGGGGGCTGGCACGCCGACGTTGATGCCGATCATGCCCGCGTTGAAATGGTGTTTGAACTGGCGTGCGGCATAGCCGCTTGAGGTGAAGATCGATGCCCCATTGCCATAGGGGCAGTTTCGTCCCACTTCGAGCGCACTCTCCAAATCATCCACACGAATCACTGACAGCACGGGACCAAATATCTCTTCCTGTGCCACCCGCATCCCTGTTTCCACCTGATCCAACACGCTGGGACCCAAGAGAAAACCGTCGCCATCAAAATCCCGACGACCATCAAGCGCCACTCGTGCACCATCGGTCGCTGCAATGTCCAAGTATCCCGCCACCCGCTCCAGGTGTTCACGGCGGATCAATGGCCCCATATCGACACTCTCATTGCCGTCGGTTGGACCGACCCGAAAACCTCCTGCATGATCACACAAACCTTCCACTAGCGGATCAGCTACTTTGCCGACGGCTACTGCCACGCTCCCCGCCATACAGCGTTGTCCCGCGCAGCCATAGGCAGATGCCGACAAGGCCTTCACCGATTGGTCGAGATCGGCATCAGGCATGATAATCAGATGATTCTTCGCACCGCCCGCGGCCTGCACTCGCTTGCCATTCTTTGTTCCGGTTTCATAGATGTACTTGGCTATCGCCGTCGATCCGACGAATGAAATCGCGGCTACTTGCGGATGAGTGAGCAACACCTCAACACAATGCCGATCGCCATGCACAATGTTGAAAACTCCAGGCGGCAGACCCGCCTCGGTCAACAACTCACCCAGTCGAACAGATGACAGAGGGACTTTCTCCGATGGCTTCAGCACAAATGTGTTGCCGCAGGCGATCGCCACGGGAAACATCCACAAGGGCACCATGAAAGGAAAATTGTAAGGTGTAATACCAACACACACCCCGACGGGGTGTCTAACCGTTTCGGCATCGACACTCGAAGCGATGTTAGATAGCGTGTCTCCCATCAGCATTGTGGGAACACTGCACGCGTATTCGATCATCTCCATCCCGCGTTGCACTTCCGCTCGAGACTCAGGAAGCGTTTTGCCATGCTCGCGTGTGACCAATGCAGCAAGCTCCTCAAAATTCTCAGCGACCAGATCGCGGAAGCGAAACATTACTCGGGCCCGTTCTACCGCAGGAGTTTCGCCCCAAGCTGGCAAAGCCTCGGCCGCTGCTGCGACCACGCCGGCTGTTTCGTCGGTGTTGCAAAACGGCACTCGAGCAATCACCTGACCTGTGGAGGGATTGTAGACATCGCCTCCCGCATTGCTGGAGTGTTTGTGCCACTTGCCAGATTGAAGAACGGGAACGACGGGTATGGCGGCATCTGCGACGCTAGACATGATTTCACCTCTAAGTGAATGATCTGCTTCTATGGAAAAGCTTTTAGTTGAAACGCTTGCGGGTATACACCATTGACAATAGCAATGGGTAGTAGTCAGCTAGAATTCATACGGTTATCATACCCTAGTGAATTCGGTACTTACAGTCGTAGTTAGACATTTAACTGCCAACTTGCGGTTGGTACGTATGGTCTCGTTAAGTTCCTTTGCCTGATTTTATGAGGAGGCATTCCGATGCCCAGAAATGTCCGCGGTGCCTTGATTCAAGCGACCCTTTGTGAGCCGGTCACCTCAGGTGTTGAAAAAGTGAAGCAGGCGATGATCGACAAGCATGTCGACCTGCTCGCCCAGGCTGCCGATAAGGGGGCCGAAGTCGTATGCATGCAGGAACTTTTTTATGGCCCCTATTTCTGTGCCGAGCAGGATCCCAAGTGGTATGAACTGACAGAAAGAATACCAGACGGTCCAACCACCAAGCTGATGCAAGACCTGGCCAAGAAGCATAAGATGGTCATCGTTGTCCCCATGTACGAGGAAGACCTCACTGGCGTGTATTACAACACAGCGTCAGTCATCGACTCGACAGGCGAGTACCTCGGCAAATTCCGCAAGATGCACATTCCCCATTGCAATCCTGGCTTTTGGGAAAAGTTTTACTTCCGTCCCGGCAATTTAGGGTACCCAGTGTTCGAAACGAAAGTTGGCAAAGTCGGTGTCTACATTTGCTACGACCGCCACTTTCCCGAAGGAGCACGCTGCCTGGGACTCAACGGAGCCGAAATTGTTTTTAATCCGTCGGCGACCGTTGCAGGCTTGAGCGAGTATCTATGGAAGATTGAACAGCCTGCACACGCTGTGGCAAATCAGTACTACATGGGTGCCATCAATCGCCCTGGCTTTGAAGAACCCTGGCGAATCGGCGAGTTCTATGGCCAAAGTTATTTCTGCGACCCCCGCGGCCAGTTCGTCGCCCAAGCCGACCGTTCCGGCGACGCCATCGTGATTGCCGACATGGACCTGGACATGATCCGCGAGGTGCGCAATACCTGGCAATTCTTCCGCGATCGACGGCCGGATAGCTACGACGAGATTGTGGCTGGGTGATTTTAACCCTCAGGATCATCCAAGATTGCTTGTAATCTCATTGCAAGTTCTGGTGGAAACTTAGCAATCCAGGAGTTGTCGATGAGGCCGGCTTGGATCAAATCTTGTATGTGGACTTGATCCTTGCGTCGAAAAGAGGTCAGCTTCATCATCAAGAGCGGTTCCAGGTCAAGCAATCGATAGGAGTCGTGACTCGCAGAGATATCCAGAGAAGGAGCGGGTGAAAGATCATCTCCTCGTACCTTTTCACCTGCATACAGAATATGCAAAGCATCTCGCGCGCGGGCACCAGGGCCATCGAGAAACATGTCAATGCTCTTTACATGGCGATAAACGAATCCGGCTTTTTCCAAAGCTGCTTTCACTAAATCAAAATCTGTACGGTTGACCAGCAGATCAACGTCTACAGTATTGCGGGCGATCGTAGGGTCGACTTTCGAGACCCAGGCTCCAACTGCATTGCCACCAATTACAGCATAGGGCACATTTGCTGCCTCCAAGGCAACGGTAGCCCTTCGCAAACGATCACGTACGTTCTCCACTGCCAAAACCATCCTATCTAAGACGTCTTCGCCAAAAGAAACCACTGTTGGTGTTCGTTCGCTGGTACTCATGGATAACCTCCTGCAGCCCTATCACATTTTAACAGGTTTCATCTTCATTAGCACCAGATACGCCACAAACGACACCCCAAAACTGATGAACCAGGCGTAGTGGTAGAGATCAGCCCAAAACACGGGGACAGATTCTTTCCAATGATCAGATACCGCGGCAAGAAATCCCGGCACGCAGGGCGCAATACCGAGCACCATCGCGATGATCGCCATGGGGTTAAATCCTCTCCGATACCAGTAGGGTCCCTCGCGGCGGTAAAGCCCGTCCAGATCAAGTTGAGTCTTTCGTAGAACTAGATAGTCGGCAAGCAGTACGCCTCCCACGGCTCCCAGCAAAGCTGAGTACGCCACCAACCAGCGAAAGATGTACCCGGTGGGATCGGCGATCAATTTCCAAGGTTGCATCAGTATCCCGATCAATCCCGTGATGAATCCCCCTGTGCGAAAAGATATCCACCGAGGGGCAAGATGGGCAAAGTCGTTGGCAGGACTAACAACGTTGGCGGCGATGTTAGTGGCGAGCGTGGCGATGCAAAGCGCTACCATCGCCACGACAAGCACAACGGGATTTTTGAATTTGGTGAGCAAGATGACGGGATCCCAAATAGTTTCGCCATAGATGACCGCCGTCGCTCCGGTGACAGCAATCCCGATGAACGAAAACAACGCCATCGTAGTTGGCAGTCCCAATGCCTGGCCCAGTGCCTGATCGCGCTGTGAATAGGCATAGCGGCTAAAGTCAGGAATATTGAGCGAAAGTGTCGCCCAAAATCCGACATTCGCTGTCAGAGAAGCAAAGAAGAAAGGCCAAAACATTCCAGCCTTCGAGCCGCCTACTTCAAAGGCCGAGGGTTTCGAGAGCATGGTTCCAAATCCATTGGCCTCATCGTAGGCCCACGCTAAGAGTGCGAGGCCCAGCCCAATCAAAAGGGGCGCTTTGATGTTCAAGAGAACTCGAATCGATTCCACACCCATGTAGATCACCCACATGTTGATAGCCCAAAAAAACATGAAACAGGCGACCTCCGCGAGATTGATATCGATGAATGGGAGGTTTTCCAACGAACTCCACGCGGGCACGAACGAGACGATGATTTGGTAAATCGCTGCCCCGCCAATCCAAGCTTGAATACCAAACCACCCGCAGGCTACCAGCGCCCTAAGCAATGCCGGCACGTTGGCACCAAGAATTCCAAACGAGGGCCTGCAATAGACAGGAAAGGGTATGCCGTATTTCGTGCCAGCATGTGCGTTTAGAATCATGGGAACAAGAACGATCACATTGCCGAGGAATATCGTGATAATTGCTTGCCACCAATTCATTCCTTCATCAATCATACCCGAGGCGAGCATATACGTCGGCACGCAAGCCGCCATCGAGATCCATAACACGGCCATGTCGCGGGTCGACCACCTTCGACCAGAGCGCGGAACTGGGGCCATATCATGGCTATAGTATGGGGAATGCGACAGATCGGTCGTAAGTTCTTGGATCCCATCGTCGTGCGCGACTTGGTCAGCCGATGGATTGGCCATGTTCTTCGTTTCCTAAATATTCAGAATTGATCGGCAAGCTAAAGAGTTTGGAATCGCAAATTGTGAAAGCGAATAAGCGTTTCCCGCAAAGTAGCCTTTTTGGATGCCTCCAGTTAATTCACTGTGCTGGGCAGGGTCAATGGCAGTCGTTAGAATTAGGAGAGAGATTCTCCGTCCCTTATCCTCTCTCTCGCTGAGGAATCGCAATGAGTGCCACCAACGATAGCCTACAACTCCCCATCTGCGATCATACTCCTACGCCCTACGAAGGCCCAACGCGAGACGAGGTCATTGCCCTACGGCACCAGTATGTATCGCCCGGCGTGCTAACTTACTATCAAGATCCCCTCATGATCGTCGAAGGGAATATGCAATATCT
Source organism: Bythopirellula goksoeyrii (assembly GCF_008065115.1). Taxonomy (NCBI): domain Bacteria; kingdom Pseudomonadati; phylum Planctomycetota; class Planctomycetia; order Pirellulales; family Lacipirellulaceae; genus Bythopirellula; species Bythopirellula goksoeyrii. The sequence goes on along the minus strand of NZ_CP042913.1, from coordinate 2,867,966 downwards.
GTGGGATGAAAAAGGTAAACGCTATCTCGACGGCTTCGCAGGGATTGTCACCGTAAGCGTCGGCCATTGTCATCCAACGATTATTGAAAAAGTACAAGCACAAACGGGGCGCCTGCAACACACGACCACCATCTATCTGCACCCTGCGATTGCCCAATTTGCTGAGAAGCTAGCCAGCAAGATGCCGGAAGGGCTCACCCGAAGCTACTTTACCAACAGCGGCAGCGAAGCAAACGAAGTAGCGATTCTCTCAGCCCGCGAATACACTGGCAATGAACCGGTGATCGCCTTACGCAATGGCTACCACGGCGGCACTTCGATCCCCATGGGGCTCACAGCCCACGGCAATTGGAAGTTCAAATCCAATCCGCAGCTCAACGTCCTCCACACCAACCCGGGGTATTGTTATCGCTGTCCTTACGACTTGGAATATCCTTCCTGTGATCTGAAATGTGCCTACGACGTGAAGAATGTAATTCAATATCAGTCACCAGGCGAAATCGCCTGCTTTATCGGCGAACCAATTCAGGGGGTCGGCGGCACAGTCACGCCCCCTAAAGATTTCTTCAAAGTGGTTTACGAAATCGTCCGTCAGCACGGCGGCCTCTGCTTTGCCGACGAAGTCCAGGGTGGCTTTGGCCGTACAGGACACCACTACTGGTCCCACCAGAATTACGACGTGGTCCCCGACGGTATCTCGATGGCCAAAGGTATTGGCAATGGAATTCCTCTAGGTGGCTTCACCACCTCCGAGCCAATCTCTGAAGTGATGAAGAACCGCATCCACTTCAACACCTTCGGTGGCAATCCGATCAGCATGACCCAGGGACTCGCCACGCTAGAAGTTATCGACGAACAAAACATCCAGCAGAATGCCCTTGAAGTCGGTTCGCATCTTAAGAATCGGCTTTTGGAATTGCAAGAAAAGCAACCGCTCATCGGTGAAGTCCGTGGATTAGGCCTTATGCTCGGTGTGGAACTCGTGCGGGATCGAAAGACCAAGGAACCCGCCAATACGGAAGCAGCCGCTGTAATGGAAGAGTGCAAAAACCGCGGCCTGATCGTCGGCAAGGGTGGCCTCTTCGGCAACACCTTGCGTATCAAACCCCCCATGTGCATCACCAAAGAAGATGCTGACTTCATGGTGGAATGCCTTGACGAAGTGCTGAACACAATTCAAATCAAATAACCGCGCTGCTAGGCATCGCCGGCCCATCTGCTAGCACCCCAATCATTTCTCTGAGCGCATCTGCTCCAAAATGTCGATGCAACAGTGACGTCCTATTCTGATGCGCCGCTGGTGCGCATCGGTAATTCATGGCTTTCAGGGGGGAACTACTGCCATGTCACGCATGAAATGTGCGGCTACGCTATTAGCGATGCTGCTTTTTACAGGCTGCAAAATGTGTTGCAGCTATACCGATTATGGAAAGCCTGTTCTCGACGGGCCTTATTCCCACGTGCAGGGAAGGGCTGGATCGGTTCTCTCGGGCGGCTATCAATCTGCAGCCTACGGCCCAGCTAGGGAATTGCCACCGTTGGGCGATCCAGTTGGTGTTCCAATTCCTGAGGTAATGGAGTAGCGGCGGTAGGTTTGTCCGCCGGCAAAGCCTGTCGGTCATTGAATTGGGTGGGGTCAAAAGGATCTCGCGCCCCAGAGTGTCTGGATTTAGCACCTTCATGCTGTTGCTGCGCGATACTTCCCGAATTCGTGGCAGATTCGTTTTGCTTTGTCCCAGTGTATAATGACTCCTCCATATCGATCTGCTCGCTGACAAGCTGCGTAAACCATGCTCTCAGGATGGCTACTTGCCGCGGCGTGAATGCCTCAGATTGCTTCTGTCCCTCTTTGCCATGCACCGCAAGCCCGCGAGCCAACAGAGGACTCGATTCTGAATCATCAAAGCTAAGTTGTCGCACAACTGAATCTAGGTTCTGCTGAATCAGGTCAGGATTTCCAATTCCCGCGAGTGCTTCACGATCCAATTGCATTTTGGATGACGAGCCCGGATAGTGGCAGCCTCCAGTAGCACAAGTGTGAATCAACATCGGCTGAATGCGCCGTACGAATTCCACTCGTGCCCACTGCGGAATCTCGTGAGCAGTTGAAACAGTTGTGACCTGTGTGGACTCACTTTCTGTTGGATTTGTGGCGGGCTCCAATTCTGTATCGACAATTTTGGTATTATTAGATCGCAATTGATCGACCTGCCTCGTAAGAACTTCCAGCATCCGATGTTGCGAATCGAGTGACCGAGCCAGCGAGATTTCTTCCATGGCATGCTCCAACATCCCTTGTTGCACACACCACTGGGCTAGCTCAACATGCGAGTCAACCGAGTTTCCCCGACTTCGTTCCTGTCGGCGTTCGTAAGCTTCGTCTAGGTTTTTGCAGAAAAAATCAACCTGGGTCACTCGAACCTGCAATTCGCCTTTGGGCAGCATGACGCGATAGTGTTCGCCCTCCAGGCTGACCACACCTTCTAGGACGCTCCCGTTGGTGAGAACCAAGAGGCCAGCTTGAGGGGCACTCTCAGATGCTTCAGTGGGGGAGAAGATTCCTGCGACTATTGTCAGGAGGACACCAGCTAAGAACAAGCGCAGTCTTAGATACTGACTTCTAGCGCCCCGAGCTGGTAATCTCCCATCCATGGTTCGCTGAGGCTACGAAACCCTGTGTAGAGGGTCAAGATGGCCTTAGCCTCTATCTCTAGACGGGAACCTAGGTTGCAACCTGGAATCCCTATAGCCTGAGCCTGACGTATTTCAGCCAAGCCTGGAACAAGCCCCCTCCGCTAGCTATATTAGAATGTTTGCAGTTCTCAATATGAGAAGGCGTGAGTGCAGAAAAGGAATGGATAGATGGACCTCGAAAGGCGCCAAGTCTTCTATTCTGGCCGAGTGCAGGGAGTAGGTTTCCGCTACACAACGAGGAAAATAGCCAACAATTATGCTGTCACCGGTTTTGTGCAGAACCTTCCCGACGGTCGAGTGGAACTGAATGTCGAAGGAACGACCGAAGAATTGCAGGCATTTTTGCAAGCGATCGACGAACGACTAGCTAATTGCATTCGTAGCACTGCTGTCGACCGACGTCCTCCCACCGGAGAATTCCACACATTTCGCATTCGCCATTAGTCGTATTTATACCTAGTTTCGTCCCATAACACTTACATTCATCTAGCTTAGTTGGCAACTCTATGTCGAATCTCTCCATCTGGCTCAAACCAATCTGGCTACTCTCACTGGGCACCACTGCTGGACTGGCAATTCTGATCGTTCTTTGGGGAATTCTCTACCTTGTGAATCGCCGCGCTGCGATTGCCGTGGGGAATTCTGTCCGGGAAGGCATTCTCCTGCCAGTAACCTACACCTTGGCGGCTTTGGGATTCTTGGCCCTGTTGGCTACGCCAACCATGGATCCCAGTGAGTTGGTCAACTCACTCAAGCGACTTACTGACGTAGGCCAAGTTGAGATCACCGAAACGATACCAGCTAATACGCCAGACTACCCAATTGAAATCTCTTTCCGGCCTGATGAACTCCAAGAATACTCTTTTGACAGCGATCAAGACTTGGCAATCAACGTCGAAAAGGGCAAGGGTTACATAGAACCCGTACTGCAGATCGAAGGTAATCAACTTTATCAATGGTCCCCTGGCAGCAGCTTGCCACGTGGCTTCGAAGACGAAGTAGATACTCTTTATTTCACCAATGAAACCGATCTACCCAGTAAGATGACAGCAATCATCACCAGCGATGTTGCCATGCCAGAAGTCCACTATCTCCCCTTGGCAGCGTTAAGCGTAATAGGATTGTATCTCGGGTATCTGCTGATTACTCTCCTCGCTCCCAAGGCCGCAATCATCGCGTCCGCTACCTCGAAAGAAGCAATCTCCCAGCCGCTCTTCTTGCTGCTAATCTTAATTGGAATCGCTGCCTTGGTGCTGTATGTCTATGTGCCCTACAACACCTTTGGCGAAGACGTAAAGATGCTCAAAACCTCCGGCATGGCGACCATCAAAGTCCTGGCCATCATCTTTGCCCTTTGGACCGCAAGTGTGTCAGTCGCAGACGAGATCGAGGGCCGTACTGCGCTCACAGTACTTTCCAAACCAGTAAGCCGCCGCCAGTTCATTCTCGGCAAGTTTCTCGGCATTGTTTGGCCAATTCTACTTATGTTTCTCATCCTGGGAACAGTATTCCTCCTGACCGTCTCCTACAAAGTCGTCTACGACGCCCGCGAATCGGCAAAGACGACACCCATCTGGAACGACTGCTTCATCGAGGTGGTTCGCATTATTCCAGGATTGATCTTGGCCTTCTACGAAGCCGTGGTCATGGCCGCTATCAGTGTGGCGATCTCAACACGGTTGGCTATGCTCCCCAACTTGATTATCTGCGGCTCAATCTACGTTCTCGGCCACCTCGGTCCGTTGATCGTGAAATCTTCCGCTGGAGAAATTGTATTCGTTAAGTTTATCGGACGGCTCATATCAATTGTCCTCCCAGTACTCGACCACTACGAAATCGAAGGCGCGATTGCTGGCGCTTCGTCCGTTCCTTCGGAGTATTTGCTGCTAGCCCTGCTCTACAGCCTGCTCTACTGCGCCGCTGCCATGCTGCTCGCATTGCTATTCTTCGAAGACCGCGATTTGGCATAGAAATCTGGTCGCATCATAGACTGCCAGCACCGCGGTATCGGCAGAATTGGTCTACAGTCCGCAGGGTGAGTTAGCCGATACTATCAATACAAACGGGAGGGCGAAACACAGCCGTGTTTTGCTTCAGGATAGAGGTCAGGGCAAGACGACGGATCGACTTGCCCTGACCTTTTTTTGTTGGCGCGGCGAACCAGCAGCAAGATAATAGTTGAACCATGAAACTGCTACTTTGGCACACACATGAGAAGGTGCTCCAACAAGGATTAGTTTACCGGGGCTTCACTGACAACAAAAATTTCCAGCAACTTGCAATGATCGCAGTTTGACGCACATTTAGCTCAATATTAGACTTGTATTATGTCAACTATCGATCAAATTAACGATTTTGCCGCTTTCGCACTGACCATAACTAAGCGGGAAGGTGACGACATTTCGCTCGACGTTATCTATGATCGCTGGTGGCAAGAGCGACACGGCGGTGAAGACCTTCTAGCGATTCAAGAAGCACATGCAGAATATGAATCGGGTCACCGTGGTGAGTTAGCCCGCACGGAGCTTGCAAATTTCCGAGCGGAACGCTCAGCAGGAAAAAAGGCTTGAGCTACACTGTACGGATCCTCCCTGTCGCAGCTCAAGAGCGTAGACGAATCTTTGATTACATACATGATCGCTCACCTCAAAGTGCCGAGAGTTGGGAGGCTGCATATGAAGCAGCCCTCACACGACTCGAAAAGGATCCGCAAATCTACGGATTAGCTGAAGAGAGCAATCACTTCGATTTCGCACTGCGGCAACTTCTGTTTAGAACTCGCAGTGGGCTTACCTATCGGCTCCTATTTCGGGTAGATGAAGACCAGGTGACGATCTATCGCTTGCGTGGGCCGGGCCAGGCACCACTGAAGGATCATTAGTTCAGCAGATCGCTTCCTTCAAGAATCTCTACCTCGGCCAAGTCTGGTTGATAGTCGCTTGGAGGGACGGGAGGCTCCGTGGGAACGGCTGTCCGTTCACCCTGCACGCACCCGGGGCAGACACAGTGTTCACATCCACAACAGTTCACGAAAACGCTGTTTTGAAAGCCACAGGGCATGTTGGGGCAACGCATCGTGTCGTAGTACCAACGCATGACGCCGACGTGGTTGGAGATGCTCAGGTCAACGATGCCGAGCACTGGGTGGTCCCCCTCAACACAGTAGTTCCTAACTCCCGGGCAGCAGACTTCTTCACCGTAGCCACTGATGCCGGGGGCCCAGTAATTCTCGACGATCCGCGCATGGTGGGAGACGGCCAGTTTACAGAAGATCTCATCGTGCATGCCAGTTGGTGGGTCGAGCAACGTCAATTGGGCAAAAGGTCCTTGATCGCTCATGCAACAAGCAGTTTGTGCGGCAGCAAGTGTGCCGAGGCTATGGGCGATTATCTGTGTGCAGCGGGGATTTACGCCGCGTGCTCGGAGGGCACAAGCCAACATGCGTCCTTGTTGTCGTCCCACACGCTGGGGCTCGTCCTTAAAGGTGGAGATCTTTACGGCATTCCAGTCCCAACTGAGAATGTTGTAGCTGTCGCCGCAACGGCATCGGAGGGCCTGTGCACTGGATGAGCCAAACGTCGTATGGATCTTGTTTGGCAATGGGTTCCAGCCATGCGTGATGACAATCGTCGGCTTCGACGGATCGATGGGATCGCACGGATTGGCCCCGCAAGAGTAATTCAATAAGACGCCGCACCGACCGTTACCACCTTTCTGCAGGACAGCCGTATTGAGGCCGCAACCTACCGAAAAAGTAAGCAAGGTGAGCGCAAGCATTTGGTTGCGTTGGCGAGTGTCCATCCTTGGACCTGTTAAGCTTTGAAGACTGTGCTGGTTGTGGCACCAGAGGGTGCGGGTGGGGTAAACTCTACCGGCGCGCTTCCATACGGTCGGGAGGGTTGTAGTATTGGTATCGACGTCTGTGAGGTAAACTCTCCAGCGTCAAATCGACTTGTTCCCAGGCACTGCCTGAGAATGCTATGCCCAACAGGTACCATCTCTGGGAAAGCAGCCCGCCTACAACGTGGCTTGAAGGTGTGAAAAAGAAGGAGGCGGAGCCTCGAATCCATCGCGTAACTAGGCTGAGCCTAGGCACGAGAAGACAAAAGGACCACTAAAAATGGCAAAACATTCCTTTCAGGGTTTCCCTGCGGACTTGGTAAAGTTTCTCGGCGAACTTTCTCGCCACAACAATCGCACGTGGTTCGAGGCAAATCGCCAGCGGTATGAAGACTCGGTTCGCGGGCCTGCACTCGAGTTCATTGCGGCGATGGCCGGGCCGCTTATGAAGCTCTCGCCGCATTTCGCTGCAATACCGAAAAAGGCCGGCGGATCGCTCATGCGGATTCATCGCGATTTGAGGTTTTCGAAAGACAAGAAGCCCTACAAGACGAATTTGGGGATCCATTTTCGCCATGTAGCAGGAAAAGATGTTCATGCCCCGGGTTTCTACTTCCATGTTGATCCGCGGGAAGTGTTTCTCGGTGCGGGAGTGTGGCATCCCGATTCAGAAACACTCAGCAATATCCGCGAGGCGATTGACGACGAGCAAACCGCATGGAAACGGGTCAAGGGTAACAAGGCTTTCCGGGCTCAGTTTGAACTAGGAGGCGAGAGCCTCAAGCGGCCACCCCGGGGATACGAGGCCGATCACCCGCTCTTAGAGGATTTGAAGCGGAAGGATCACATTGCTCTTTGCAGTTGGGATCATGAGGACTTGCTGCAGCCGACAATAGTGCAGGATATGATCGCGGTGTTTCGTACCACGAAGCCATATATGGCATTCTTGTGCAAGGCGATTGGGGTGAAATTTTAGCGTCGACGATGCTTTCTCAAAAAAGAGGTATTGACGTGTCACGACTGTACTAATACAAATAATACAGTGAGGCACTCATGCAATTCCAATGCGATACAGCCAGTCGGACCCCGATTTACCGCCAGTTGACCGATCAGGTCCGCGCGGCCGTGGCCAGGGGTCGTATCCAGCCTGGGGATCGGCTCCCCTCGGTGCGTCAATTATCGCGGGAACTGGTGGTGAATCCAAACACGGTTGCCCGGGCCTATACCGAGCTAGAACGCGAGGGGACGCTGGTCACTCAACAGGGGCGCGGCGTGTTTGTCGCCGAGCCGCGAAATGATCTCACCAAGCGGGCCAGGCAAAAACAACTCGAAGAACATCTCGACCAACTTTTTGTCGAAGCGGTCCATCTCGGTTTTTCTGCCGAGGAACTCCTTCAGCTCATCCACAAACGGCAGGAGCGATTTACGTTTTCTGTCGAGGAGAATCCCTCATAATGCCTAAAGAGACATCTGATGCGATTCGCACCCATCGTCTGACAAAACACTACGGCTCGCAGCGAGTGGTCGATTCACTCAACCTGCGGGTCCAGCGGGGACAAGTCTATGGATTCCTCGGCCGGAATGGGGCAGGTAAAAGTACCACGATCAAGATGCTGATGGGCATGGTCCAGCCCGACAGCGGCACGGCGGAGCTCTTGGGTGAACCGGTCGCTGAGATTACGCCTGAAACCCGCGCGCGGATTGCGTACATCGCTGAAGGCCATCCGCTATACAACTGGATGACCATCGGGGAAGCGGTGCGGTTTACGCGAGCATTTTATCCCCTCTGGAATGACACGCTCGTCGAACAGATTCTCGATCACTTTGAACTACCGACGAAGCGAAAACTAAGGCGGCTCTCCTGCGGACAGCGGGCGCAGGTGTCACTGGCGCTGGCAGTCGCCCCTGAGCCTGAGTTGTTGATCCTCGACGATCCTACCCTGGGGCTTGATACCGTAGTCCGGCGAGATTTCCTCGAATCCTTGATTCAAATCATTCATCGCGAGGGACGTACAATCCTGTTCAGTTCACACATCCTAGGAGATGTCGAACGAGTGGCTGACCGCATCGGCATCCTGGTCGATGGCGTTTTACGTGTCGATTGTCCTACCGATCAGTTCCGCGAGTCGGTGAAAAAACTGGTGCTCGATTTCACGGGTCCAGCCCCAGAGGGGTTTGCTTGCCCGGGACTCGTACAAAGCTGGAATCTGGGCAATCAATTGGAACTCGTATTGGTAGGCTACGACGATCTTCAGCGGTCGGCAATCGAGGCACTCGGACCGCGGAACATCGAAGTCGTCGACTTGAACCTAGAAGAAGCCTTTATCGAATACACTCGCGGCCGCCGCCGGTCGCTACCCCTCTTTGGACAGGAGAAACGCGATGCTCAAAGCACTAGCGATCAAGGAGCTGCGTGAGTCGTTGGGGATCGTTGCCTTGGCGGTATTAGGATTGGGGTATGTATTTCTCGATCTAATTGGGGTCGCGTTGCTCCCTTGGACCTATGCGGGACAAACCTACTTTCCGTTCTCGGCCGGCGCTCAAACCTTTAGTCAGTCGCTCTGCTTGGGGGCCTTTGCACTGCTCTTGGGTTTCCGCCAGACTGCCTGGGAATTGCATAACGGTACGTTTTTCTTTGTGTTGCATCGACCATTACCGCGCAAAATAGTGTTCATCGTCAAGCTACTCGTGGGTACTGTTTTGGTGCTGCTCCTAAATGCAGTCTTCATTGGCATTTATGGGTGGTGGGCGGCTACGCCCGAGACGCAACCAACTCCGTACTTCTGGTCGATGACATTGCCTGCCTGGAAACTGGGGCTGGCGATCATACCTGTGTACCTGGGAGCCTTCCTGAGTGGTATGCGACCTGGTCAGTGGTTTGGTTCGCGACTTCTTCCAGCCATCGCTGGTATCGCTGCAGGCTATGCCGTTCATCTGATGCCTTGGTGGTGGTTGTCGGCGATTATTTGGCTGGCATCGGTGATCTGTTTCACGGTCAGTATTTTCTACTACGCTGGTGAGCGAGACTTTTAGAGGAAATGATCCATGTTGAGAGAATCCAAGACGCCCTTGATCATGTCTGCGATTGTAGTAGGAGTAGGTATCTCAATCGCATGGGCTTTTCTATGGGGCATCGGAGGTCAGTTAATGCGTGGGCTGATAGGCTCGGAACGCCAGGCCAATGAATCTTTGCATGTAGCCTTAGATGGTACCGTATTGATCGTCACAACTAGTGGTGGTAATTACGACGCAAAAAGAACTTATCGAACTCTGAATGGAAAGAAAGTGGAGCTTCAAGAGGAAGAGAATTCCCTCTATTTCCAAGGATTGCAGAATCGCCCCAAGCAGCCTGCTCTGCTTTCTTACCCGATCGAGTGGCGGTCGCGCATTGGCGGTACGACAGACACAGGAAATCCCGCAGTCTATTGGTACTTGATACGCGATAAATCACTTGAAGGACATGCCTATTTGGCTGGTTATGAGAGTCAGTCCCAACACTTGATCGGATATTTTGACCGCAAAGGATTTCATGAGACACTTCCACAAAACGTAGATTTATTCAACCTTCAAGGAGGTCTTGCTGGCTACTCACCTTTTTATTTCGCGAGCAACGGATACATGGAACCGCCCAGTACCAACCCTCAGTTTCGATATATGCGAGGTTCCTCCGAAATAGTTCCCCCCTACTGGATCATTTTTCTACTCGATGATGATCACATCTGGCGGATTGATTTGCGAGAACGCACACTTAGTATTTTCGAGACAACCTCCGACGCTATTTCAATCACAATGATAACCGAACCGTTGCCGTCACTAGCAGGAGAAGAAAAACAGAATGACAAATTGGAGCAGGCGTTAGAGGAATCGCGACGCAAAACAGTTCGCCGGCTCGCTGTCAGACATACAGATCGGATTGAGGTGTGGAATCCAACGGCAGAATCAAAGAAAGTCTTCACACTTCCGGATAGACTTCGTCAGGCAGATTTGCGAGCCTTATCCCTCGGAAATGGGCAAATGCTAATTCAACTTATTCACGGGCATTGGGAGCGAGGTTCGAGGCTGGAGTTAATTTGGTTGGACGAAGCTGGGACCGAAGTCAGGAACGAGAATCTTAAGCTAGTGGGCTATGTACCACCGAATCCGCGAACCCAAGCCTGGCAGATGGCCGGAACGGCACCAGTTCCCGCCTTATGGGGTTTTTATGAGTTTATCGGTCGACCTTTTGCCCTTATGAACTCTCGAGAAGTACTTTCTTATCAGCCTGCGATTAGTCGCACTTGGCGGGAAACATGGCCCGCGTGTGTGACGGTGCTCTTGCTCTCTACGATTGCAGCGTGGCAGGCGATGCGTTGGCACAAGCGGCACTATCTTTCTGGAGGAATCTTGTGGACCACGTTCGTATTCCTATTAGGAGTGCCGGGGCTGGTGGCGTACTGGCTGCATTTCCGAGGTTCGCCGGTGGCGAAGTGTGCCAGTTGCGGGCAGGAAGTTCCGCGGAATCGTGATACTTGTGCCCGTTGTGCAGAACCATTTCCTGAGCCGGCGCTCAAGGGTACAGAGATATTCGCGTGAGCACTGGTTGAAAGCAAGAAAGTGCAATATCGGCTAACGGTAGCCGTTTCTCCGCGCAGGGCGACCTCGCTGTCCCGGGAGAAGTTCCGCACCGTTCCGCGTGCCGATGGCTCGCCATAAGGTGAGGTCCACATCGTCCTTGATCGCCTTCACGCTGCCATCTCCAAAAGCAACATTCACGCTGTCGCGATGCAGACTGCGAGCAGCTATGATCGCGTGCTCGGCCGGCGTGTCGGGAATAAAACTCACCCCACAATCAATGCCCTCCCAGTTCGGCGGAGCCACATGGTTGTACTCTGTCGAGTCGTAGCCCGCAAAAGGCCAGCCGTTGCAATAATCGCTATTGGCAGGCCATCTACCGGCTGCCGTGAAGTTAAATGGTGAAAGCGATGGCGTGTATTCCAAACATCCCTGGAGCATCACATCGTTGCTAATAGTAACTGCAAGAGGACCAGACAAGACAATAGCCGTGTCGTCCACCATCACTTGGAGAGGATCCGTAGCATTACCTTTCGTACGCTCAGAAAAGAACACGGTTCGTGACAGTCCGTCTGAATACTCCTGGATTTCTAATCCTTGTTCACCGATCGTAAATGCTCCATTCCCCCCGGGATGATAGCGATCGCTTGGGCGTGGCTCACGTTGAGTCATCGATTGTGTGCGAGTTCCTGCCCCGGGCCCCTCACCACCGAAATTGTAGCGATAATTATTTTCGCCTATGCCGTTGTCCGTAGTATTGGGATCGCTGGGGCAGAGATAGAGAGGCATTGGCTGGGAGTAGGCATCGTAGTTGATATTGTACGGCTGGCCGTTGGACAACATTTGCTTGGCCTGAGCACGTTCGAAATCAATCAATTTATAAACGTCCTGCTGATCGACATAGGGAAGAATCCACACGTGCACAGAGTAGAAGCCTGTAGTATACTCTGTCGTTTGCGAGAAGCCAGAATAGCTGGTATATCCGCCGAGGATGAAACCATTTCTTGTCAAATCGGGGAATTGTCGTCCAGGCGGAAACCGACCGTTGGCACGTTCGTAGCAGCTCACTCCTCTCATGATCTTACGAAGTCGGTTTGAGCAGCGTTGTTCGCGGGATTCCTCGTTGGCCTTCAAGAGTGCCGGGATCAACAGAAACAAACTAAACCCGATTACCATCATCACGATGGCAAGTTCCAAGAGCGTGGTGCCCCGACGAAACGAGTGGTGATAACTACCAGAGAAGTGCCATAGTCTAGATTTCATCGCAAGGTCCCGCAGTGGATTGCACTTGCTGGCTGTCTCACCCGAAGAGTGAGCTCTTCGGGCCATTATAGCTGCTTGCAATCAATGATGCGAACACTTGTACCAGTCCGCACGGCATTGAGACGACGCCGGCTAACTTCAGATCTCATCTCCCCGTGCAAACTTCGCCAGCGTGTCCTGATATTGCTTCTTTCCCGCTTCGACAACCTTGCGGATTTCGCGGGCGTTCTCTTCACTTTCTTTGCGTAGCTCAGCGATCATCTGCAATGATTCGACCTGATAGTCTGAGATCGCCCTCACTAATTTCTCCAGTGACTCGGCATTGACGGTCGAACCGTAGCCAGCCTTGAGGGCCTCGCGTTCCAACTCTCGTCCTAATTCGGCAACGTCTTCGAGGCTCTTGTTCACGCCCCGCTTCAAGGCCTCGGTCGATTCGACCGCTTCGTGCAAGCCCTGCTGCGAAGTGTACACGGTGCCGAGAATCGTGAAAACATGCTCGTTGGTAGTAAAAAAAGTAACCGCCCGGCGATAAACCTGGTCTTTTACATCATGTGTCTGTTTGAGCTTGGTGATCAGGGTCTCACCAACGTCATAACCAATCGACAGATTCTCTGAGATGTCTTTGACCAGTTGGTAAAGGCGGTCTTGCTTCTGAAATTCATTGCGAGCTTCATCACGGGCAAGCTCCAATCGGCCTAGTTCACTTTCATCCCCCTCGTGTTCGTCGATTGCCTGTTGGGAGGTGGCAAGTGCTGCCTTGGCTTTCTCCAAATGCGGCAACTGTTCCTCCAACAATTCGCGAGCCAGAATCTCAGCTTCCTTGAGGGCAAAGCGGAAATCGATGTAGCCATCCATAATCGTCTGCTCGCGATTGAGCTGATCCTTCGTATCCGCGCAGACATCGCGATAGACTTCGACAATGTTTTCGAAACGGGCATGCGGAGTGCCGCGGTTCAATCGCATCCAGAGGTTGGATATCTTCTCGGTGACGCCGATTTTGCCGTCGTCGAGTTGGTCGATCATTTTCTTGGAATCTTCGCGAATCGAATCGAACATCTGGCTGATCTCCAGATAGCGATTCCCCACGTTGATATTCTCGACGTTGTCTCGCACGAGCTTGTTGAAGGCACTCATATGCTGGACTGTACGTGCAATAGCCAGTGCCTTCGGTTCATCAATATGGCGTACTTCCTCAAGCAACTTGATCAGTTCCGCAGGAACTTCTTGGTCCTTGGTGATGCCAAATTTTTCGAGTACGTCGACGGCCTTGTCCAGGTACTTCTGCATCCCTTTTTCGGTTTTTGTTTCAGACTTCTGGGAAGCGGTCTTTTTTTGTGTTGCTTGGGCAGCCATCTAGTTTCTCGCAATACTGGGTTTCGAGATTTGGATATTATGGTAGTTGTGAAAATGCTTTCAAAACTGATAGATTAGGTCTTTACGTCTTTACCACGCAGACGGGAATCCATTTCACGACCATCTCTGCCTACGTGGAGACGACGTTAGATTGTAGCAAGTCCGTTGGATCAGAAACAGTATTTCCCTAGACGGCCATTCCACAATGCCACAGATTCAAATCGCCCAACCACCTGCCCAACAGCAAGATCCGCCGGTCGAGAAGACCGAGGAAATAGGCACAACCGAACCAAAGCAGCTCAGCCTAGAGGAATTGCTGCGAATCATGGACGTGGCCACGACGCTGCGCAAAGAACACGATGTGGTCGAGGAGCAATTAAACCTGGACCAAATCAAAGTCCGTTTGAGAGAGCGACTTCTGGAAGCGGCCAAAGTGACCGGCGAGCGGGTGACGGCCGAGCAGATCGATACGGCAATCGAGAACTATTACGACAAGCTACACACTTTCGAAGAACCCAAGTGGAGCTTCTCAGTGCTCATGGCGCAGATCTACGTGCGACGAGCAACCATCATCAAGTGGGCAATTGGGATCGGCGCCATTGTGGCCCTGCTGTGGACCCTGTTGATCGCTGTCATGTTGCCCGTAGAACGGCCACTCTTGGCCGCTGAAACGAAGACGGGCAGGTGTGCCCGTCCTGCTTTCGGAACCCGCTCACTTGCCGCCTGCCAAGCAGTTGCAACTCTACAGGGGCAGCGGGCAACATGAGTGTGAATGCGCGATCGGGAAGATCGGTAGGCCATGCGATCCAGCAGGCCGTTTCCGGGGTGAACAATCACCTGCTGGAATGTCAATCTGCGATGAACCAACACGAACGCTCAATGAGTGAGCTAGTCGAACGGCGCGGACAATCGCTATTGCATCTGGCACAGCACTATTTGCCAAATATTGATCAGCAGACTATCGCAGGGAGCTTTGGCGAAGTCCGTAATCAACTCGCAGATATACTCGGCAGGAAGCAAAGACATGAGCGGGAAATCGAAAGAACTCTCCAGGCCGATGCTGCCGAAGAATCACGCCTGGAAACGGAGCTTGAGGAAATCACCGAGCGGCTGAATGAGAAAGTGGCTCGACGAGAAGAATTAGAGAAAGTAGTCGCCCAACGTTTGGAAACAGATGAAGAGTTCCAGCGATTAAGTAAGGAAGCGCTCATTGCCGAGAAGGAACTCAATCGCAACGAGCAACGAGTTGCGGAAATTCAGTCAGAAGCCGCTGAGAAGCTGCCTTCCTATGAGAAGAGTCGCCTGTTCAAATATCTCCACGATCGTGCGTATGGAACATCCGAATACATGAAGACGGGATTAACGAAGACGCTCGATGGCTGGGTTGCCAAGATGATCAAGTATCCACGTGCGAGGCGAAGTTATGATTTTCTTCGAGTGACACCCGAACTGGTCGCTCAAGAAGTGATCCGCCGCCGCGACCAATTCAACGGACTCATGGAACAGGTCGAGGCGATCGAGGATCGCTATGACGACGAGGTGGGGTTAACAACGGTCATGCGTGAGGGGCAGGAAGTTGGCGACCGACGGGATCGCGTGGTTGCTGCGATCTCCAATCAACAAGCGCTCACCGATAAACATCGTCAAGAACTTATCACCTTGGAAGGTTCGCAAAACGAATACTACCAGGAAGCCGTGAGTCGCATGAAGGTGTTCCTCTCGAATCTTGAAGACTGGCGGTTGGAAAATGCCTCGCGTTCGACCCCTGAACCCGATGACGACGAGATCGTGGCAGAGATTGTGCGGCTTGGCAAGGAACTAAATGAGAATAAACAAGAAGCCTCGAAACTGACTCACGAACATCAAGTTTGGAGAGAACGCACTTCTGATCTGCAAGCAGTCTGGCAGCAGTTCCATCGAGGGGACTTCGATTCGAGCCGCTCTTACTTCCCCTATGATTTTTCAATTGAATCCTATTTGGAAGAGTTCGTGCGTGGCCGTATCGACCGTGACCAACTCTGGTCTGCCATTCGATCTGCCCAGGAGTTCGCTCCTCCCTGGTACGACCAACCCCCCACGCGAAGGGACCGACATTATCAGGGGGATTTCTCCCATGTCTTGATGCGAGTGCTGTTGGACATTGCTGGACAAGCACTTGAAAATGCGGCGCGCCGTGGCATGCAACGCCGCAGTCCGATTCGGCAAGAACAGCGGCGTCAAAAAGGAAGGCCCGGGTTCAGCAGCCGAGGATTCACCGACGGTCGAGGGTTTTAGGTGGGCCAATACTTAGGATTTCGGGGTAAATCGGCTGATTTTCAGGGGAATGAGCCCTCTGCCCTTTTGACGCCTGATTCGCTACAATGAGAGCCCTCCGAAAACATCCTGCCGACTTATCAAGTCATTCAACTTCGTTGTGAAGGGATTCCACCATGTCTCGCCGTTTTGCATGTATTCTACTATTGTTGTTTTCTCACACTCTCCTGGTATCCCAGGTGGAAGGTCAGATCATTCGTCGGCTGCGTGAGCGTCGCGCGGCAGCTTTGGCGCCCGAGGCCACACCAGGAGATCCTGCTGCCGCTCCGATTCCGCGCCTGCGGGGACTACTGGCAAGGCGACTTCGGGCTCAAGAGGACCTCGTCGCCCAGGAAGACAAACAGCCTACACCGGCGTCTCCTGATGCGAAGGAAGCTGGAGCACCGGCGAGAGATTTAGCCTCGCGTCGGGCTGCATCTGGTTTGAGGCAGGCGACTGCGACACGAGCACCCCTGATTCCCAATTTTTCAATTGCTGACTTGGCTGCTTTAGACATGGATGGCTTGCAGACTGCGCTGGCTAATGTCGATGGCGCCTTGCAGAACGAGTTAAACCAATTCAGCTCGGCAGAGAGCTGGCAAGGGTTTCTCGAGTTGCCGCCCGAAGTCGTCGACGAACAGGCAGTGGATCCAGATGCACTAGAAGTCTCCCTGGATCGGTTTAATCGCGTGGCCAAGAACCCAGCATTCTCTCAAATATCGAGCCTGGCGAGCTTTGCCCAGACGCGGGGAATTTTGGCCGAGCTGGCCAATCGCACAGTCGGTCCAAAGCTGGGCAATGCTGCAGAGACCTCCGATGCGCCTGCGGGCCCGGGTCCAAGCGACATAACGGAAAGTACGGCCGAGCAGTTGCCTCCCCCTAAGCCACAAGCTCCTCCAGCTCGCCCGGGGCGCGTGAACGACGGTGAGCGCTCGATCTTGGTTCGTTCTGAATAAGCGTCCAGTTTAATGACATGCACACTCGATGTGCCTTTTGCTGAAATCGGTGTGACTTTTCCCTGTTCTGGGGATATAATCCGTAAGAATGATCAGTTTACGGCGTCTAAAGCTAAGGTGGCAGAGCGCCGCGTAGACTCTCGATTCCCTTTTGCGGAGGTTCTAGATGACTAAGCAAAACACTCGATTCATACTATTTTCCCTGGCTATAGCTGGGTTCTTCGGTGGGGCGGCGCTAATCTCGCAACCTACACCAATCGTTCTCGCGGAGACACCTGATATGCAAGAAAAAGAAAAAACTGACTCTATAGAGAATCTGGTAACAGCCACACTTGCTAATGGTTGTTTTTGGTGTACCGAAGCGGTGTTTCGCGAACTCAAGGGGGTTCATAGCGCTATTTCCGGATACAGTGGCGGCAGATCCAAGGACCCTACGTACAAGGAAGTTTCGACCGGGCTAACCGGGCATGCCGAAGTGATCCAAGTGAAGTACGATCCCCAGGAGATTAGTTTTGAAGAATTGCTCGAAGTCTTCTGGAAGACACACGATCCCACAACTTTGAATCAGCAAGGCGCGGACGTAGGAACGCAATATCGGTCGGCCGTGTTCTACCACAATGATGAGCAACGCCGTTTGGCTGAAGAATACAAACAGAAACTCGATGACTCGGGTGCTTTTTCCAATCCGATTGTTACCGAGATCACCAAGTTTGACTCCTTCTATCCAGCCGAGGACTACCATCAAGACTACTTTGCTTTGAACCACCGTGAACCCTATTGCAGGCGCGTGATTCAGCCGAAACTAAAGAAGTTTCGCAATGTTTTTCACGACAAGCTAAAAACGCGGAAGGAAATTGCCGCGATGGAAGAGACGGAAGCGGAAGCGAAGAACCCCGACGAGGTCGATTGGAAAAACGTCAATTGGAAAGCGAAACTTACCCGTGAACAATACCACGTAACCACCGAGGCGGGGACGGAGCGGCCTTTCAAGAACGAGTATTGGGACAACAAGAAGCCCGGTCTGTATAAGTGTGTCCGCTGTGGATTGCCTTTGTACAGTTCGGAAACCAAGTATGAATCGGGCACCGGCTGGCCCAGTTTTTTCAAGCCCATTGACGTGAAAAACGTCACTGAGCATTCGGACCGATCATTCTTCTCGGTTCGCACCGAGATCCGCTGTGCGCGTTGCGATGCCCACCTAGGACATGTATTCGACGATGGCCCCCAACCAACAGGTCTTCGCTACTGCATGAACTCTGCCGCGCTCAACTTCCAGAAAGCGGAGAAACCGGCACAGGAAAAGGAACCCGCCGAAACACCTTAACTTGCCAAACGCACGTGGGTGGCAATCCCCGGGCTGTTGGTTCAGCTCGGTTCGTAGCCTAAATTAGGAGCGAGCCAGCGTTCGACCTCACTGACTGTCATTCCCTTGCGTTCTGCGTAGTCGGCGACTTGCTCCGGCGAGATGCGATCGACGGCAAAATACTTGGCCTCGGGGTGAGCAAAGTACAGCCCGCTCACGCTAGCCGCCGGGTGCATGGCATAGTGTTCGGTCAGGGAGATGCCCGTTTGCTTTTCGGCGTCCAAGAGCTCAAATAGCGTACGCTTTTCGGTGTGATCTGGTTGAGAAGGGTAGCCTGGTGCGGGACGGATACCGCGATACTTCTCGGCGATCAAGTCTTCACTCGAGAGTTGTTCACTCTTGCCATAGCCCCACTCGTTACGAACGCGTGCATGGAGGTACTCGGCAAAGGCTTCGGCGAGTCGATCGGCCAATGCCTTCACCATGATGGAATTGAAATCGTCGTGGTCGGCCAAGAATTCGGCAGCAAGTTCGTCGCAGCCCAACCCCGTCGTGACCGCGAAGGCACCGAGGTAGTCAGCTCTGTCAGCTTCAACTGGCGCGACAAAGTCAGCGAGGGAGTAAAACGTGTCCTGCCCCTTGCGCTGCCACTGCTGGCGAAGCCCATGGAACCGGCAACGTTCTTTGGTGCGCGAATCATCCGTATAGACGACGATGTCCTGGCCTACGCTGGCGACCGGCCAGAATCCATAGACGCCACGGGCCTGGAGCAGTTCTTCGTTGCATATGCGGTCCAAGAGGGCCTGCGCTTCGTCGAACAGGCGTCGGGCTTCTGTCCCCAAATTTGCATCCTCAAAGATCTTCGGATACTTGCCCTTCAGTTCCCAAGTGAGAAAGAACGGGGACCAATCGATATAGTCCCGCAACTCGGCAAGCGGGAAATCTTCAATGACCCGTGTGCCCGTGAAAGCAGGTGTGGGGATATCGGTCTTCGACCAATCACAAGTGAATCGTTTGGCGCAGGCTTCGTCGTAGGGAGCCAAGGGGACTGCTTGGCGTTTGGCGTAGGACTCCACCAACTGCTGCTGCAATTTGCGATTCACTGCCTCAAAGAGGGGCTTGTTTTCCTCGCTGATGAGTTTCTCGACCACGCCGACCGAACGCGACGCATCGAGCACATGGGCCACGCAGTGCTCGTATCCCGGAGCGATTTTCACGGCCGTATGTTTTGCGCTGGTAGTCGCGCCACCGATCAAAAGGGGTCTCTCGCTTCCAGTGCGGTGCATTTCTCGGGCAACATGCACCATCTCGTCGAGGCTGGGAGTAATGAGACCTGAAAGGCCAATCACGTCGACATTCTCGGCGATAGCCGTTTCGAGGATTTTTTCGCAGGAGACCATCACGCCCAGGTCAACTACTTCGAAGTTGTTGCAGCCGAGTACCACGCCGACAATGTTCTTCCCAATGTCGTGCACGTCTCCCTTGACCGTAGCCAACAGTACTTTTGCACGTGCCTGCCCTACAGTTCCCGCAGCTTCCTTTTCAGCTTCCATGAAGGGAGTGAGATACGCGACGGACTTTTTCATCACACGGGCACTCTTGACGACTTGTGGCAAGAACATTTTCCCGGCGCCGAACAGGTCACCCACGACGCTCATGCCGTCCATCAACGGGCCTTCGATGATTTGCAGACAAGTGTCGTATTTTTGGCGGGCTTCTTCGGTATCTTCGTCGATGTACTTAACGATCCCTTTGAGCAAAGCATGGATGAGTCGCTTTTCAACGGACTCGGACCGCCATGCGAGATCTTCGCCGCTTGCCATACTCGTCTTCCCCTTGACCGTCTCAGCGAAATCGACCAAGCGCTCGGTCGCATCAGGGCGGCGATTGAGGAGAACGTCTTCAACCATTTCCTTGAGTTGAGGCTTGATGTCTTCGTAGACAGCGAGTTGACCAGCGTTGACGATGCCCATGTCGAGACCCGCCTGGACAGCGTGATATAAGAACGCGGAATGAATTGCTTCGCGCACCACGTCGTTGCCGCGGAAGGAGAAGGAGACGTTTGACACACCTCCAGAAACATGGACTCCAGGGCAGGATTCTTTGATGCGGCGAGTCGCATTGATAAAGTCGACCGCGTAGTTGTTGTGCTCCTCCATGCCGGTGGCGACGGTGAGTATATTAGGATCGAAAACGATATCCTCAGCGGCAAATCCGGCCTTTTCGGTGAGGAGCTTGTAAGCCCGTTGGCAGATACGCACTTTATTTTCTTCGTCGGCCGCTTGACCTTCCTCATCAAATGCCATCACCACAACAGCTGCCCCATACTGTCGGCAGAGCCTAGCCCGGCGCAAGAATTCTTCTTCACCATCCTTGAGGCTGATCGAGTTGACGATCGACTTGCCCTGCACGACCTGCAAACCCGCTTCCAGGACGGTCCACTTGCTGCTGTCAATCATCACCGGGACCGCGGCGATGTCGGTTTCTCCTGCGATCAGCCGCAGGTATTTGGTCATTACGGCTTCGCCATCGAGCAGACCCTCGTCCATATTGATATCGATAATATTCGCCCCTCCCTCGATCTGACCTCGGGCGATTTCGATGGCCTCGTCGTAGTTTTCCTCTTTGATGAGCCGCGCAAACTTGCGCGAGCCGGCGACATTTGTCCGCTCGCCGATCATGAGGAAATTGCTTTCGGGGCGAAGCGTCATCGGCCGCGTGCCACTCAAACGCAGCAGAGGTTCGACACTCGCAGGTTTGTGTGGGCGAACTCCTTCCATGCGGGCGGCGATCGCTGCGATATGGTCGGGGCCTGTTCCACAACAACCGCCGACGATGTTAAGCCAACCCGCGTCAGCAAATTCGCCAACGAGTTCCGCCATCTGAGCAGGACTGAGATCGTAGTGCCCCATCTCGTTGGGAAGCCCCGCATTGG
Organism: Bythopirellula goksoeyrii; assembly: GCF_008065115.1. NCBI lineage: Bacteria > Pseudomonadati > Planctomycetota > Planctomycetia > Pirellulales > Lacipirellulaceae > Bythopirellula > Bythopirellula goksoeyrii. Next base: position 2,846,779 of record NZ_CP042913.1, on the reverse strand, counting down.
GGTGACAACTGATTCTCACGGGGGCGACTTGCTGGAGCGTTTCCAGATGGGGCCGCATCAACTCAGGACCCAGCGCACAGTTCATCCCGACCGAAAGCATGGGGAAGTGAGAGACGGCCGTCCAAAATGCCTCGACTTCTTGGCCGGAGACGAAAGTCGCCCCTCCCTTGTCGAAAGTGGCGGAGATCATCACCGGCACTCGGCTACCAATCTCGCCGAAGTAACGCTCGATCGCAAAGAGGCAAGCCTTGAGATTGAGCGTGTCGATCACTGTCTCGGGCAGCAGAATGTCCACCCCAGCCTCGACCAGGGCAACCACCTGGGCATAGTAAGAGTCGGCCATTTCGGCAAAGGTCACAGCACGATAGCTAGGATCATCAACCTTGGTACTGATTGCCGTTTGCTTGGTGGTTGGCCCGATCGAACCCGCCACGAAGCGAGGCCGGTCGGGATTGCGCTCAGTCAATTCATCGCAAGCCTGTCGGGCACAGGCTACCGCTGCGGCGTTGATCTCGCGCACCAAGCCCACAGGCAGGTTGAATTCGTCCATTCCAACGGGGCTGGCGCCAAAGGTATTGGTCTCGACTATGTCTGCCCCCGCTTCCAGATAACGCCGATGGATGGCGGTAATGTCTTCAGGACGCGTGAGGCAAAGTATGTCGGCAAAGTTTTTGAGATCGCGATCGTGATCGGCGAACCGTTCGCTGCGGATGGCGGCCTCATCGAGTTGGAGGGCCTGGATTTGCGTCCCCATGGCTCCATCGAGTACGAGGATTCGCTCATCGAGCAAGGCTTCAAGCTGGGCTGTACAGTCGTGGAAAGACATATTTGCGGTAAATACTACTGTGTTTAACGGGTTAGAATGAAGCCGGTCAGTATCGCAAATGCGACTGGTGAGTACAATGTGCCTAATAGGGAGTGCAATCTTTCAAATACAAAGAGGCTCAGTCACTAAGCCAGGTTCGATATGCAGAATAGGATTAGATGAATATCTTGAGTAGGTTTGCTAGTTGGGGATTCTTAGCCTGTATTTTTTGGCAACAACCCCATGATTGTGCGTTGGGCAACACGGGGACATTCATTGATCGTCAGCAGACGACCGATTTGCGCGTGGTGTCTTACAATGTGTTGTGGGACAGCATCTTCCCCGATCGCGATGCTGTGCAGGCTACCAAGTTTGCACGGGTAGTGAATGCGCTTGATCCTGATCTTCTGAATCTTCAAGAGATTGGCTTTCCTTATGGTGAAGACCCTCCAAAAACGGACCTTGAGCTTCTGAACCTCATGAATACCGTCGCTCCGCTCGCTGGTGGTGCCTCGTGGTATGTCCACATGGGTGGCGACAATGTGATCGTTAGCAAATATCCTCTGTCGCTAAAACGTACTAATACGAATCCTGGAGGCAACAAATCCCAAGCCATTGCGTTGGTGGATTTACCTGACGATCAGTTTCCCTCTGATTTTTACTTGATGAACAACCACTATAAGTGTTGTGGCGGAGTAGGGAGCAGTGAGGATGCCCTCCGACAACAGCAGTCGGACACGATCGTCAGTTGGCTTCATGATGCGCGCACACCAGGGGGGCTTGTGAATCTAGCTCCAGGTACGCCGTTTGCCATTTTGGGGGATCTCAATATTGTTGGTGGACAGGGACCACTCAACACGCTCCTTGATGGCAACATCTACGAAGAATGGTTCTACGGCAGCGACTCGCCTCCCGATTGGGATGGGAGCACTCTCACGGATCCCCACCCGATCCACAACGCAACAGGCTCAACTGACTATACATGGCGAAATGACTTTTCCTCCTTCGATCCAGGAAGGCTCGACTACATAATCTATTCTGACAGCGCCCTGGACGTGGGCAACAAGTTCGTACTCAATACCGTGAGTATGACTTCCGCTCAAAGATTAGCTACAGGCTTGGAACGGCTGGATGTGACCATCGGGAATTCCTCATCCAACTTCGATCACTTGCCCGTGGTAGTTGATTTTCGCCTCTTCGATTTTGCCGATAGCGATTTCAATTTCAGCCGTGGTGTGGACGGGGCAGACCTCAGCACTTGGCAAACTGGCTTCGGAACCCCGAGCGGGGCCTCTCGTGGCATTGGCGACGCCGACCGAGACGGGGACGTCGATGGCCGAGATTATCTAATCTGGCAGCGGCAACACAATAACTTGGGCGTTCAGGTCGCGCCTGTTCCCGAACCAGCTACCGGTTGCATGCTACTTATCAGTTTTCTCTTGCTCGCGAGACCTCAGGCGAACCAGCTGCGTTAGCGGCTAGAGTTCTTCGTAAGCCGGAACGAGCGTTAACGCTGTTCCGGCGGGCCATCACAATCTGATTCGCATTGCCGGAACTGCGCACGGCTTGTTCCGGCCTACACTTTTCTGAACAATTCTCAAATTCTTTCTTGACACCTACTGGTCAACCAGTAGAATGAGCGAAGAACCTACTGGACGACCAGTAGACAATCCCTTAGCCGGAGCCACCCTTGGCTCCGGGAATGGACCGGAGGGTGTGGCCCTCCGGCTGGGATGCAGAGGCTGAAGGAATCGAATAAGAAAGAGCAGAGATGAATGACATTCAGCCCACTGACCGTGAATTGGAAGCCCTCAAAGTGCTCTGGGAGCACGACGAAGCTACAGTGCGTGAGATTTGCGACTCCCTAAATGCCAGTGGGGAGGATCTGGCTTACACCACGGTGCTGTCACTTTTGCAAGTAATGGAACAGAAGGGCTTGGTCACTCACCGCAGCGAAGGGAAAGCCTACGTCTATCTCCCCGCGATCACCCGCGAAAAAACGCTCCGCCAACTGGCGACCGGCTTTCTCGACCGAGTGTTCGACGGGGCTCTCGATGAATATCTCGTCCACGCGCTGGGAAAACGCAAGATTACTGCCGACGAATTGGCTCAGCTGGAAGCGATGCTGGCGGAAGCTAAAGAAAGATCCCACTGCAAAAACAAGAAGGTATAGGCCATGAACACGCTCGAAGTTACGCGGTGGCTCGGAGATTTTTACTTGTTGGCGACGCTGCTCCTGGGGGCCGAACTCTTGGCTTGCCTCTTCGCGGGTCAACCCGCCCGACGAATGGCACTCGCCTGGGCGACGGCGGGTGGTCTCGGTTTGCTCGCCCTATTGTGCGCACTCCCCAGTTGGTCCACCTGGCATTTGCGCTCCCCTGCCCCATTGGTTGCGACGCGGACTCTGATCACGAATGTGCCTGAAAATCAAATCACAGATTTTCCAACGCCGCAGGCCCAGAACATGTCTGTCCAAAACTCAAGAGGCACGGTCTCGGAGGTGCAACCTATCGAGATCGATTGGGCTGCAGTTTCGATCTATTTGTACTTGATTGGTTCGGCAATCGTCGTTGTCTGGCTTGCCCTAGGGGCATGGCAAGTGCGGCGATTGCGAAGAGTCGGTGAGGTGGCGCCTGAGAAGATACAGATACTACTCACTGAGTTGACACCAGCGGAGAGACCGATTCCTTCGGTAAAAGTGCTAAGCAAGCTGCCTGTAGCGGTTGCTGTAGGACTGATCGATCCGGTTATCTTGCTGCCGCGCACGTTGGTCGAACAAGCTCGCACCGGTCAGATACGCTCTGTGCTGGCCCATGAACTTGCCCACCTGCAACATCGCGACCTGTCGTTGATGGCCGGACTGCGAATGCTGATGGTTGTGCTGTGGGCGCACCCACTCTTTTGGCTATGGCGACGCCGAGTGCGACTCGACCAAGAAGTGCTTGCCGACACCGCTGCCGCAGAGCTTACCAGCCGCAGCGTGTATGCCGAGGAGTTGGTGGAGTTGGCTCGTTATACGAGTACAAGTCGCGTGCCGAGATTGGCTTCGTCGGTGGGGCTGTGGGAGACCCGCTCGCAGCTCAAGCAGCGGTTAGCGCTGTTGTTGGATGAAAAACTGACGATCCTGCGGAGTTGTTCACGGCAGTGGTGGGTAGGGTCTTTGGTTGTGCTGCTGGGGCTGGCGGGAGGGTTGTCACTGGTGACTTTGACGCCGGCGGAGCCGACATTTGAGTCGCAAGCGGAGGTAGCCGAGACAGAGGAAACTCAACCTGTAATAAAGGAAACACCTGCAGCGGAGAATACTGCCTGGGAAAGAACAAACAAACTTTTCTCAAAGCTCTACGAGAATCGTCAGCCAAATACGATCTTCGGTATTTGCGTCAATGAGAATGGCAAGCCACTTCCTAACACAAGAGTCGAGGTGTATGCCGCTCGCTTTAGGGGTATAGATGGAGAATCGCAAGTGATTTTCTCAACCGCGACAGATTCTGAAGGAAGATATTGGTTTAAAGATGTGATCGATATCGAGAAAGAATTCCCCGATGGATTGCCGGACAATAACTATTTTCTTCCCAAGAATATTCGCGTCATTACAGTGATTTCCCGAGAGCCAAATCGCGTGCCAGGTTTCGTCGGAAATTCAATGTCCTCAGAAGTTGCTCGACATGGCGAGGCCTACGTCCATCAGATGCCTCCAGCTCAACCCCTTCGAGGACGGATTGTCGATGGACAAGGGGAGCCAGTCGTCGGTGCCCGGGTTAGTGCAGGTACCTTGCCTAGGATTCGTGGTATTCCAGGCGACATCAACACCGCAATGACGGACTCGAATGGCGAGTATGCTATCGACGATTTGGCTGCCTACGATGCCGAACAAATGAAACGTGATTTCGAGCAGAGCCAACAGGCTGGCAGTTCGGCCATGTCAACCTACGCAGGAAACGATGGTAAACCCTGGGTCCGCTGGCTATGGGTCAAGCATCCAGACTTCGCCATGAAGCGGGTAGCGATCGACAAGATTCCGGGTCGTATAGACGTAGAATTGCAGCCCGGGGCTGTGCTAACGGGACGAGTGGTCACGCAGGAGGCAGGAAAGGCTCCCGAACCTGCCAAAAATGTCGACGTTCGCTTGCAACGTGACATGACCCCTGACTGGGGATGGGAGTTCAATTTCCAGACCACCGGAGCCCGAACTGACAAAGAGGGAAATTACCGTTTCGAGTCGCTTCCCTCTGGAAAGTATTCATGTGTAGCTGAAACTGCTGGCTGGGTCACACAAGGTATCGAAGGTGTCGCGCTAAAACGCGGTGAGACGACCGAGACACCTGATTTATTGATGACTCGCGGCGGGCGCGTCCGGATTCAGTTGATTGACGACAAAACAGGTGAGCCCCTTAATTTTGAAAAGCCAACCAAAGGATTTGTGAATCCCTCGCCACGGCCCCGTCGCAACCACCATTACTTCACTCCAAACATAGTGGAATTCTCTCCGGAGGGCATCGGCGAGAAACAAGTTCCTGCGGGGAACTATCTGTTTTATGCCAGTGTGCCGGGCAGCGAGGGCCAGCCGGGCTGGCAAGCTACCACGTATGATAATATCCGCACCGAAGAGGATAGGGATGCATTGCCCACACACGAGCTCAAAGAAGGCGAAGTGTTGGAGTTAGAATTGCGGATGCAAAAGGAACAAGAAATAGCAAAGGGCAGACTGATGCAATCCCCACCACCGAGTGACGATGAGAAAAAATCCCACCCGCGGAAATCAACTGAATTCACTCCTGCGACACCCCCTGCAGATGGTGCGGACCGTGATTCATACGAAAATGGCGTCTTTGTGCCGGAGGACCCTGAGAAATTAAACGAGAAATTGGATATTGGGATCGAAGCCCTGGACGATGACGCCTATGAGAATGGCGTTTTTGAAGACAAGACACCGATTCAACGCTAGGATTTCGCTCCTAGCCGGAGGGCCACTGCCCTCCGGGAAATCCCGGACCGCGTGGCGGTCCGGCTAAGGGGGAATGTCATGACTCAAGCCTCAGCGCTGCTTTCGCGACCATAGCCAACCAATCTGGGAGATTTTCTTCGCACCACTGCCGGTATTCTTCCATCGAGTCGAACGAGCGATACGGGGCATCGTCTAGCAAGGGCGATAGGTGCGGACGAAACCATAGCGGAACCGTTCTTTCAGGGTGGGTTTTCGCGACACCTCGAACTCAGCAAACCATTCGGGCGGGGTTTTGTCTGGTGTGGGCCATACGATTATTGCAGCAGACACCATTGGATTCCGCAGTATTCATTTCTTTTCCGCCACACAATACAACTTCTCACTCGACCGAATAAATAGCTCTCCGTCGCTGATCGCTGGGGTCGCCGAAAAATCACCTTCGTCATTGCCGAATCTATTGACTGCCAGCTGTTCAAACTCCGGCCCAAGTTTCAATACGTAACACAGTCCCTGCCGGGTGATGAAGTACAGTTTGCCATCGGCTGCGACGACGGAGGAATAACTCGAGTTGGAGAATCGACCACGCCGACCTCCGGCTTCTTCTGCTGCAGTCTCATCAGCTGGCGGAGTTTCAAGGCGCTCCTGGTACACTTCTTCACCCGTGGCGGCGTCGATGCAGGTGGCGATATCGCGGCTGATCCAGTAGATCAGGCCATCATGCACAAGCGGAGAGCCGATGCCGCCACGTTCGCGGCTTGTCCAAAGGATGTTCGATTCAGAGACGTCTCCTTTCCCCCCTACTTTGACGGCAATGGTGTCTCCATCACGATTGCCGAGGGCGAAAATGTTGCCGTCGGAGGTGACCACACTCGAAGTGTAGGAATTATCGCCAGGGCCTTTGGAGTACCATTTGAGTTTGCCACTGTCAGAATTAAAGGCCCATATTTCGCCGGGAACAGCCAGAACGACCTGTTTGTCTCCGTCCGGTCCGTCAACAAGAATGGGAGAGCCCCAGGTTCCTGCAAACCCTTCCGCCTCCTGCTTCCAGACCTCACTACCCGTTTCTTTGTCGAGCGCCACAAGCGCATGGTTTTCAGCAGCAGCAGGTACGATGACTAGATTCTTGTAAAGCAAAGGACTCGAAGCGGTACCCCAGTTTTGAATCCCAGATTCCATGCCAACGCTGGTCTGCCAGAGCTTGTTGCCATCCATATCAAACGCGACGACGCCGGTCTTGCCGAAGAAGGCATAGACTTTTTCACCGTCGGAGACTGGGGTATGTGAGGCATAGCCGTGCTCGGCAAACATACCACCATATTCATCCTCCGGGAGATAAGGATCAATCGACTTATCCCAGAGCACTTTACCATTCTCACGGTTAACGCATACAAGATGGCGTTTGAGATCCTCCTGATCGCCTGGCTCGTTGCGGTCCAGCCCGTAGCCACTCCAGCAAGTGACGAACACTTTGTCTCCCACAACGATGGGGCACGAGGAGCCGGGCCCCGGCAGGTCGATACTCCACTTGACGTTTTCGGTGTCTGTCCAGGTTGCAGGCATTGTTTCGGTGTCGGGACTCACACCTGAGCCATTAGGCCCGCGAAAACGTGACCAATCCGAAGCAATCGTATGCGGAACAGAGATTGCCAGAAGAATGATAGATAAACCAAGGGCCGAAAGCCGAGCGGCGTAGCGGTCTTGCATGTTCAATGTCCTTACTGAAAATAGCGAAAAATCGAAAGAGATCCAAGAAATCCCCTACATCATAGGGGGCAATGCAAGCGACTGGATAGGGAGCAGGTCGAGCAAATCGTTGTAAATCCCCGGAGAAACGAGCAATTCGAGGCTGCTCGACAGGTCCGCACCGCATGCCTAAAATGGAGGACACGCCGGTGGGCAGCACTGGCAGTCCCGCCAACCCCGGAGCCAATCGGCTCGTATGACCATGCATGTCGAACGTGAACAGCTTGCCGCTGCTCACTCTACCGCACGCCAGAAACTTCTGGCAGAGCGCAAACACGATCACTGGACGGGGGAGCTATCGAGTTCACCTCTGTGTACTGCTGCAGCTATTAGTGCGCTGGTGCTAGCCGAGCGGCATGTGGATGACACACCCGAAGAGGGCTCAGCGCTGGAGCATAGTTGGCACTCAGGCATGCTTGTCCGTAGTGAGTTGTCCGAATTATTCTCCCAGAGTCTCCGGTGGCTTGCCGAGCAGCAAAACGAAGATGGTGGCTGGGGAGATGCTGATTGCGGCCATTCGACGTTGGCTGCAACCTTGATGGTCAAAGCAGCATTTCATCTGACCGGGGTTCCTGCCAAGTATGCCAATTTGCTGCATAGTGCAGAGAGCTACATCGAAGCCCAAGGAGACATCGCTGGCCTGAAAAAGCATTTTTCAGACGACAAACCCTTTGTGGCTGCAATACTGGCAATCTGTGCGATGGCAGACATCGTCCCTTGGCGCAAGGTTCCTTCGCTGCCGTTTGAGCTGGCCTGCTTACCTGAATCTTTTTTCCGCATGCAAAGGCTTGCCGGATTCGGCTCCATGCTGCCGCTGGTTGTAGCAGTAGGACAAGCAAAGAATCATCATTCTCCGTCACGCAATCCGCTTGCGAAAGGGCTTCGCCATCAAGCAGAGGGCCCAAGTCACGTGGCACTCGCTCGCGTGCAAGCAGCTGATGGTAGTTTCTCTGGTTCAACACTTTACACGAGCTTTGTGATTGCATGTCTCGCTAGCCAAGGACAGTCAGAAGATCCACAAGTTCGCAAGGGTACCAACTATCTCTTGAGCAAGGTGCGTTCTGATGGGAGTTGGTCGGTGTGCCCTGACAAGGATGTTTCGAATACCGTGCTGGCACTCCAGGCATTGGGTTGGAATCTTGGTGAACCTTCCAGCCAGGCGGGCGAACCTTCCCCCGAGGCAGAGGCAGCGCTCCGCTGGTTGATGTCGGCACAAATGTCAGAAGACACCTCCAGGTCTGGCGATGCAGCTGGTTGGCCGAGTTCCCATTGCCCCGGAGCCGTAGGAAATTCATTCGACACGGCAGGTGCATTAATAGCTCTTGCCGAGTGGCGACGACGGTGGCCGCGATGCCGAACTGCAGAAATCACAGGGGCCGCACTCGATGGAGTTCGCTGGTTGATTGAGAGGCAGAACCGCGATGGTGGTTGGGCCCTTTCGTTCCGCGGATCGGGCAAGATGGCCCAGGAAATCAGTTCGACGGATGTTACATGCCAAGCCATGCTGGCACTCAATGCGTGGAAAAAGGTTCTTCGCAAGTCGGCCTCTAGCCATCCCTTGATCCAGTCGATCGAACGTGATCTGCTCAAGGGCCTTGCCTTTCTTGATTCGCAGCAGAGGCCCGAGGGGAGTTGGTGGCCGCTTTGGAGTGGAAGTGAGTTCCATCCGCAAGGAGCCAATCCCGTGATCGGCACCGCACAAGTCTTGCGTGTCTTTAGCGAAATGCAGGTTTGGCAAACGACAATGGCCCAACGTGCTGTTCGCTGGCTAGTCGACGTACAGTTTCCTTCTGGTAGCTGGGGAAGCGGCCATGTTCCCTCACCTAAATCCGTAACCCGTAAGAAGCCAGTAGAACGCGAAGTCCATTCTGTCGGAAGCGTTGAAGAAACTGCCATCGCAATTAAGTCCCTGCTACCTTTTGCCGCCCGGATCCCGGCGGTCCAGACAAGCGTCAACGACGGTCTTTCTTGGCTGATCGAAGCTGCATCTACCCTATCTCAGCTCGATCCCACCCTTGTCGCTTTATATCCCCCTAAAGTATGGTATCATGATCGCCAGCTTGCTTGCTCCTTGGCCGTAAACACGTTGGCTGCGGCATGTCGAGCTAACGAGGTTAAAACGGCCGACGTTGATACGGTTCACGTTTAGGAAAGTCGCCGCCCGAGATTGATTGGTAGACCATGGACGGCTTTCTTAGGCATATGTAATGTGTTGAATTCACAGCCTTTGTTGATGTTGCTGTGAATCGAATTGTTGTGGGATTGACTGGACTCTCGAAGGAAAGAGGAAACAACTGTGGCGGGGAATCCTACCGAAGTCCAGGTTCAGGAGTCGTTGGGAGGACTCTCCGCTGGGGATCCTGCCTCGGCAGGTCTTCTGAAACAGGTTCCTGAGAACCTTGATCTGCGCGACACTATCCGTAGCGAATGCGTTCAACATTCGTTGCAATTCGAGCCCTCTCAAGGTCTTTCCAAAGAAGAATTAGAAGCCGCTGCCCGACTGATTCTCATAAAGCTCCAGCTTCCTGAATGCTATGTCGGCTGGACGATGGTTGTGCTGTCCAACGAGTTTTGGCGAACTCGGGTAACAGCAGTTCCTCTTCCGAGGCGGCTCATGCTGTTGCCAAAAGAGTCTGTCAACAATGGCGAGTTCGACCAAGTTCGTTCCCAGGCGGAGTCCTTGGGCGTGACGGTACATGTTGCTGAGGCTTCGCCTGAAGTCATGCAGCTCTTGTTCAGCAACTCGATCGAAGCGATCGTGGGAGTGGCGAGTCTCGACGTCTTGGAGAAGGCACTCGATATGATCCTACTCTCAGGGGTTCCCGCGTTAGCAGTCCCACTATTGGATGAAGAAAGTGGCTCCCCGTTTGATTCCGAGTGGGTAGCTGAACTATTGCGATGGACTCCATTGGATCATTGTAGTCGTGAATCCAGGTACGCGACCATCTTGCGATCCGCTCGATCCATGTTTGAACCTGCAGAGTTGGTGCGACTTGTACCTCGACTGAGAGGCGGGCCTAGCCTCGCTGAAGTGAATGGAGCGGGCGCTTCGGCATTGGAACCAATTGCGGCGACTGAAACGATCGCCCATGACTTTCTCGCTTTGGGTGGAAAGTATGCCCGACCTTTCATCACGTTGGCCGCCTATCAAGCTATGAGCCAACCAACGGAGTCAGATCGGTCCACATCAAATGGTCAGCCAGAAATCCCTGATGCGGTTCGCCGGGTTGCCTTATCGATTGAGATTTTCCACAAGGCATCGCTTGTACATGATGACATCGAGGATGCTGATGAGTTCCGGTACGGCAGGCCTACGTTGCATCGTGCACATGGCTTGCCTACCGCCATCAACGTGGGCGATTATTTGATTGGCTTGGGCTATAGCCTAGTGAGTCGTGAGTCGGCTTCGCTTGGGGCCGATGTTGTGGGCGATATTGTCGATATTTTAGCCGATGCCCATCTGCGACTCAGCGAGGGGCAAGGGGCCGAGTTACTATGGCGAGATGCGCGGAACAAACTGCTCTCGGTCCAAGATGCCTTAGAAATCTACGCACTGAAAACTTCACCCGCGTTTGAGGCGGCTTTGCTTAGCGGCCTGCGATGCGCAGGCCCGCTGGGAGAAAACCAATCGCGACTCCGAGAGTTCTGTCGATATTTGGGAATCGCATTTCAAATTCTGAATGATCTAAAAGATTGGCAAGGTGACCAAGACAATAAGTTGCATGCCGGGCTCGATACTCTCGGTGGTCGACCTACCGTGCTATGGGCATTGGCCATCGACGGACTCTCTGAAAGTCATTGCCAGGAATTGATGCAACTCGTAGGTACTTCGCTTCCTAGCAACGAAAAGGTTGAGAAAGTGCGGGAACTATATGTACAGTCCCATGTTTTTTCCCAAGCGGATCAGTTGGTTGCACAGTATCAAACGCAAGCTCTTTCCATTGCCAATGAAATCGAACCCGCGTGCCTTCAACGTTTGTTGCAATACTTGGTTGAAACGGTACTTTTTGGCTCTGCCAAGATCGCAGAGTCTGTTTCCCAACCAAACGCAGAGGGGTAGAATAAGCGATAGCACCGCACAAGTATACTTGTTGATTGGGCGTCACCGTCTCAAGTGTGTGCTAAATCATATGACATCTTGACCATAGCCCACACAGATTTGCAAAGCCCCTGACAACTCTCTCCGTTTACACTTTGACGAGAAATGATGTAAACCCCATGATTGAAGAATTATGTGAGTTGTTCTACCCGACGACTGCCGAAGTTGGGGCTTTTGAGGAGGTAGCCGCCGGTGAACTTCCCGATCAGTTCAAAGCGCTCTTGGCACATGACGACCACATGACGGTGACCGTTGAGGCTTGGCACAACAGTCTGGTGAAGCTAAGTGTGCTTAGTGAACATCATGACAAAGATTTCTACTCGCGTCGAATTTTACTGTCTCTGCAGCGCGACGGCTGCCCCGTCCAGTTTGGGATCATGCGCATCTCTCTGGCAGGACTTCCCCAAATTGTCCGCATGGAAATCGAGTCTCAGGCACTTCCCTTAGGACGTATCATGATCCGCCATCATCTGATGCGAGATGTAGAACTTGAACAGCTTTGGCGCATCACTGCAGGCCCGGAACTTTGTAAATATCTGAAATTGAAGCCAGGAGATACTTGTTTCGGACGTACGGCACGGATTCTGGTTGACAAGAAACCTGCCGTGGAATTGCTAGAAATTGTCGCGCCTTGAGAGATACTGGCTAAAAGATGAGCGAATTGAAATCTGCCTACGATTGTGTTGTATTGGGCGCTGGTCCCGCCGGATCTACAGTGGCGACCTTGGTTGCGGCAGCAGGATTTCGAACTCTTCTTGTCGAACGAGCCGAAATGCCGCGGCCACATGTCGGTGAATCGTTGATGCCGGAAACTTATTGGATTTTCGAGCGACTGGGGATCTTGCCACAGCTAAAACGCGACGACTACGCCAGGAAAGTTGGCGTACAATTCGTTAGCAGTTCGGGCAAGGAATCGGCGCCTTTCTACTTTCGTTCTCATGACGACCGCGAATGCAGCGAAACTTGGCATGTCGATCGGGCCGACTTCGACAAACTGATGTTTGATAATGCTGAGAAGCACGGGGCTGAATGTAAAGATCAAACCCGCGCCCTTGATGTGCTACTTGAGGAGGATCAAGCCGTTGGAGTTCGACTTCAGGCATCTGGCGGAAAAGCTCACGACGTCGCTGCCCGTGTCGTCGTTGACGCAACGGGTCAACAGTGCCTGTTGGCCTCCAAGCTTGGCCTGAAGCAAATGAATCCCACGCTACGGAAAGCCTCCATATGGGGTCATTTTCGAGGAGGAAAAGTCGATACCGAAGGGGGCGGAGTTAAGACGGTTATCTTGCAGACGACCGAGAATCGAAGTTGGTTCTGGTACATTCCGCAAACTGACAACTTGGTAAGTGTCGGGCTGGTAGGAGACAATGACTATTTGCTGAAAGGCCGAGGATTGCCTTCTGACGTTTTCACCGAAGAGTTGGCCAATTGCCCAACGCTATCGGATTGGCTAGCCGATGCAGAACCAACTGAAGAACTTCGTGTCGTGAAGGAATTCTCCTACACCACGAATCAGTCAGCGGGCCCCGGCTGGGTGCTTGTAGGAGATGCATGGGGATTTATCGATCCAATTTATTCCTCGGGCGTATATTTCGCTTTGAAATCCGGTGAGCTAGCTGCCGACGCGATTGTAGACGGTCTCCGCGCAAATGACTTGTCTTCCAGGACGCTGGGACGCTGGGTAGAAGGTTTTTCACGCCAAACGAATCTCATCCGCAAACTGGTGCATGCTTTCTACTCGGGCGAATTTCGCGTCGGCCAGTTTGTGACTGAATACCCCGAACACCAGGCAGAGTTGGTAGACCTGCTAATCGGTCGAGTCTTCGATGGACGACCCGGGAAGATTTTTGATGATCTTGACCCGTGGCTGGAAGGACGGATGTCGAAGGAATCGATACCCACATCGGAATAATAGCACTGGCATGGGTCAACAATACGAATACGGCCAAAATCCATACTCCCCCGATCTCGATACGCACAGTCTCGTCATTGGATACCTGCTGTGGATTTTCGGTTTCACAGGATCTCACCGCTTCTATTATGGTAAGCCTGTCTCGGGAACGATTTGGTTTTTCACTCTTGGCCTTTTGGGCATCGGTTGGCTTATTGACTTGCTGTTGATTCCAAGCATGGACAGAAGTGCCAATCGGCGATATTTGGCTGGACCGACTAGCTACACGGCAGCTTGGTTTCTACTTACATTCCTCGGCCTGTTTGGCGTACACCGTTTCTACCTAGGCAAATGGTTCACCGGAATTCTCTACTTGGTAACCGGTGGCCTATTCCTCGTAGGCATCCTCTATGACTTTTGGACGCTTAATGAGCAGGTCGATGAAATGAATGGGTTTTACGTCTAGTGAGAATCGCTTACCTAGCCGCCGGTGCCGCTGGCATGTATTGTGGGAGTTGTTTGCACGACAACACACTCGCCGCGGAGTTGCTGCGGATGGGCGAGGATGTGATTCTCGTTCCAATCTATACACCGCTGCGAACTGATGAAGTGAATGTTAGCCATCGCAAGGTCTTCTATGGTGGCATCAATGTTTACATGCAGCAGAAGTGGGCTTTGTTTCGAAGGACATCTCGTTGGCTTGACTGGTTTCTAGACCACCCTGCCCTCTTGCGGACGATTAGCCACTTTTCCGGAAACGTTGATCCCACGCAATTGGGTGATTTAACCGTCTCAATGCTTCAAGGGGAACAGGGTAACCAGCGAAAAGAATTGGAGAAACTGGTGGATTGGCTGATCGATGAAGTGCGGCCAGAGGTAGTTCATCTCTCGAATTCGATGATGCTTGGGCTGGCGCGCATGATCGCTGAGCGGTTTGGACCTCCGGTGGTTTGTTCCCTATCGGGCGAAGATATTTTCTTAGAGAAACTATCCGAGCCATTCTATTCGCAAGCTCGTCAATTGTTGTGCGAACGGGCTACGGAAATCGATGCTTTTGTTGCGCTGAACAAATATTATGCGGATGAAATGAGTAAGTATCTGGAAGTTCCGCGCGAACGGGTTCACGTCATTCCCCACGGACTCGATTTGGCGGGACATGGAGTGCGGAATGGACAACAAGAAAATGAGCCGCGACGCATTGGCTTTCTTGCACGCATCTGCGCTGACAAGGGGTTGCACCTGTTAGTCGAGGCCTGCGAACTTCTCTGCACTCGGCCCGAATGTCCCGCGTTTGAACTCCATGCCGCCGGGTATCTCGGTAAGGGAGACCGAGATTATCTTCGTAAAATTGAAAGCAGAGTTGCTGACGGGCCATTGGCAAAACGATTTCACTATCATGGGGAATTGAATCGTGAAGAAAAGATTAAGTTCCTTCAATCCCTGGACGTCTTCAGCACCCCCACGGTCTATCAAGAAAGCAAAGGACTTCCAGCCCTAGAGGCTCAGGCGAATGCCGTTCCGGTGGTACTCCCTGGGCATGGATCCTTTCCAGAGATGTTGGAAGCTACAAGTGGAGGATTGCTTTTTAAGCCCCACGATACGGCGGACTTGGCAGAAAAACTGTTTGAAGTCCTCTCCAATACCAGTCTCGCAAAGGACCTGGGGGAACAAGGCAAACTTGGAATTGAAAACAAGTACCATGTCTCGGCGATGGCAGAGCAAACATTGGGTCTTTACCGAACCTTGATTACAGAAAAGACTGCGACTTTGTAGCACATAGTCGCAGTATGGCATGTTACACTCAATAGAAGAGAAATCTTTCCGCTGAATCACGAAACCCTGTTCTATCGGCAAAATGAGCGTCACAGAGAGAAACGTTGATTTGTCCCTTCAGGGAGGATCGTTTTTCGAATCCGTTTGCCTTTATTACCGAGTGGACTCAGCAGGTTGTTTCACTTTTATAAGTCCCGCCTTGGAAGGCTTGTTAGGTGTTCCACGTTCTGAGGTTGTAGGCAAGTCGTTTCAAGACATATTCGATCTCGAACATTCTTTGGGTTTATTTGCGCTGGATCAGCAGAAGGATGGTCATCAAAGTTCGAAAAGCAATACTCGCTGTGCCATAGTACGGCAGAACAACGGTGAGATAGCGATCCTCGAGCTCCAAGAGCGTGTACTTCCAAGTTCTGAAGAGACTTCGGGAGGATCGGAAGGATTGGCCGTAGACGTAACGCACTACGTTAATGCCGCGGTCAAATTAAGCCAAGGCGAACGGAAATATCGCCGTCTAGTGGAGGGATTGGGGGGGGACTATGCCATCTACACGCATCTCCCCAATGGAGAACTGACTTATGTGAGCCCTTCGGTCGAGGAGATACTAGGGTATCTGCCGCACGAGTTAATGGGACTCAATTGGCGGGAACTCATTGGCGAGGACTTTTCAGGCCGAGAAACGGCGGATCAGGTTTTGGCTGATCTCCAGGCAGGGGTTCGGTTCTACAAGTTTACTACGGAAGTTGCTCACGCATCTGGTGAAAAGAGACTCCTTGAAATTCAGCAACGACCGGTGTTTTCACCCGAAGGTCAGTATTTGCTGATGGAAGGAATCGCCAAAGATATCACTGAGATTACTCAGAACGCTGAGGAATTGCGTCGGCTTAAAGAAGAGTTAGAGGTGCGGGTCCGAGAGCGAACTCAAGAACTTAGTCAGATCAACGTCCAGCTTGCAGAAAGCGAATCACGTTATCGGAGCGTTGTCGAGGATCAAACGGAATTCATTTGTCGTTGGAATGAAGGAGGGGTCTATACGTTCGTCAACGAGGCATACTGTCGTTACATGAATATGCCGGCGAGTGAGTTACTTGGTGCTTCCTTTCTGCCAGATATCGTTGAAGAAGATCGCGGTCGTGTGCTCGCCGAAATCGCGGGACTCACTCCCCAAGAGCCAGCCGTGACAAGTGAGCACCGAGTGCTGGATGCGGACAAGAATCTTCGTTGGCACCACTGGACAAACCGGGCACTATTCGATGAACAAGGTATTCTCAGGGGATATCAATCTGTTGGACGAGACATTACTGACCTAAAGCAAGCAGAGGACTTGGTTCAAGATCGCGAAGACCATCTCATGCGAGTGTCTCGCTTGGCAACCATGGGGGAATTGATTTCTGGCATCGCCCACGAGATTCATCAGCCGCTGCATGCGGCCCAACTCTTTGCGGAGGCCACGCGGCGTAATCTTGAAATGGAAGGTGTGGCTAACATTTCAACCGCTATTGATTGTACGCGTGAAATCACGAATTCTATCTCTCGTACTGCAACGATCATCCGCCAATTGCACTCGTTTACAACGACTAAGCCGAGTAAGTTTGAGTTGTTGGATATCAATGAAGTCCTTCACGAAGTTGCCGCGATCTTGAGCTATGAAATCAGAAAAGCAGAAGTTAAATTGCATTATGCGCTACAGAAGCGTTCAATTTCGGTCAATGCAGACAGAGTCCAAATGCTACAACTATTCGTCGATTGGTTTCGGAACGCTTTTGAAGCCATGAGCGGAAATGACCGTGAAAACCGACATCTCGCAATAGCTACACGTCGTGACCGGAGAGAGTTGGTAGTGGAGTTGTGTGACAATGGAGCGGGTACCGATATTGAGAATACTGAGCGATTGTTCGATGCATTTTACAGCACGAAACCTGGACGCTTAGGAATGGGGCTCTCGATCTGCAAAACGATTGCGGAAACGCACCATGCCAAAGTAATCGCTTCCAAGAATCCGACTCAGGGAATGACATTTGCGATGCGACTTCCCATAGCAGAAAGGAAGAAGTTATGAATGGAACCTCTGCGATTGAGCAAGCCATAGTATATATCGTGGATGACGACGAACAAGTTCGCAAAGGACTTGTGGCTTTAGTACAGGCCATGGGTGTCGCAAGCGAGGCCTATCCCAGCGCTGAAGATTTCTTACAAGCGTTTGAGGGACGGCGTCCTGCCTGCCTAGTGACCGACGTCCGGATGCTAGGCATGAGCGGGTTAGAACTGCAGGAACGTTTGTTGCAACTCGGAGTATCGATGTCGGTTATTGTACTCACTGCTTTTGCAACGACTCCTACGACTGTGAGAGCAATGCGCAATGGAGCACTCACCCTAATGGAGAAGCCAAGCAATGACGAAGAACTCTGGAATGCAATTCGCGCAGGCCTGGCAAGCGATCTCCAAAACTATCAACTCGAGCTTCAGCGCAGTTCACTCAAACAGCGGCTTGACAATCTGACTCCGAAAGAGCTGGAAGTTCTCCATCTCATGATCGCAGGAGATGCCAATAAAGTTATCGCCCGCAAGCTGGACTGTAGTATCCGAACTATAGAAAACCATCGACAAAAGGTTTTCCATAAGATGGAAGCCGACTCACTGGCTGAGTTGGTTCGGATGGCGGTCGCATTGGGAATTGTGCCGAACTTAGTGTAAGAGCCGCTCCGCTCCTTCTTTCTTAGCCCGGGAAGGCGATGGTTTGGCCAAAACCAACAATCCCGTTCCGACAACGGCCATCAAGAGCTCCAGCAAGCCTTCTCAATACCCAATGCCCCCCACTGATCGCCCATTGCCTGAGTAGCGGAAATGCTGTATTTTGGCAGGTTTCGGCAACTTGCCAGCGTAGCTTCAATTGGCAGAGCACCGCATTCGTAATGCGGGGGTTGCGGGTTCGACTCCCGCCGCTGGCTCTTACGTGTGGGCCGGCTCAGATTGCGAGCGGTCGTTGATGAATACCGTGGCGGGCTTTTAGGTGAGAAGGCCTACCTGCTACACTAGTGCTTTGACAATTTCGTTTTTTGGGTGCTATCTGACAGAACCACTTGCCCAACAATATGTCCTGTCAGTTGGCACCCGAAGTTTGTCAAATGACGAAGCACTAGGACCTTAGTTTTTGCCGGCGTTTTTCAGGAGCATGCCCCGTTATGTCACAAGTCCTCGATATCGATCTCAAACAAATTGTTCTCTCGAACAGCACCTTTGGACCCAATGAAATCAAACAGATCGTGAAAGCGATCTCATCGGATTACAATAACTTCCGTCTGTTGCGGGACGCAGTAGGAGAAATGCAACAGCAGGAAACTCGCACTCCAGCCGCTTCGGTGCGTCTGGGAGTTTGCCAATACCTGCTTGGTCGCTACTCCGACGCAGTTGGGACTCTGCGGAGTGCCGATGGGGGCGCGCTGACGCACTTCTATCTTGGCAAAGCATTGATGGCACTCGACAAATATGAAGAAGCCTTCACTGCTTTCGAGTCTTCCGAACGAGCTGGCTATAATCGCGACGATGTTGCCCTGGCCAAGAGTGAGGCACTTCGCTATTGCGGTAAGCCCCAAGATGCCATGTTGATACTTGACAATCTTTCGGGAGCAATCGAGCAAACGGCCGATTATCTTTACCAACGTTCTGCGACAGTCTCTGCAACGGGTGGAAACCCCGAGGAAGTAGTGGCCCTCTTAGAGAGAGCTGTCGAATCCGACAACACCCATTCGGGAGCACTCTTTGGCTTGGCGATGGAGAATGATCGTCATGGCAATGATGACTACGCTCGTCAACTTTACGAACGGGCAGCCGCCCAGTTTCCCACGCATGTCGGTACGTTGCTAAATCTCGGATTGCTCTACGAAGATATCGAGCACTTTGAACGCTCCAAGCAGTGCTACCAACGAATCCTGGATACTTATCCCGACCATCCTCGCGCCCGACTCTACTTCAAGGATGCCGATGCTTCGCGCGATATGTATTACGATGAGGAAGCGCGGCGTCGACAAGATCGCATGGCTCAGATGTTGAGCGTGCCGGTGAGCGACTTTGAACTGTCGGTCCGAAGTCGCAATTGCTTGCAGAAAATGGGGATTATGACCCTCGGCGATCTGTGCGAGACTTCCGAGCAAGAACTGTTGGCAAGTAAGAATTTTGGCGAGACTTCGCTTGTTGAGATTCGGGAAATGCTTTCTTCCAAGGGACTCGAACTTGGTCAGTTTGCCGCGACATGGAAAGAAGAGGAGCCAACGTATGATCCCGAAGTCCTCAGCGACGACGAACGTGCTCTGCTGGATCGACCCATTGCCGACCTGAATCTTTCTGTACGTGCCCGCAAGTGCATGGTGCGATTGGGACTCTCAACTATTGGCGAACTGGTTCGTCGCACGGGTGATGATCTCTTAGAATGCAAGAATTTCGGAGTTACGAGCCTCAATGAGGTCCGTGAGAAACTCACCCAGGCCAACTTGAAGTTGCGTGGAGATTGAGCCACTCTGTAACGATGGCCTCCTCGCCTTTCCGATTCGAATTGCTGCACTCTGACACCGGTTGCGATGCACGGCGGGGGCGCCTGCATACTCCGCACGGAACTGTTGAATTGCCGACGTTCATGCCTGTTGGCACGTTGGGTACCGTTAAGGGTGTCGACATCGCTCGACTCCGTGAGACCGGCGCTCAGATCGTTCTGGGCAACACCTATCATTTGGCTTTGCGCCCTGGAGCCAATGTGGTTGCCGAATTGGGTGGACTCCATGTATTCATGGGATGGCAGGGGCCAATCCTCACTGATAGTGGGGGGTTCCAAGTCTTCAGCTTGGCCGAGAGGGTCAAAGTAACCGAGAAAGGCGTCTCGTTTCGATCGCACATCGATGGCTCAGCGTTGGAAATCACTCCGGAGCGATCGATTGCGATTCAAGAGGAATTAGGGAGCGATTTCGCGATGGCTTTCGACCATGTCGTAGCGCTTCCCAATAAGCGTGAGGTCATTGAGGATGCTACCTGGCGAAGCGTCCGCTGGGCCGAACGATGCCTGGAGGCCGCTCAGCGCGAGGACCAGATGCTGCTGGGGATCGTTCAGGGGGGACTCGACCCAGAGTTGCGCCAGAGTTGTGCGAAAGCACTGGTCTCATTAGATTTTCGCGGCTATGCGATCGGTGGACTGAGCGTAGGCGAACCACCGGAGGAAATGTACTCCACGTTGGAGGCGACTGTGCCTGCGTTGCCTACTGAGCGCCCTCGCTATCTGATGGGAGTTGGTCGCCCCGAGGATTTGGTCGAGTCCATGGCACGTGGCGTCGACATGTTCGATTGCGTGATGCCGACGCGAAACGGTCGCAATGCCTTGGCGTTTACCGACCAGGGTACGGTTCGGCTGAGAAACTCCCAGCATGAACGGAATCGGGATCCGTTGGAGGCGAACTGCCCTTGCCCTGCTTGCCAGCATAGCCGTGGTTATCTCAGGCATCTGTTCCAAGCCAAGGAGATGCTGGGACCCATTCTCACGTCGATTCACAACATAACCTACTACCAAAGGCTCATGGCTGAGGCTCGCCAAGCGATCGAGGCGGATTCATTTTCTGAGTTCCGGCGGGCCAAATTGGCTGCTTGGGGGGCCAAGGATTCGAAGTGAGTCTTCCCACGTAGAGCAGGCCTCCAGCCCGTCATGAACAAAGCGAGGCTAGAGGCCTGCCCCGCAGAGGACGACCGGACGCCCTTGTTCCTTCTGGCGCTACGATTTATGATAATTCGTTCTCCGGTCCTAAACTCATGTCAATTAAGGGCATATGGCTGGTGAGCAAGGTAGAATTTCGGTTTTATAGCAAGTAATTCAAATTGTTGGTTTCAATGATCTTTTTTCAGTTTCAGATTGCCAGTCTGCTGGCAGCAAGCGGGCTTGTTTTCGCTCAAGACGCCGCGCCCGAACCACCTGGGTTAGGAAGTATGCTCCCGGGGTTAATCGCAATCATGGTGTTCTTTTACTTCCTGATTCTGCGCCCGCAAAAGAATAAAGAGAGGGCCATGCAGGAGTTGGTCAGCAATCTCAAGGAGAAGGATCGCGTTGTCACAATAGGTGGAATTCACGGTGTTGTGACTAACGTCCAACGTGATCGTGAGGAAGTGACGCTACGTGTTGACGAATCGTCTGGTGCGAAGTTGAGAGTGAGTCTCTCGGCCATCGCCCGGGTAGTAACAGATGAAAACAAAACTGAGGGCTCATAAAGGAAGCTGGTCTACGAATGGCCAGATACGGCTCTCAATAAATGAAATAGTTAGAATGGAAAACTCAAAGATGACAAACGTTCAAACCGGCGGAACATTGCGCAGTTATAGTTTGCCCCTCTCGGCCATCCTGGCAACTACGTTGCTGGTAGGCGTGTCAAGCATTCCTGCGTTGGGACAGGACGATTCTACCGCCGAAATTGCAGGTGCAGCAGAGACTGAAACGGGGACTTTGGAAGTGCCGCGTACGACAACTTCCACTCCGGTCGAAGGTCAGGCTCCGATATCAGGTTTCGTACTCCTGGCGATTGTAATAGCTTTGTTCGTAGTTCCTGTCCTCATCGGCAATTACTTGGCTCGGCGGTGGCGGATGCCGGATTACGGTTGGAAATTTGCTGTGGCAATAGGCTCCTTGCTGGCAGCGGCCGTGGTGATTTACGAAGGAGAGGTTAAGTATGGGCCCGACCTGAGTGGTGGTATTACGCTGATCTACGAACTGCAAGATACGGCAGGCATGGATGACGACGAGGATTCGCAAGGTGGCCAATCAGTCTCCTCTCGCAGCACCTTGGTTCGCCAACTAATCGCTGCCCTCGGAGAGCGCGTCGACCCCAGCGGTACCAAGGAAGTCTCAATCCGTGAATATGGACCGGACCAAATCGAGATCATTATCCCTAAGGCGAGTCCTGCGGAACTCGACTACATCGAGCGGAAGGTCTATACGGCTGGAGCCTTGGAATTTCGTATTACTGCTTCCCCCGTTTTTGCAGAGAACAAGAAGATTATCGAACTGGCTGAGGCACTCCCACCTGGTGAAAACGAGGTCCGCATGGGTGGCCGCAAGGTCGCAGAATGGATGATCTACGACGAGAAGTTAGGGCCGTTCGACAGGCCAGACGATCGGTTCGTAAAACGAATGGCTGGAAAAATCCCGCAAGCCTTGGTGCTTATGAACGATGGCTATGACGTGACAGGAGAATACTTGCAGAAGGCCGCCGCGGGATTCGATGAAACCGGCCAGCCCGAAGTTCGATTCAACTTTGACGATCAAGGGGCTTTCCGATTCGGGCGGCTTTCTGGGCAGCACGTTCCCAATCCTTCGGGACAAAAGTACTATCTCGGCATTATCCTCGATGGCAAGTTACTTTCGGCTCCGGCAATTAACTCCAAAATTACCTCCTCAGGGCGTATTACCGGAATCAACGACAAGGAAGAAGTCGACTTCGTGGTCGACATTTTGAACTCAGGTAGTTTGCCAGCATCGCTTAACAAAGATCCGATTAGCCGCGAAGTCATCAGCCCGACCATTGGCGTCGAGACGGTCCGCATGGGCCGCACGGCGATCTTGGCTTCCTTGGTGATCGTGATGATCTTCATGTTGTTTTATTACCGCTTTGCGGGACTTGTTGCTTGCTTGGCACTAGGAGCCAACCTGTTACTGATACTGGGCGTGATGGTCTTGCTGCACGCTGCCTTCACTCTGCCGGGGCTCGCTGGATTGGTTCTGACGGTCGGTATGTCCGTGGATGCCAACGTGCTGATCTTCGAGCGGATTCGAGAAGAACGTGCTCGAGGGGCTGCCCTCCGCATGGCTATTCGCAATGGGTTTTCAAAAGCCATGTCAACAATCGTTGATGCGAATCTGACGAATCTTATTACGGCTGTGGCAATCTACAAAATAGCTCCCGATAATGTTAAAGGCTTTGGTGTTACATTGATCATCGGGATCGTGATGAGTATGTATTCGGCGATCTTTCTCTCGCGGCTCATCTTCGACGTCGCCGAACGCACTAACAACCTTAAAAAGTTGAGTATGGTCCAGATGATTGGTCAAACAAATTTTGACTTTATGGGCAAACGCGGATTAGCAATCGTCTGTTCCGTGGTTCTCATTGCTATCGGTTTATTCTCAGTGATCGATCGAGGCAACGATTTGTTGAATATCGATTTTACCGGTGGCAGCTCGGTGACGATGGTTCTCAGAGATGACAGCAAAATGCCGTTTTCTGAGGTTAAAAAGATGCTCGAAAAGACCGAGCTGAACGATAAGAATATCTCTCTTGTTGAAGTTGGCACGACGAACTCCCGCTTCACTATCAATTCTGTAGAGCAGGATGTCGAGGCTGTACAACAGATTCTTCAGGATACTTTTGGAGAGCGTTTACAGACGTATCAGGTAACGGCCTCCAACATCAAGCCACTAGGCAAACAAACGAGTTCGACTACTGCCCCTGCAAGATCGCAGGTGAATCTGGTTAACTTTCAGACAGACGAGTCAGCAGAAGGCGAAGACGCCAGCTCCAAGGCAAGTGATGATGCAGAAGAAACGACAGAGACATCGGGTGATGGCGATGCCTCTATTGATACGAGTCCTTCCGTGATTGCCGATCCCTTTGCGTCGGGCACAAGTGCCGAGATAGTTTTTGGAAGCGACGGGGACGAAGATGCCGGTGTGAATCAAGAAACCGCGAGTCAACTCCTCCAAGATGCGCTTGCCGCAACAGGGCATGGCTCAGTCGCCTTTTCCGTCGACAACCCAGAATATCAGCCTGGAAGCGCCCGCCGCTTCGTCAAGTGGAATGTTAAACTGGCGCTTCCTGTGGAGGAATCAGAGAGTGTATTTTCTGAGTTGGAAAAAGCAACCAATAATCAGCCCGTCTTTCCCCTCGCTAATAAGATTGGAGGTCGCGTGGCAGACGATCTGCGCACGAAGGCCTTTGCAGCCGTTTTTGTCAGTTTGGTTGGTATTATCGCCTATATTTGGTTTCGGTTTCAGAAAATCTATTACGGTGTGGCTGCTGTGATTGCTCTGATTCATGATGTGTTGGTTTCGATAGGAATGATTGCCCTTAGTGCCGCAATCGTTTCAGCGATCCCAGGGCTGGCACAGATACTCATGATCGAAAAGTTTCAGATTAGCCTTACCATCGTAGCAGCACTACTGACAATCATCGGCTATTCCCTCAACGACACCATTGTAATATTTGATCGCATAAGGGAGGTAAAGGGCAAGAGCCCTTATCTTACTCGAGACATGATCAATCTGAGTATTAATCAAACGCTCTCCCGGACAATCCTGACCTCATTCACCACTTTGCTGTCGGTAATTTTGCTTTACATTTTGGGTGGTGATGGAATTCACGGATTCGCATTCTCCTTGTTGATTGGAATCGTTGCAGGAACCTACTCTACAGTATTCATTGCGGCTCCGATTCTCCTTTGGATGAGCCCTAACGAGGCGGAGAGTAGTGCAAAGTCAAATTCCCGCGTTTCCAAAGAGTCCATGGCTACGGCATCATCGAGCTAGAGTCTGTGGCTTAGAATGCCTGCAAACTTTGCCGGATCGGAAATGTCGAATCCCTGCGGTCCGTATATCGCGCACTAGAGGATTGAGCCTCAACTGCCGTCCCAGAGTAGTCCGAAGCTGAATTGGGGAAACGTTCCTCATTCAATTCTGCATTACTCATACGACGATTGCATTCTCGTGAGTCGATCCCGCAAACTACTGACTGCCATTGCCATCCTAACTCTCGGGATTGTACTGTCATGGCCTTTTCGCCAGACGCAGGAGTCTTCTGATTCTTCTGCGCATAATGTTGATGATTTTCCACGAGCGATTAACGGAGACCCCATTACCATGGATTCTTCCGGTTCTGAGCCTCACGAACTGGATGTCCCGGTAGCACCCGCCCACGTATCTGCCAGAATGGCTAGCACGAATGATTCTCCCGAGCCACCATCCAACCAAGCTTTGGAAAGCTTCGATCTAGCAAATCATCCTGCCATGCAGTCACATCCTATAGTTTCTCATGAGGACGATTCCTCACCGGACATCGGAGCAACTTCTGGAGTTGCTCGACCTGCCTACAGCGTGGCCGAAATAGAGAGCGGCTCCAACACGCCAGATGATTGGCCTCAAGAGGTCTTACACGTCGTATGCAACGGCGACACTCTCGAGAGACTGGCTGAGCGATACTTGGATGACCCAGGTAGAGGGCTAGAAATCTTCGATCTCAATCGAGATCAATTGAGCAATCCGTACTTACTTCCGATAGGCGTGGAATTAAGAATCCCCGCTCAGGAATCCCGGCCAGTTGATTGAGTTAACTGAGGGTGTCCGGGAAATCGTTTTCCGTCATTTCGAGGTACTCCGAGAAATCTGGCTAGATCCCTCGGAGTACCTCGGGATGACAATTCGCTTTGCCCTTGAATGTAGTAGGTCAAAATCCCGGACACCCTCAATAACTATGAGAGTTTACTCATCTACGCGACGAGCAACCCATTTGAAGTTCTTGTCTGAGAGCCTCGCTTTCAAAAAAGTATCAAGCGCCGCAAGCATTTTGAACCGTGGATCAATCAATAGTTTTGTTCCCTGGAGCGTGGTGGGCAAAGGATATTCATAGAGGTCCTTTAGTTCACGAACGCGCTCGATGGGTGGTTCGGGATGGTATCGCTCAAAGTTCTTGTACACAGTTTGAGCGTCTTTCGAAGCTAGAGTATCCTCGCTGCCATACACGAGCATTATGGAAATTCTTTCAGCTACATCAGGTTGTTTGAGTGCATCAACCAAGGGAAGTCCTTTCTGACGCCAGATAGGTGAGACTAAGACCAATGCTTTGACATCTTGCCCTTGCTTGCGCTGTGCTAGGGGCGGGGCGGACCAATCGACCGCAGCCCAGATTGTTGCGACGTTTGCCCCCATGCCAGTGCCAATCAAGCAGAGTTTGTTAAGATTCAGTTCTTGAGCATCGTTTTTCTCGACCAAGAACTTCCGTACGGCCTCCATATCCAAGCGTACCATATCTCCGTAATCAGCAGGTTTGAATCGAGCTGGATCGATAGTCACAGTGCCGCCGGTTCGGTCAACGGCTGCAGTACTAGATCCGTGACCGCGTAGATCGATCGTGAGAACTGCGTGCGAATCCAGTCGTGGATCACTGGGAGATTGGAGGGCGCGCGCTAGAGTGTTGAAAACTGTGCGGCTTTCCTTGTAGTCGTGAATCAATATGATGGGCACGGCTTCCCTGCCCATGGTACTGCGGTAGTAGGTAGCTCCTATGCGAACATCATCCTTAGTCGTAAGGACGATATCCTCCGGATCAGGTGCGCGAACATTTCTGCCACTTGGTTGAGCGACAGCTTGAGATACTATCAGTCCAAGCAGTGTTAGAAAGAAGAAGCCGCACGAATATCTGCGAGATGCCATGCCATCCCTCATTCAGGAGTCAGGAGTTAGAAGAAGTGATATTCTCTATTCTAACGCACTGAGAAGCAAAATGACACCAAAAATCTGGCACGCCCGCTATCGAACGAAGCCCATTTAGCGGTTCGCAATCGCATCCATGGCGAAATCGACATTGGGATCATGTTTGTAGAACAGGCTGGCTGTCTGGGTAGCGACTACCTCAACGAACTGACGTTCGAATTCCTGGACCGGTTTGTCCGCTGAGGGAATCCCACTGTTACGAGGGAACAGTACCTGGCCCAGGTCGCGACTAAAGACTTCTTTGCCCTTCTGGTTCATGTCATAAACGGTGACATGCACTTCGGCGTTGCCTTGATAGAGCGTCGTGCCCTTGTAGAGATCGAAATTATCGAGCTCGACATAGACAATCTTATCAGCTTTTACTGCGCGACCAAGGTCTTTGTAGTTCTCCCAATCCTGCTTATCAACCCAGTTGTCAACTTCTCTTGGGCTGACGACATCGATGTCGACCACATTTTCTGCTAATAGACTGCTAATCCGCTTTCCGACGTTTCTTGAGGCTCCCGCGTGGCGGTACTCATTCGAAGCGGGAGGGCGGCAAATCACGATCACGCGCTGCTCCTCAAGTTCACTGCACTGAGCTGGGACAACATTGCCTCCCTGCCAGAGATAAATCCCTGTGGCAAGGATCGAATGAATGCAACCTGTGGTTGACACCATCGCCAAAGCTAAGAGAGTAACTCCCCAGCAGCGTGCATACCGAGCTACAATTTGGTGAGAAGAACTTTGTTGAGGGAAAGAGCGATCCATCTTGCTTTCCTTGTTTTGATAAGTGCCGCCTCATCAATGAGGCTGGCTATAAGTTTCCTAGTCAGGTCGCAACGCGAAGCGCGAAGGCAAGTGTGCCTCCAGCTTAGTTTGTCTTCAAGCTAACTTAATATCCGTCGCAGCCAGTCCAGTATCGCAACGACCAAAAGTGCGCTGCCTGCGAGCAGCACGTCCCATTCCCTCGGTTTCCACCACAACCAACGTCCGAAGCAAGCCGACAGCAGCAGCCATGGCACAGCGATTAACGTCGCCAAGCAAAGCAATGTTGCCGCCAGGTTGGCCGACAATCCCTCGGCCATATCGCCGCGCAGTACATGGGCCCAGGCAGTCGTCGCCCCACAGCTGGGACAGGTACGGCCGGTCCATTGATAAAAGCTGCAAGGGGTAAGTCCTAATTGTTCGTGAGTGCCAAACCCTCTTGGGTCAGGCTCCAAGTTGCAGGCTGCCGCGCATAAAACTAGTCCACTCAGGCCGATGGCCGCCAGAATCACGCGAGCAACAGCTGTGAGCGATTCTGACTTCATGGCAGCGTAAACCATCTCAATGCACCATACAGCGCGGAGGAACGATAGCTGAGCTGCCCAGTTTGTTCAAGGCAGAAAATGCGAGACTCCCTGCAATGCTAGCCCGATGTGGCCGATGCTAGCGACTCAAGATCAGAAAGTTCCGATTCGAGGACGCAGAGGCGCTCAACTGCCGTAGCCATACCCGTTTCTGGATCCACGTCGACGATAGTTCCATTAAGTCGCATATCGCCGGTTGCCACGTCGAACTGAGTGGGATTTGCCGTGAGCATAGTTTCCATCACACGGTCGGCCCTACGTCCCAGAATGCCGTCGTGAGGCCCCGTCATACCGACATCGCATTGGAAGGCCGTACCGCCAGGCAGGAGGCATTCGTCCGCTGTGGGAACATGAGTATGGGTTCCCAGCACAGCCGAAACACGGCCATCGAGGTAGCGTCCCATTAACTGAGCCTCGCTCGTAGCCTCGGCATGAAAATCGACAAACCGTACTTTGACTTCTGAAGGCAATTCAGCGAGCACTCGGTCAGCTACACCCCACGGGTTGTCGATGGGTTTCATAAAGAGCTGGCCTAGAAAGCAGCAAATTCCCACTTGCGTTCCATCTCTGGCCTCGACAACCGTCCAGCGTCGTCCGCGGGCTTCGTCAGGCAAATTGGCAGGCCGCACGATGTTGTCTTCACTATCAAGTACCGAGTAGATCTCTTTTCGACGATAGACATGGTCACCCAAGGTAATCGCATCGACACCAGCCTTCACCAGTTTTCGGTAGATCTGAGGCGTGATTCCCGATCCCCCGGCCGCATTTTCCGCATTAGCGATGACTAAGTCCAACTGGTGTCGCTGGACGAGTCCAGCTACGCCGCGAGTGACCATCTCGCGACCAGGGCTGCCTACGATATCACCAATGAAAAGCAGTCGCACGGAAGTTTAACCTGAATGAGGAAACAGGGAGATTGGAAAGGAGGAATTGTTCCTTCTGATCAATGGGCAATCTCGGTGACCCGGGTCTCGCGGATAAGAGTCACTTTGATTTCGCCGGGATAGGTGAGTTGCTCTTCAAACGCCTTGGCAATGTCGCGGCAAATCTTGGCGGAAGATTCATCGGTCGTATCGGATGAACTCGCAATCACGCGGACTTCACGCCCGGCTTGGATCGCAAAGGCTTGGCGTACGCCAGAAAATCCTGTCGCGATGGACTCCAACTCTTGCATCCGTTTGATGTACCTATCCAGGGTCTCTCTTCGAGCACCCGGTCGCGAGGCACTGCATGCGTCGGCGGCAGCACACAACACTGTGTAGGGCATGTCGGGACGAATATCGTCGTGATGACCTAAAGCGGCATGCACTACCTCGGGGACTTCACCGTAACGTTTCAGTAGATCGGCACCAATTTTTGGGTGCCCCCCTTCCAGATCGTGGTCGGCGGCTTTTCCAATATCGTGGAGCAGGCCAGCACGGCGAGCCAGCTCGCCATCCATCCCCATTTCCTCGGCCAGCATTCCAGTGATAAATGCAACTTCAATCGAGTGCCTGAGGACGTTTTGGCTGTAACTCGTGCGGTATTTGAGGCGGCCTAGCAGGTCAATGACACGATTGTGGAGTCCAAAGACTTGGGCCTCTTGCATCGCTTCTTCCCCATGCTTGCGGATTTCACCTTCAATCTCTTTTTCCGTTTCGGCTACCAGCTCCTCGATCCGGGTCGGATGGATACGGCCGTCTGCGATCAACTTATTGAGTGAGATGCGGGCGATTTCTCTACGTACGGGATCGAAGGCACTAACAATCACAACACCAGGTGTATCGTCGATAATCACGTCAACGCCGGTCGCTTTCTCGAGCGCACGGATGTTGCGGCCTTCGCGACCGATAATGCGGCCCTTCATTTCGTCATTGGGGATGTCCACTGTGCTGGTGGTAGCTTCGGCTGTGTGAGCGGCAGCAAATCGCTGCACCGATGTAATCAGAAGTTCCTTCGCCTTCTTGTCGCAGGTTTCTGCAAGTTGCTTTTCATGCTTGAGAATCAGAGCCCCTTGCTCACGAGACAACTCTTGCTCAAGTCGCTTGAGAAGGCGATCCTCGGCTTCCTGCGGGCTGAGGCCGCTGAGTTGGTGCATCGTTTGCCGCTCGAGATTCAGCAGGTCGTCCAATTCCTTCTGTCGTCGAGTGGCGTCATCGAGTTTTTCGACGAGGCGGCGCTGATTGTTCTCGACCATCTTTTCCTGCTTAAGAAGCTGATCGCTACGCTGAGTTATCGCATCTTCTTGCTTGTCGAGATGTCGTTCACGTTCGTGAAGCGTATTTCGAATCTCGTTGTTCTCCCGCTCCAAGCGATCTTTCTCTTGAAGTGCAAGCTCCTTGGCCTCGATAGCTGCTTCTTTGCGGAGAGATTTCGCCTCCAGCTCTGCCCTCTCTATGATTTGGGCCGCCTCTTTGTCAGCATCCCGCTTGCGCAGATAGTCAAAGACCTTCACAAGTCCCATGCCCATCAATGCGGCCACTAGAATGGCGAGTAATTGCATGCCGTCCGTGAGTGCCGCCAAGACAAAGTCAACTGTTGGTATACTGTTTATCAAATTGGATGTCATCGAATACTTTCTTGATAACCGCCTTCGAGGCCAAACTGCGACGGAACGGAGTTCTCCTGTCAAACAGGAGCTGCCTAGCTGGGGAGCAAGAGAGCTGAAACAACGTCAGACTTGAGCTGACGTAATCTCTGCGTGTAAGAAAGATTCTTGAAGAGTCGTTGGTGAGCAGCTAGGCCGCTCACCAATGACAGCATCCACATTTACTCGAGGTTGATACCTTCGGGGTATCGTGCCCAGATTTCTTCCGGTTTGACCATCCGCTTGCAGCTGGCGTTCACTGGCAAGGAGCAAACAACCGGCACCACTCCAGGAGGAGGACGGTTTGCATGGCACCACGACAATAGCGAATGAACGAGCACTCTGCTATCCAGCCAGGAACCTGCAGCAATTGAGCAGTCTTCAAAAGACATCACACGAACTACCTGACGCAGAGCACGAGGGAACCGCCAGCAAAGGGCGATACCAACTGCACCAAGCACAAGGGAGAACAAAGAGATCAGGTAAAGATCGAGCATGTCAACCAAGAATTGGATTACCACAAGTCAATCGAGTGTTCAAGAGTTCAGGACTCTTGACGCACCCTTCAAGAACTTCACAAACACACAACGCTCTGGTGCCGACTGCCATTGCAGACATACCCGGTTCCAACACGCGTATCATTCATACACTCTAATATCTTCCAAACTACAGCCTTCGAAGGACAACTTCTCCAGCAGCTGGAAGACTGCCCCGTATAATATCAGAAAGGTAAGCAAGTGCAAGCCTGGAAGCAGCTTAGGTCGAGATCCAAAGGGTTCAATCCAGCAGAATTACGCAAGCTAGGAATGAGTTTAAGGATTGGGAAAAGGTGGATTTATTCCAAGCTGCGGAGGTACACTATTAGTTTCACAGTTTCAAGGCCTTTGATAGAGACCCTACGTGAATCCCCCAGAACTTGCCCAGAAGTTAACGACACTCTGGCCCCCAGCCAACTGGCTGGATGTGAATGTCGGCATTGCCGTATCAGGGGGTGCCGACAGCGTGGCTTTGTTGCTTTCCTTAGTTCAGATCAAGAAGGAGTTAGGCGGCGATGGAAATCTGGCCGTATTCCATGTCAACCATCACTTGCGGGGGGCTGACTCCGATCTCGAACAGGCTTGGGTCGAAGAGCTTTGCAATAAGCTGGGCATTCCTTTCGAAGCACTTCAAGGGGATGTTGCAGGACGAGCCGAGACAGAAGGTGACGGGATCGAGGCAGCGGCCCGACAAGAACGATATGCTCTGCTCACTCAGGCCGCCGAGCGACATGGAGCTCGTTTCCTCGCACTTGCCCACACTCAGAACGATCAGGTCGAAACGATCCTGTTTCGCTTGCTAAGAGGAACGGGACTCCGAGGAATCGGTGGCATCAATCGATCGCGCGTCCTCACTCCAACACTGACGTTGATCCGACCACTGCTCACCTGTACTCGCGAAGAAATCTTGGCTTATTTATCTGATCGAGAGCAATCTTATTGCACTGACCTGAGCAACGAAGACTGCCGTTTTACTCGCAATCGACTGCGGAACGAACTGTTGCCGAAACTTCGCTGTGACTACGGCCTGAACATCGACCAAGCCTTGCTGCGATTGTCGGAACAAGCGAGCGAAGTTCAATCTTACATTGAAGCCGAAGCGAGAAAGCTCCTAACTACTAGTCTCGATGGGCTGAAAACCAACGCTCAAGCTGGCTCAAACAGTATGAAATTAAAATCCTCTGCTTTGGTAAACCACCCTCCACTGCTGGTTCGTGAGGCATTGCGTATAGCCTGGCGTGAAGCTGGCTTGGCCGAACAGGAGATGAACTTCCAGTGGTGGTGTAAGCTAGCAAGTCTTGTTCAAGGCGATTCTAGCGCGGCAGTGCTCAGCTTGCCGGGAAATGTGAGAGCACAGTCTGCCAACGATCTGCTTCTCCTTGAGTGGTAGCATTGCTGTCGCAGCGC
Organism: Bythopirellula goksoeyrii; assembly: GCF_008065115.1. Taxonomy (NCBI): domain Bacteria; kingdom Pseudomonadati; phylum Planctomycetota; class Planctomycetia; order Pirellulales; family Lacipirellulaceae; genus Bythopirellula; species Bythopirellula goksoeyrii. Next base: position 2,814,180 of record NZ_CP042913.1, on the reverse strand, counting down.
TCTTTCTGGCAGCCAATGGCTAGGCAGCAGTATTGACCGGTTCTTGGCCCTCTATCTAGTATTCCGCTCCCAAAATGCGCAAACGTGGAAAGCTGCGAAGTTAGCCGGGCACAATCCCTGGGCGCCATAGTGTGGTGCTGCGCATCTTCCATGTACAAAAACTTCATTGAAGGAATGGAATCATCCTTAGTTGGTTGATTAACACCTGCTGGTATTTCTTTAAGCTCGGCGTGATCTTTTTCGTGGTCGCCGTAGTGGCTGGAGGGGCGTATCTCTACACACGGATGGACAGTGAGATTCGTTTTCATGTGCAAGAACTCTTGTCGAGTCAATTCCCCCATTTGAATGTCAGCGTAGGTGCTGCCCGCCTCGTCGAGAATCAAGGAATTGCGATTCACAATCTCGTGATCTCCGAAACTTCTAGTAATCAGCTGCAGAGCAATCTTCTCGTAGTCGACGAAATGCTGCTGGAATGTGACGTCGAGCTGAGTCAATTAGTCCGAGGAGCTCCGCAGATTAGACGAATTCTGGTTCGCCATCCCGAGCTGTGGGCATCGCGAGAATTGGATGGCAGTTGGAACTTGGAATCGCTCTGGCCTCCGCCAAGCTGTGGCAATAAACCTCCCCAGATTGTCATTGAAGATGCTCGTCTTACGCTAGTCGACCAGATGCACCCAACGGCTGCGCCGCTCTCGCTTCGAGACGTGGACCTTAACATTCAAGCTGAAACCGTTGCACCAACGAGTACTCTACCCTCGGTTGCCAATCCATCACCCGAACCAATGGCTTGCTTGGGTAGATTTGAGATTAAGGGAACCTTGGGAGGTCCACTTGTTCGCCAAGCCGAGTTTGAAGCGAAATGCGACTTTAGACAACAAAAGCTGGAGTTGTCCGGAAGTCTCGTTGATTTAAAGCTAACGAAAGAACTTCTCTCGTGGAGTGGAGTCATCCTAGGGCCAAAGGCGGAAGAAGTTCAGCTTCAAGGCTCTGTCACAGGCAACTTTTCCGTTGAGCACGAACTAACTGGAAAAGCTCTACCAAAAGTCTCGGCCAAGCTCGCACTAAGTGACGGCAGACTGGAGCATCATCAACTCTCCAGACCTCTTACCGATCTCTCCTGTGAAATCCGCGTTCACGGAGAAACGACTTTCGTCGATGGCCTGCGTTGTAACTGCGGGTCTGCTGGGGTCGCCCTGCAGTTGGAGCGAAAGGGCTGGCAGATCACGGCACCGTTGAGCATGGCTCTACGGGCGGAGAACGTTTCTCTCGATAAAGCGCTTCTAAAGTCACTTCCAGCTCAGCTACAGGCCGAATGGCACAAATACAAACCTACTGGCACCGTAGACGCAGACTTGCAGCTCACATTCGATGGAGTGAACTGGCGGCCAACGGTAACTCTTACCGGCCGCAATCTGTCGTTTGAATCGGACAAATTTGCCTACCGAGTTAGCGATGGCTCAGGCACCTTGAACTATGTGCCATCCGGAGTGACTCAACCTGCCATTCTGAACATCGATTTGGTGGGATACGGGGGAGGACAGCCCCTGAAGTTCACGGGTCAAGTGTTCGATCCGCAGCCTGGGGCGTTGGGGTGGCTTGAAATCGTCGGTGAGAATGTCGAAATCGAAGACCGCATGGTCAATGCCTTGCCGGGCAAGACCAAAGACGTAATTCAATCGATGCACCCCGAGGGGAGATTCAATGTCCGCTGGCGGATTGATCGAACCTTGCCGGGCCAACTCAAACCCTATTCCTCTCTTAACCTGGAGCTTGTGAGCTGTCGGGTCAATTATGACAAATTTCCCTATCCCTTGAGTGGAATCCGCGGAGTCATTCAGGCCGAAGACAACCGCTGGACTTTTAGCAATCTCGTTTCAGGGGGTTCACGTAATGTCCAATGTCAGGGGACGCTCAACCCAAGCGATGCAGGCAACGAGCTTTCGTTGCAATTCATCGGCAAAGAAATTCCCTTCGACGATGATCTTCTGCGCGCTCTGCCTCCCCAGGTACAAAAAGCTTGGAAGGAAATGCGCCCCCGTGGGCGCGTGGATCTTGTTGCTGAAATCTTCCATGAGACCGGCCTGGCCAAGCCTTCGATCCGCGTTGCCGTCCAGCCTCGACCTGATTCGGCCAGCATTCAACCCGAGTTCTTTCCTTATCTAATGGATGGAGTGGCTGGTACTATTACCTACCAAGATGGCAAAGTGCTATTGAACGAAATCCGGGCTCAGCACGGACGAACTACCTTGCGTACCAACGGTAGTGGTGAGTTTCGTGAAGATGGAAGTTGGCACATGCAACTGGAGGGCATGACGGCCGATCGCCTCATGCCCCGACGCGATCTCATCGTAGCCTTGCCACCTCGACTGCAGAAACTTGCGGAACAAATTCGGATCGAAGGCAATAACTTCGGTATTAGCAACGCCGTCGTCAGCTTCTCTAAGAGTGCCGATCCAAATGCCGTCGTTGCCTCGCAATGGGACATGCAACTCGATTGTACCGAAGCGAGCATGCAGGCGGGAATCGATCTGCAAAACATCCACGGCTCAGTGAGGTTGCGTGGTTTTTGTGATGGCAAAAATTGCGAAGAATCCGGAGAACTTGATCTCGATTCTGTTGTCTATCAAAACGTGCAGTTTGTCGATGTCCAGGGGCCCTTGTGGATTGATGATGTGAACTGCCTAGTAGGACGGTGGGCTTGCGAAAAGCAAGGGTTACCAGTCCGACATTTGACGGCCCGAGTCTACGACGGCCGGCTCGCGGCGGACGGATGGGTCACTTTCGAAGACTTGCCCAAATATGGAGTCGAGGCCACACTCACCGATGCTATCCTGATGCGAATGATGGTCGAACGTTTCCGCGGGCAGCAGGCATTCAACGGAAAAGTGGCCGCCAGCTTTAATCTTCGCGGTTCGGGTAGATCGCGTCTCTCATTGGTGGGAGATGGCGATGTCCAAATCACAGAAGCAAACATCTACGAACTTCCCTTGTTGGTAGGAATGTTGAAGGTACTCCGCCATGGCACACCGGATACAACTGCGTTCAATCAAAGTCAGCTGAAGTTCCGTATCGACGGACCGCATATTTATCTCGACCAATTTGACTTCCTGGGAGATGCCGTAAGCCTGTACGGACAGGGTACGACAAACTTCGATCAGCAACTCAATCTGGTCTTCCATGGCGTCGTGGGACGTAACGATCTGCGTCTCCCCTTCGTGAAGAATTTTCTGGACCGCGCCGGGCAATCCATGATGAAGATGTACGTCGATGGCACGATGAGCAACCCACAAATCCACACTCAGCCGTTGCCCGGTATTAACCAACTTATTCAGCAAATCCAAGACGATCTCGATACGACGACAGGTACTTCGACACTTCGGCAGGCGGGACGAATCGAACCGCCGAAATAAGGGGGATAGCTGGGAGTCTAGCGTCGAGAGTCGAGAGCCAGCAGTCTAGCCTGGCTTTTGACTCTCGACTCTTAGCTCTCGACCATCAAAGGAGCCTCGACATGAATGTAGGACCAATGGGTGGCCTGATAGGCAGCGCGGCGGGTGCACCGCTTTCGCAGACATCGGGTAGCGAAACCGAACGAAGCCAACGGGATTCCAGTGCTCAGCAGCGCCAAGTTTCGACAGAAGACAGCGCCGAAAAGGCAGCAGGGATTGGGACCACCGACGAAGACCAAGGCACCTCCGAGCGCGATGCCGACGGGCGCAGGTTCTGGGAAAAAGCTGCCGAGCAGAAACAAGCCGAAACCGACGAGGAAAACGCGGCACTCAAGGAACGGCAGTCAAAGGATCCCAAAGGAATCAGCGGCAGTTCGCTGGATCTTACGGGTTGATCGGCAGTTCTCAGAGTGGGAATGTCACCGCTCAGAGCCAACATGTCTTGTTTGAGATCCAGCGCAAACGCAGCGGGAGTTTCGTCGCTCACAGGAAGTGAAAATCAAAAAACAAAATACAAAACTCGGAGGGGAACCCCCGTTTTCTTGCGGCTAGAGCAAGATTTGCCAATAGTATTGTTACACAAAACCCTCCGCGCGTGCCGGCATACGCTTCGCGCGGAGGTTACTCTCAGCCGCTGGCACACGCGGAAGCGGTGTCACCGAGCTATGCGAAAGTGGTAAATTGTCAAAGAGCGGAGGATTGGGTCAGTTGTCAGTGGTCAGTGGTTCGCGATTAGTCATCCGCCAAGGCGAATCCTTGATTGGGCATTGAAGGTTTGGCCATTCCATTGTTGTTCGGACTGTGCAAACTGGTTGATTCTATCTCACACCTGCGCACCGATGGGGGTGGTGTTGTCGCGCTCCGGTTCTTGGAAACCGAAAATCCAAAAAATAAATAAATCATTTCGAGGGTCACAAGTTGTCACAAATCGTTGTGGAGTAGCGACTTGCGAAAACGCCTCCTTCTGGGTTTTGTGGAGTTTTTGAAAAACAATTCCGCTAAACTAGTCGCTGCCAACTCGCTCAAAGTGCCAAATTCAAGCAGCGCGCAAACCTCGCGCGAGCAAACCCGTAACACTTTGCGAGCGCTGGTGCGTCCCTATTACTTATCGCACGTACCATTATCAGGATGCCGGGGAGAAATTCCACAACGATTTTTGTGCCACTTTGGGAAGGCGCTAGTTGCTAGCCGCAAGTCAGAAGCGGGGAGCTTGTGACGCGTAGGCCGGAACAAGCCGTGCGCAGTTCCGGCATTTGTCTCCAGATTCAAACACTATTGGCAAGCCAACAGTAGCACGAGGCGCAGAGACGGCAGAGACCCTGCGGATACCACTATGGATCGACGCTCTTGAAATGATGTTGACGAAATTCTCAACCGCGCCGGGGCTATTGTTGTCGCTAGGGGGATTTCTTCCCGGAAACAAAAAGGACAGGCACAATTTGGCCATACCAATAGCAAGAAATTCCTGATCGCGACCGCAAGTGATTGCTAGGAAACAACTTGGAATCCGCAGTCTGTTTCAGAACCAGCAAATTATGCCTGTCCTTTTTGTCCGTCAACTCATCCTAGAAAAACGCTCACGTAAACTCAGTTTATAGTTGCCACGAGAAACGGGACTATCACCTTGATATATATATCCGCCGAGATGTGACAGATGATTGCGGATTCCAAACCTCGCCGCCAGTAAAACCATCCGAAGACGGCTGCGGCAATGCCATTCCAGAGCACGACATAGAAAAAAATGCCGGGACTAACCGAAATGCCAAGTGCGACTACATTCCTTAAATGAATAAGGCCAAAAACAAATGCCACTAAGAGGTTGGCCGACCAAAGTACTACCACTATAGGCAATCGACCATGAGTAAGCTGGACTCCCAACCAAGCGATCAGTGTCATAAGGCCGAACCGAAAGAATAGCTCCTCGGTCACCCCTGCTGAAAAAGATGACAGGAGATATTTCCATGGAGCGATATGTTCCAAGGCTTCTACCGCACGAGTGGCATTATCTGTCCACTCAGGCATGAGTACCTTCATGAGCCAAGGATCTGTGAAAGAGAAGACGACACCGATTCCGATTCCCCAAGCAACAGAAGGTACTAACGCTGCTAACCAGATCTGCTTAAGCCTCATTTCTCTTGATAGAGTGGCGTTCAAATATGGCACGCCGAGTGCAAACTTCTCGCCAAGCATGATCCCCAGACAAATACCGATAGTCGAAAGAAGTAAGCGTTGGAAAAAAGATGCCGTTGCTACTTCCCAATGTGACACATCTTGACTGGTCGCCTGCATAACGGCGAAGTCACGTGGCAAGGCTGCTGCCGAAGCAATGATCGCAAGACCAAATAGTATTAAGAAGACCGACCACTTCGACTGACTCGTACGGATTTGATCCTTCAAAAGATTTTTAGCATACCTAGATGGATTTAATGGGACCGAATACTCATTTAATAGAGTCGACAGAAATAGGTTGAAAGCACTATTAGAACCTATGTGTTGAAGGAATAGTTTTAACACAACAAGTATTAACTTAAACTCTTCCAGCTCAAATGCAAGATAGAAGGTATAGTGGCTTTTCCTTCCAATGGGGAATGGTTCGGTATTGACAATAAAGGCATCAAAAGGCAGGAGTTCCGCCAAAGTCCCTCGGTTTAATCGGCCGACGCTAGAAACCTCAACTCCTGCCAAGTTCCGCGGTTTGGCACGGGTATGTTGGTTTGATCTCAGAAAATTACTCTTCTGGAAGCAAAAGGACAGGCGCAATTGAAGAGCGGGTACCATCTCCTTCCTACTTGCGCTATGTGAAGCCCGCTTGGTAGTGTTTCGCTTTCGAATAGCGAGCGAGATGGCTCGGTTCGCCGTGTCAGAGGAAGAAAGTGCGCGATGTTAGCGCAGTTTCTTCACAAGCTTGGCAAGCGTGGCAGAGAATTGGGTTTGGAAGATCGACCGGCTAGGCCGTTGCCAGCCGGATGGCATTGTCGACATGGTGCACGCCTCGACGACTGGCGACCCTTTGTAACCGTGTCGCGTCCGTAAAGCAAAAGGACAGGCGCAATTGAAGAGCGGGTACAAACTACTTCCTACTTGCGCTATGTGAAGCCCGCTTGGCGGTGTTTCGCTCGCGAATGGCGAGCGAGATGACTTAGTTCGCTATCTCCCAGGAAGGAGGTACAAGACGTGAGCACGGTTACTTCACAAGCTTGGCGAGCGGGGCAGAGAATTGGGCCTGGAAGATCGACCAGCTAGGTCGTTGCCAGGCGGATAGCGTTGTCGACGTGGTGCACGCCTCGGCGAGTGGCGACCCTTTGTAACCGTGCCGCGTCCGTGGCAAAGTAGTTGCCCAGCAAACGGGACTTGCACAGTAGCCTGTGAAACCGCTGCTCCCACAATTGCCGGCTCGTGCCGAGTCGGTCGAAGATGTCGGCCACTTCCTCAGAAAGTCGTGCCTTGCCCTGACGGCACAACCGACTGGTATAGTCGACCAACAGCAGATAGCTCCCCAGGGAAAAACCTTCGATCATCCCTTCCCGAGGTCCACCTTTCTTGCGCAGGTCTTCGATGGGACAGAGCCAGTGGTCTGCCTCCAACAGGCCGATGGCCCAAGAACCAGCCACCGAGCCGTGGGCTGCCTCTGAGAGTGCGGGGATTTTTCCCTTTTCTCTGGCATAGCAGACCCGCTGGCGAATCGAGGTATGTTGGCTGGTTTCGGGGGTGGCCGCCACTCCGGCTGCCACCGGGTTGAGATCGATGTACGCACAAGTGGCCAGGAGCGCCTCTTCATCGAGAATGGCGATCGACTTGTAGCGACCTTCCCAAAAGGTCCCCTTGCAGTGGTCTTCTTTATTGGCCAGCCGGGCCAACGGTTCCTTGAGGGCCTTCATGAACCAGCCCAGATTCTGCAGGCGATCGCGGTAGGTGGCGACCCTTTCCGGGTCTTGCAGTTCGTGGTGGACATATTGCCGGACGAGTTGCGCATCCTGCATGTCGAGCGTACGGGGCGGATAGACGCCGAGCCATCGCCGTACCACTTCCTCATCGGACCACCTGGCAGCCGTTTGGGGGTCAATACGCACCAGCAGGTGCAGATGGTTGTCCATGACACTGAAGCCACAGACCGCTATGGCAAAGTTTTCGGCCAGGATTTCGAGTCGCTCTTCGAGCCACGCCTTGCGGTGCTCATGGCCCTCACCGCAGAGAAAAGCCCGGCGTACGCAGCGGGAAATGCAGTGGTAGTAACGGGTTAGCTCCAGATCAACTAGCTGACGACGGGCGAGAGTCATGGCCAAACCTCACAAAAGCAGGGGATGTGTACGCCCGTATACTATCCGCGATTTGGTTGATGTCAAGTTATGACTTTCTAAATTGTGCCTGTCCTTTCTTCTCCTTATAAATTGTGCCTGTCCTTTCTTCTCTGTTCGATGCTGGTAGCAGCATCGTTGATCAACTCGTGTATGGAGATGAGGATTTCCCTGGTTCCATCCGCACCCAGGGTGCAAGTGGATGGGTATCCGCAGCGGGCGCGGCCCAGGATGATCCCTTCGCGTGGACCCTCTCCACCGTTGGCGACGTACAGAATTCGAACCAATCAATAAGCGGACAGACTAGCAGTCCTGGAATCTTCACTATCGATGGAACGCTGCCTGCCGTGCCTAGCCTTGTTATCACCGAGTACATGTATGGCGGTGGGGATGAATTCATCGAATTCACCAACCTCTCCAATCAGCCTGTAGATGTCACGGGCTGGTCCTTCGACGACAACAACTTCGGCACCGGCTATGTCCCGCCGTTTGATATCAGCGTCTTCGGCACGATCGGGGTCGGTGAATCTGTCGTTCTGACCGAAGCGCCTGAAGCTGATTTTCGGCTCAATTGGAACTTGAATCCTGCAGTTAAGGTTATCGGTGATTATGCCCTAGCAAATGGTGGCAACATCGGCCGTGCTGACGAGATCAACATCTACGCTGCTGATGACAGCCTTGTTGATCGCCTTAACTACGGGGACACGGATTTTCCTGGTTCCATCCGCACTCAGGAAATAAGTGGCAATCCAAGTTCTCCAGCGGTCTTGGGCGCGAATGACGTAACCCAGTGGGTGTTTTCGTCAGTCGGTGATGGATTCGGTTCGTACACATCGGCTCTTGGGGATGTCGGTAACCCGGGCTCTTTAGTACCTGAGCCAACCAGCGCCGTGCTGGTGATCCTCGCCGCTGCTGGCTTCTGCCTGCCGGTGCGTAGACGCTAGTTGAGGTCGTCGAGTAGCTCGGCGATTGCCGCTTGTCGCGACACGACTAGTACTTGCTCTCCAATCGCCCGCTCCAGACTTCGCTCTGGGGTGAGCGTTGGAGTTCAAGCTTTAACTTGCCTCCTACCAATAAGTGCGAAGGCAGGGAAGTTGAACCCACCTGATAGGCAAGCAGCCTGAAGGCTGGACTCCAATGATATTCTTCACTTTTGGCCAATTGGGGCGTGGTAGCAGATTCTCCGGCTTGCGTTAGAATGGGGCGGCACATCTGCCAGTCCCTTTATCATTCTGCCTATCCATGCCCACAGATTCGCTTACTTCTGAAAGCACGACCGACGAAAAAATCATGTCGGTATCGCAGCTTACTGCGCAGTTGAAGGGGGTCATCGAATCACGATTCTCATCGGTTTGGGTTGCCGGGGAACTTTCGAATTTCTCACGCCCTCAGTCAGGGCATTGCTATTTCACACTTAAAGACGATACGGCCCAATTGCGCGCTGTGATTTGGCGCGGCACGGCGGTCAGGCTCAAGTTTGAGCTGGCTGACGGTCTGGAAATCGTCTGTCGGGGACACTTGGATGTCTATCCGCCGCGGGGGAGTTATCAACTCGTGGTGGATGAAGTCCAGCCACGCGGAGTCGGGGCACTGGAATTAGCGCTACGCAAGCTGCGTGAGAAACTTGCTGCCGAGGGGCTGTTTGATGCGTATCGCAAACGCGCTTTGCCGAAGTTTCCCCGGCGGATAGGGTTTGTCACCAGTCCGACGGGGGCCGCCATTCGTGATTTTCTGGAAGTGCTTCAGCGGCGCTGGCGGGGGGTGGAAGTATTGATCTTTCCCGCGCGGGTTCAAGGAGGTGGCGCCGCGGCAGAAATCGCGGCTGGTATCCAGTTAGCAAATCGTGTTGAGCCTGCCCTCGATGTATTGGTAGTCGGTCGTGGCGGCGGCAGCTTGGAAGACCTGTGGTGCTTCAATGAGGAAGCGGTTGTCCGGGCAATTGCAACATCTAATATCCCAACCGTCTCGGCAGTCGGCCACGAGATCGACGTGACATTGGCCGACTTCGCTGCCGATGTACGGGCGCTTACACCAAGTGAAGCTGCCGAACGTGTCGTTCCATCGGCCCAAGATGTGACCCAAATGGTGCAGTCTATCAGCACTCGTATCGAGAGAGCTTTTTCGAATCAGGTAACGGCTTGGCGTCAACGACTGGATAGCCTCGCCAGCCGCCCTGCCCTGGCTCGTCCCGAGGACGGCATCCAAAACCTCAGTCGACAAGTAGATGAGTGTTCTCTACGTTTGCAAACTGCCATCAAGTCCTCACTTCGTGATCAAGAGAGCCACCTAACTACTCTCAGCGGCAAGCTAAGTTCACTCAGCCCATTGGCAGTTTTGGGGCGCGGCTACAGCCTTACCCAAGATCAAGCGACCAAGCGGCTCATTACTTCGGCAAAGCAACTGAAAAAGGGACAAGCGGTTGTTACACGGCTGGCCGAAGGTGCGGTTATCAGTACAGTGAATGAGGTGAAAGACTCACTGACAACTTCGTCAAATTCCAAGTAAAAGGACGCAAGCATTGGCCAAGAAAAAACCAAAGCAAGAACAACCGGTATTTGAGCAGTCGCTCAAAGAACTCGAAGCGATTGTCGGCAAGCTAGAAAGCGGCAAGCTCGGGCTTGAGGAGTCGCTCGAACACTATGAGTCCGGCATGCGGCATCTCAAGCAGTGCAACGAACTACTCCGCAGTGCCGAGCGACGCATTGCTCTCGTGACCGGGATCGATGCCGACGGAAACGCTAGGTCAGAATCTTTCGATGCCGATGAAGAGGAATCTTTGGTCACAAAGGGGGAATCTCGCAGCCGCCGGCGAAGTTCCACTGCGAAACGCCGCTCTGCGAGTGAAGTGGACGACGACTCCTCGCTCTTCTAGAATGAATGAGATGAGCCTTTCGACGACACCACCAGGACTTAGCAATTATCTCCACGAGATTGAAGCCGCCCTTAGCGCCGCAGTTCAGTTCGATGCAGATTGCCCCGATCGATTGCGCGAGGCCATGCAATACAGCCTGCTCGCGCCTGGCAAGCGACTGCGACCCCAGTTGGTATTAATGGCATGTGAACTCTGTGACGGGGACACTCAAGCCGCAATGCCGGCAGCAGTTGCCGTTGAGATGATTCATGCCTATTCTTTGGTGCATGATGATCTGCCGGCGATGGACGACGACGATCTCCGCCGAGGGCGGCCTACTTGTCACAAGCAATTCGACGAAGCGACTGCTACCTTGGTAGGAGACGCCCTCCAAGCCCGTGCTTTTGAAATCCTGGCTAGGGATGTCCAACCGCCAGAGTGTGCCGCACGATGCTGCTGCGAATTGGGTCGGGCAGTAGGAGCCACTATGCTCGTTGGAGGACAGGCGGCAGATCTTGCGAGCGAGTTTCAGCAATGTTCGCTCGCTGAGTTGGAGGCAATTCATCGGCGAAAGACCGGGGCCTTGTTCCGAGTGTCGCTCCGGCTGGGAGCCATGATTGCCGACGCTTCCGACGGACAACTGGCAGCGTTGGACGATTACGGCGACAACCTGGGGCTTGCTTTCCAGGTGATCGACGATCTGTTGGATGTCTCGGGCTCAGAAGACCATATGGGCAAGCGACTTGGCAAAGACGCCCACAAGGGGAAAAATACCTATCCGGCAATTCTGGGAATTGAATCAAGCCAGGCCTTGGCAGAAAAACTTATCGAAAATGCGTCCGTATCCCTTGGAATCTTTGGTGATCGGGCTGGTCCCTTGCGCGAACTGGCGCTCTTTGTGAGGCAACGAAATACGTGACCCCCGAAATCCTCCCCACGATCACCGAGCCGAGCGACCTGGAGAAGCTTTCGCTGCCTCAGTTGGAACGGCTGGCCGTTGAAATCCGCGATGTGCTTTGTAATTTGATCGCATGTCGCAGTGCCCATTTTGCTTCCAATCTAGGGGTCGTCGAATTGTGCATTGCCTTGCACACCACATTCGACTTCCGCCGTGATCGGCTCATCTGGGACACGGGACACCAAATTTACCCTCATAAACTGCTCACAGGTCGCTACGGTCAATTTCAGTCGATGCGAACCAAGGGGGGGCTCATGGGCTACCCCAACCCCTCCGAGAGTGAGTACGACCTATTCATGACGGGCCACGCTGGGTCCAGCGTCTCAACAGCCTTGGGGCTGGCAAGTGGGGACGACTTATTGCGCCCCGAAGAGGGACGCTTCTCAGTGGCTGTCATTGGTGATGGAGCATTTCCCTCGGGAGTTGTATTTGAGGCGCTCAACAACGCCAGGAGGCAGAGTGACAAACTGCTGGTAATCCTCAACGACAATCGGATGTCGATCTGCCCCCGCGTCGGGGGGATGGCCGACTATCTGGACCGACTACGGATGAACCCGATGTACAGTGGATTCAAGGATGAGGTTGCGAAGATACTCGGCCGCGTGCCCTTGTTCGGCGATCCGACTGAGCGATTTCTGGTCCAGTTGAAAGAGGCCGCCAAAGCTGGGCTCAGCGGTGGCATGATGTTCGAGGACATGGGCTTCCGCTATGTCGGCCCCATCGACGGACATAACATTGGCCTGTTGCGAAAATACTTGAGGATGGTCCAACGGGGCGATGGCCCGGTCTTGTTGCATGTCGTTACTGAAAAGGGACACGGGTTTCAGCCCGCGGAAGAAGACCCCGTGTTATACCATGCACCGCCGCAGTTTGAGAAACGCGAAGAACGCAAGGTAATTCTCAAGAAAAGCACGTCACGGGCATTTACCCACGTCGCTTCCGAGGCCATTGAGGCGCAAATGCATGCTAATCCCAAAGTAACCGTGATGACGGCCGCCATGTGCCAGGGCAACAAACTGGAGAAGATTCGCGATAAGTTTCCCGATCGCTTTTTCGACACCGGTATCTGTGAGGCCCATACGGTCGCTTTTGCTGCGGGCCAGGCAAAGGTAGGGATGCGGCCCATCGTCGATATCTACAGTACATTTCTGCAACGGGCCTACGACCACATTTTCCAGGAAGTCGCTCTACAGAATCTTCCCGTCACATTCATGCTGGACCGGGGGGGGCTCGCGGGTCCGGATGGGCCCACCCACCACGGCGTATTCGACCTGGGCTATCTCCGGGTGTTCCCGAACATGGTAATCATGAGCCCCGGCGATGCCCTGGACTTGCCGGCGATGCTCGATTTTGCACTGCAGTACGACGGACCCTGTGCGATCCGCTATCCCAAGGCGACTGCGATGGAAATTCCACGTGAGGTTTCACCTATCGAGTTAGGCAAGAGTGAAGTTTTGCGGGCTGGCATGGATGGTTGCCTTATCAGCTACGGTCCACTGGCCAGTCGTTGTCTGGAGGTGGCCAACCGTTTGCATGAGGAAGGCATTGAAATGCGCGTCATCAATGCACGTTTTCTCAAACCTTTAGATAGCGAAGTGATCTTGCAAGCAGTCCGTGAATGCAGCTTCGTGGTAACTGTCGAAGAGGCCGCCTTGGCGGGTGGCTTTGGTAGCGCAGTACTCGAAGCTACCGCTGACGCAGGGGTGGAAACGAGCCACCTCCGCCGTCTAGGCATCCCGGATTTCTATGTCGAGCATGGCGAGCGTGAGGAACTCCTGGCCGATCTGGGGTTGGATGTTGAGGGGATTTTGCGGACGTGCCGGGAATTGGTAAATACCTCATCAAAGCCGTTTGAGCAGCTTCAACCGTAGATAGTTGCTATGCTCTCGTCGGCACCCAGCCCCGTTGTTATGCTAGTAGCATGTCAGCCGTTGCTAGAAAATCGAAATCAACGCGTCAACGGGTGTTGATGCTCGTGGATGAGAGCCGTCCGCATCTCAATGAGCAGGCGGTCAAGCTGCGACCACTGGTCGAGCAACATGTGGATGTGGTTGCATTGGAGGACATTGGCGGCGACTTGCCCACCGAGGAAATTGATTTTGCGATTGTGCTCGGTGGTGATGGTTCAATGCTTCGTGCCGCCCACCGATTGGGCTACCAGCAGTTGCCGATTCTGGGAGTGAACCTGGGGCACCTTGGATTTCTGGCCGATCTGCAACCCGAGCTACTGCCTTTGTTGTTGCCCCAAGTGGCGGCGGGGGAGTATCGGGTGATTTCACACTTGATGTTCGAATGCGAAGTCATTTCTAAGGGGAAAACTGTTCACCAAGCCCTGGGACTCAATGAGGTTTCAGTGCTAGCAGGGGCTCCGTTCAAGATTCTCGAAGTGCAGCTTTACGTTGACTCTGAATTAGTAACCACTTATAGTTGCGACGGCTTGATCGTCAGCACACCCGTAGGCTCGACGGCTCACAGCCTGTCGGCGGGGGGGCCAATCCTGCGAAAAGATTTGCAGGCATTCGTCATTTCGCCGATCAGCCCACACACGCTCACGAATCGACCTGTAGTCGATTCCGCCGAGCGAGTGTTTGAATTGGTCGTTCCCCAGCCCCATGAGGGAACGTCCCTGGTAGTGGATGGCAAAGTTCTTTGTCAGCCGACCGCCAACGACCGGATACGCATCACTCGCAGCAAGGCGCAGTTTCAACTCGTCGAAATTGCCGGATACGGCTACTACCGCACGCTTCGCGAGAAGCTGGGATGGGGTGGCCGCCTACCGCGTGATGATTAAGTTGTCAGTCGTCTGTGGTCAGTAGTCAGTTGCACTACTGACCACCAACTACTGACCCTGACCACTATTTCCTGAGGTGCAAGGATGCCCAACTTAAAAACTCCCCATATCGTTCTGCTGTTGTCTACTATTTCCCTTGTCGGAAATTTCGCGATCGCAGCAGTTGAATCCGCTGATTCAGGCGAAACTTATACTCTCGCCTACAAGTTTGAGTTGGGAGAAGTGCTTCGATATCGCGTTGACCACACGGCCGATATTCGTAGCACCATGGAAGGTACCACCCAGCAAGCTGAGACCAAAAGCGAATCAATCAAGGCATGGAAGGTGACCGACGTACTGCCAAACGGCGAGATGGAGTTTGTGCATTTGGTCGAAGTGGTACGGATGAGCAATCGGGTCCCCAATCGAGCACTGGTCGAATTTGATAGCGAACGCGACACAAGCCCTCCTGCTGGGTTTGAGCAGGTAGCTCGAGCGGTGGGAGTACCCCTGTCCGTAGTTCGTATTTCTCCCACAGGAGATATCATTTCCCGCGAAGAAAAACATCCCCAACCGCCTGTTACTGACGACATGCCTATCACCTTGCGGCTGCCAGAAGAGCCGGTCGCCATTGGCGAGCAGTGGGACGAGTCCTACGATGTCCCCGCCGAAACGAAAAGCGGTGCCTCGATCCAAGTTCGCACCCGCCGGGTTTGTACACTTGAATCGGTTAAGCACGGAATCGCCACAATCACCGTCGAATATCAGATTCTGACACCGGTGAATGCATTCGTTGAATCGAATCTTATCGAGCGATTGACTAAAGGGACCGTGCGATTTGACATTGAAAAAGGACGCATCGTATCGCAAGAGCATGAAGTCGACCGCCGAATCTTAGGGTTCGCAGGCGATTCGAGCGTAATGCATCATGTCTCACGGATGGAAGAACGGCTCCTGAAAGCTGACGAACGACTCGCCCGGAAACCCAAATGAGTGACTTGGTATCACTATTGCAGGCAGGCCCCCTGCACTAACCCGCTTTGCGACGCAGGATAACCGTATCATCTTCCGACCAGTAGTCGTCGATTTCCAGCACTGAATCGCCCTGAGGCTGGGCCATTGGCCCTCGGCGATTTCCTGCAATTCCATCCCATTGGTGGGCATGAACCTGTTGCAGAATCGACTCGGCTACGACCAAGGCATCGCGACCATCGGCACCTGTGACCAAGGGATCGGTGCTGGTGCGGATTGCACGTGCAAAGTCCAGCTGCTCGTCGAGCATTGCGTTCGAATCTTCAACGGCCACCTCACTATTGACAAGCAGTTCAGCGAACAACTGCTCTCGAAGTCTCGACTTCTGATCAACGCTGAGCATATCCACCTGGAACTGCCGGGAAAGAATCTCAGCAGTCGGCTCTACGATCCTGGCTTCTCGTGCTCCAAAATCTACGGTTGCACAGCACTCATCAGTAAATACTTGCATGGAGCGCTCTGCCGTGTGACTGACACGCGACGCGGTGAGATTGGCAATGCAACCTGATGAGAAATGTAAGCGAGCATCAACCATGTCTTCCGAATTGCCGAGGACAGAAATCCCCACGGCTTCAACTCGGGTAATTGGCGAATTCACCATGCTGAGCACTGCATCGATATCGTGAATCATCAGATCGTGTACGACACCGACGTCCGTTGACCTAAACGAATAGGAACTTAGTCGTCGGGCGGTGATGTATTTTGGGTTGTGCAGACGCTTTCTGACAGCCTTCCAAGCAGGATTGAATCTCTCGATATGGCCAACCTGGAGAACCAGTTGCTGCTTCTGTGCTAGTTGGACCAACTCATTCGCCTGTTCCACAGTCGAAGTGATGGGCTTCTCAACCAGCACATGGATGCCCCCCGTGAGCAATTCGCGGGCAACATCACTGTGTGAAAAAGTTGGCGTAGCAACAATCGCAGCGTCGACCAGCCCAAAGAGGTCTTGGATATTGTCGAGTGGCTTGGCACCCGTCTCGGAAGCCAATTGGTTGCGTGCGTTCTCTATTGGATCGACGACAGCCACCAGGCGCGCATCGGGTAGCGAAGCGGCTAGGCGTGCATGAAACTTGCCTAGATGCCCTGCTCCAACGATGGCTAGTCGAAGACGACTCACGCTGCTCTCCTCAGTTCTCGGCCCCGACCGTGCTTCCCTTCCTGCTGATTATCGATGAAGCTCAGCAAGTGTTGGACCTCGGGAGTTTCCTGGTTGTTGGTGCGGAGGATTTCCCTGGCATGTGTCAAACCGACCTTAGAGCGGTAAAGCAGCCGATGGGCGGCGGCTAGACTATTGATCGCATCAGAGGAAAAATCTCGACGTTTGAGTGCCACGATATTGATGCAGCGGGGATGCGCGGCAATTCCCTCGGCGAGCATATACGGCGGAACATCGTGCAAAGCTCGACTGAGCCCCGCTAGAAAGCTGTACTTGCCAACCGTAACAAAGTGGTGAATGGCACATCCACCTGAGATCGAGGCATAGTCCTCAACATGGACATGTCCGGCTAGCAAGCTTCCGTTGGCAATGATGATGTGGTCACCAAGCTTGCAATCATGGGCGATATGGACATTTCCCATAAAGAAGTTCTTGTTTCCGATCCGGGTGATCCCGTCCTCTTTTTCAGTGCCCCGATTGACGGTCACCCCTTCTCGAAACGTGTTTCCTTCGCCAATCTCGACACAAGTGTCACCGCCCGTATAGCTGACATCTTGCGGTTCAGCTCCCAGAACAACGTTGGGATAGATCAAGTTATTGCGGCCGATGGTGACATCCCCCATAACGGTCACATTGTTGAGCAAGCGGGTTCCCCGACCAATCTTTGCTCCAGGTCCGATCATACAGAACGGCCCGATTTCGACTTCCTTGTCGACTTCAGCCCGTGGATCGATCCAGGCGTTTGCAGCGATAGTTATTGCCATTGCTC
Source organism: Bythopirellula goksoeyrii (assembly GCF_008065115.1). NCBI lineage: Bacteria > Pseudomonadati > Planctomycetota > Planctomycetia > Pirellulales > Lacipirellulaceae > Bythopirellula > Bythopirellula goksoeyrii. Next base: position 2,796,900 of record NZ_CP042913.1, on the reverse strand, counting down.
AATTCTCATAGTTCGGCCTACTGGAAATTCAAATTTCGAAGGTTGCCGCCTGTTTACGCAGTCGCTCTCAACATGGATTGATCAAAACGTGCCGACAATTGCTGAGCGAACTTCGCGTTCAACTGATGCCCGCTTCGATATGCGGCAATGCTTCCAACGATCTCGCATCCCGTCAATGCCATATCTCCAATCAAGTCCAACGCTTTATGTCGCGCACATTCATTCGGAAACCGAAGTTTGTTATTCACAGGGCCTTGTTCGTCGAAGATCAACAAGTCGCGAGTGCTAACTCGTTTGCAATACCCTCGCCCTAGCAACTCATCCGCTTCTCGCTTCAGAATAAATGTCCTACACGAAGCGACCTCTTCAAAAAACCGGTCCGGAGTTACTTCCAAGTCCGCCTGTTGAAAACCAATCGAGGAGTCTTGTGGGTAGTCCAAAGTAAAGGCTACTCGATAAGATTCTTCTGGCGATGGTTTCGCTTCTATCCAACCATCACCCTCGGCAAGCCGCATAGGTTGAGTGACAACGAGTTGCTGTACCGCAGTTTCTTGAGATGTAGAACCAACAGTTTCCAAGGCAGCGACGAACGCCATAGCCGATCCGTCGCATCCTGGCATTTCGCATTGATCGACTCCCACTTCGCAGTTGTCGATCTGCATGCCAGCTAAGGCTGCCAGAATATGTTCGACCATATCAACCTGCACGTTGTCTTTTTTCAAACATGTGCGTCGAGGGACTTCAATGCGGTATTCCGCTTTGGCTGGAACTCGTGCGTGAGGGCCCAAGTCATCTCGAACAAACGTGATTCCACTCCCTGCAGGAGCTGGCCGGAACTCAACCCGCACATCATTTCCACTCCAATAACCAAAGCCGAAAACGGCAATGGGTTGGCAAATCGTGCGTTGTAGACGTGCAGGAGTCATGACAGGTATCTACGAACAACGTGGTGACAGAAACAGGAAACCGTTCGACCGCCTCACGAATGGGCGGTCGAACTCTCACGAATAGTTACTTCAGGGTACCGCCACCAGCACTAGCAGCGGGCAAAGTCCCACCAGGAGTTCCACCCCGATTCAAGAGAGCCAAAATATCGGGTGTGATGTCCACATTATTTTGGAAGACTACAGGCTTGTTTATTGCCCGCAAGATATCTTCGCGATTATTGGGATCAATCGCATCCCCATTAAATCGCAACACCATGCCGATATTGTGTTGTTGGGCATAATACTGAACCGCGTTGCTTACTTCTTGATAGGTCGAGTAGTAGACCTGAGCTTCCCTCTCAAGGAAGTCCCGGCGAATTTTGCCAGCCTTCAATTGAAATTCCGCTTTGAGTCGGGCAATTTCTTCGTCGATCTGCTTGAATTCAGGCGCGCCCGGGTTGTATTGCGTACGAACTTGCTCTTTCTCGGCGATGGTATCTCGCTCGCTCTTGAGTTGGCCATCTGCCGATTCCATGGCCTTCTTCATGTTATCCATCGAAGTGGTAAATCGTTGATAATGCTTGAAGATGTAGGTTACATCGACAACGCCATATCCATATCGAGCTGAATTTGCACTCGGCCCCGCTTCTTGGGACATAGCTTGGTTGGACAGAGCAGCGAGACTAAGCGAAACAATTGAGAATAAGTACAGGGCTTTCACGTCAGCACTCCTTGCTGATTGGGGTCATCCTTGACCGACGTTAGGAAATACCACCCATGGGCACGACGCCCGGCAAGCGGGAGGGGCGGCAGGTAAATTTGCGGGGCGTATTGTGCCGAGAACTCTCTCAGCCGTAAAGAGCATTTCTGCGCTCGATCCGATCCACCGAAATACTGCAAATCGCCGGTGATTATTCCTTAATTTCTTGCTTGCTAGCAAGCAAGGAATTTGTGGTTAGATAGCCTGATTAGATCAAAAGCTGATTTCTGGCAGCCAGCGGAGGAAGCCATAGTACCAATGTCCTACAGAGCACCGGCCTGCGATTCCATTTTCATCGAAATGGCCATGAGCACTCCCGCAAGGACCCCCCAGTCGTTGTACTCGGAACCTACTAACCGAATCTAAGTCCTTTCCCTACTAGAGTTTTGGCATTCAAACCCTACCACTCTGGCCCGATGCTCCCTAAAATCAAAGTGTTGTATGGAATTAAAAACTGAGGGTGATAGGCGCACCTTCAGGACAATTCCAGCATGAGCCACTAAGGACACGTAATACCATTTTGAGTCTTACGGAGCTTAGTTTAGCTTATCTTACTCACTGGGCAGCAATTTTTCTTGGAGAACTTAGGGCAGTGCCGTCGTTGTTTGTAATTCGCGGTCGTGACCAGGGAACGCGCTTCCAATTGGAAGACGCAGTCCACACAGTTGGTCGCACGCAGGCAAATTCGATACGTCTCCACGATACCGAAGTGTCGCGTGAACATGCGGAATTGGTGCGCCGTGGTGACGTCTACGTACTACGTGATCTCAGCAGTTCAAACGGTACTTTTATCAATGGGCAACACGCAACTGATCGTGAACTGGTGAGCGGCGACCAGTTGCAATTTGGCAGATCACTTTTGCTCTATACGGGTTTTGTCGAGAATAGCTACGAAGATATTGCTGACAAAGTAGACATCATACCGCGAGCCGACTCCAATGATGGTTCGCGCATTGTCGCTGCACTGAGTCACTCCAGTGGAAGCGATTGGCTTTTGCCAGATGCGAGCGACTCTTCAAGCCCTTGGATCGCACGCGCTCGCAGCAACTTGCAGATCATGTATCGCACTGCATTGGCGGTCAGCCATACAATGGACATCGACCAATTGCTCGCTCGTATCATGGAAATGATTTTCGACTGGGTCGATGCCGATCGTGGCTGCATCATGCTCTATGATACCGACGCGGACAAGTTAGTACCGAAAGTCCGACGCCATCGGCGAGGCGTTCGAACCGACGATAAGATTTCGATTAGCAAAACGATTCTCGACTATGTCGTGGAACATACCGAAGGCGTACTCACGAGCAATGCGCGTGATGACAAACGCTGGGATCCCACTCAAAGCATTGTCAGCTTGGGGGTTCGTGAAGCTATCTGTGTTCCTATGCAAGGTCGGTACAATGTCGTAGGCGTGATCTACATTGATACTGTGATTACCCCGCAAAGAATGTTGCTCAACGCGGGAAAAATCGATCAATTCACCGAAGAACACCTGCGATTGATGATCGCCATCGCGCACCAAGCAGCGTTGGCGGTTGAGGACACGTCCTACTACAAAGCCATGCTCCAAGCCGAACGTCTCGCCGCGGTGGGTCAAACGATCGCATCCTTGTCGCATCACATCAAAAACATCTTGCAAGGAGTACGTGGCGGCAGTTATCTCATCGAACTAGGACTCGCCGACCATGAAAAACTTCTCGCTGAAAATACCGACGTCGATGCAGCGGCCGATAAGGCTGTCGAGACCATTCGCAAAGGCTGGGGAATTGTAGAACGCAACCAGGAACGGATCTCTGCCCTGGTGATGGACATGCTCACTTTCAGCAAAGAACGCGAACCAGAGCCTCGGGTTGGCGATCTCAACGAACTTGTAAAAGACGTCGTTGAGCTAATGCAGGTCCACGCAGAAGAAACGAAAGTGTCGCTAGCCGCTGAATACGATGAGGCAATGCCACTCTTATTATTTGATTTCGAAGCCATGCACCGTGCGCTCCTAAACGTTGTCACCAATGCGATTGATGCCAGTGAAGAATCGGACGGACCGCAAGTGACGGTCACAACCAGTTTCGATCCCACTGAGAAAACTGCCCGTTTGGTAGTCACCGATAATGGCGCTGGAATTTCGCCTGATGACCTGGACGCAATTTTTCATGTTTTCGTTTCTCGCAAGGGAGGCCGCGGCACGGGTCTTGGATTGCCCGTTAGTCGCAAGATCCTGGAAGAACATGGCGGTCAAATCCTCGTTGATAGCACACCTGGTAAAGGAAGTTCCTTCACTCTGGAATTGCCCGCTAATCAACCCACCAAAGAACAAGTGGCCGATTTTGAGGCCGAATTGGAAGGCATGGATAAACTGGTGAGTGAGTAGAAGAGACAATCTTAATCGCCAGTTCACACATTCGGTTCGCCTAATCCTACGAACGGATTCGTTCGTTTCTCTTCTCCGATAGTCGTCGTCGGTCCATGGCCTGAGAGAACCAATGTCTCATCTGGGAGGATGAATAGCTTTTCGTGAATCGCCTGCTTCAAATCTTCGAAACTTCCATCAGGGAAATCCGTGCGGCCAATGCTTCCAGAAAATAGCACGTCTCCACCAATGACGATCGGTGGTTGAGAATCTTCGATCACGAAAACGACGTGCCCCGATGAATGCCCCGGCGTTTCCCGCACCAGGAGTTTCATACCGGCTAGATCTAGCACGTCTCCCTCCTTGACGGTCTGATCTGCGGCGGGGCTCACAAGGTTGAACCCAAAACCCGCCGAGAGGTTCCCCACGGGATCGGTCAATTTGCCAGCATCGCCGTGGCCAATCACCAAAGGACAGTCCGGCCAGAGTTCTTTCAAATGGCCATTGCCAGCAATGTGGTCCGAGTGCCCGTGAGTACAAAGGATTGCCACGGGAGATAGCTGCTTCTCGGCCAGTACAGCCACAATCTCCTGCGGATCAAAGCCTGGATCGACTATCACACACTCACTCTGCCCTGGGAGTGATAGCACATAAGAATTCTCATCAAACGGCATCGAAACGATAGTTTGTATCACAAGTGCAGCAGATCCCATTAGTACAAATTCCTCTTTTCTCAGCTTCCCGCTGCCCCTAAGATCCCTCGCCTACCGTTCTGGAGTCACTAGCGTCAGGGCGGATGGGCACTGGAGGATCGGGTTAAGTAAACCATACCGATTCGCCCGAAAATTGTAATTGAATTTTCCACTCAGGGCGATAGTTAAGAAGTCCGGCCAGCATTCTTACTGGAGAAATAATATCATGCGTAGCGGTCTATCCGAATTCCTGCCAGCGGCTGCCACTCGTGGCCTCGCGTCTCTCGTTGTAGCCATCCTCAGTAGTTCCACCGCTTTTTCGCAAGTTCAGCAGGACGGCCAATTGGTCGAGCCAATTTTTAGGGTGGCTCATGAGGAAGCTGTTGCCCAGCCCCCTCAAATGGCCTCGCGTATCACCCCCCCTGCCGCTCAAGCCCCACTCAATTTGGAGCTCAGGCCAGGTGAGCATCCCTTGATGCCGGCGATGCGTGTTGCTCAAGAGGGCTTGGTTCGAATAGATACAACGATTGCCGACTACAGCGCCATGCTGATCAAAGAAGAGCGAATAAATGGCGAACTGATGCCCAAAGAGGTCGCATTTATCAAGGTTCGCCATCAGCCCTTCGCGGTCTATATGTTCTTCCTTCAACCTCATAAGGGTCGGGAGTGCCTCTACAACGCCGGGCCAAATAATACCAAGGGTCTGCTCGTCGCCCGTGATTGCGGTTTCAAGAAACGCCTAGGAAAGTTTGAGTTGGATCCCGATGGTCGCCTCGCCATGAATGGCCAGAAATATCCCATCTATAAGTTGGGCGTACGAAACTTGGTAACCGAGCTAATCGACGTTGCCACAAACGATACTCAGTTTGGCGAATGCGAAGTACAAACGAAGCAGAGCGTCATCAATGGTCGCGCTGCCACGCTGATCGAGGTCGTCCATCCCATTCCTCGACAGAACTTCCGCTTCTACAAGGCCGAACTCTTCATCGACAACGAACTGAAACTGCCCATCCGCTACGCTTCGTACATGTGGCCAGAACAACCGGGCGGCGAACCACCACTGGAAGAAGCCTACACCTACGTCAATATCAAGCTAAACAATGGCTTCACCGACGCGGACTTCGACAAGGAAAATGTTGAACTCTTTAAGTAGGGCGTGTGACTCGTTGAGACACGGCTAAGGTTGGTTCGCAACGCGAACCACGGCTACCGGCAAAGTCCTCTACCCCAGCTTCACAAACTCCCCCTTCAAGGCACGGTACAAGCCCTGATACACAGGGAAAGCCTGATCGTACACTTTGCGATTTTTGGCGTTCGGCTTAGTTTCATCCGCCGTCTTGATCGTCGCCGCACAGGCCTCGGTGATGTTCTTGTAGTGACCCGCACCCACGGCCGCCAGCAGTGCCACCCCGTAAGCAGCCCCTTCGTCGGCGACCATGGCAGAAACTGGCTTGCCTAGAATGTCGGCTTGCATTTGCCGCCAGAAGGGATTCTTCGCTCCGCCACCTGAGGCGCGGATCTGTTTCACCGGCACCCCAAGATCGCTCATAATGGCGTAACTGTCTCGCAGAGAATAAGTGACGCCTTCCATGATCGCGCGGGTGAGATGTCCTCGCGTGTGGCTCTGCGTAAGTCCAATGAACGCGCCCCGGGCATTCGGGTCGAGATGCGGCGTTCGTTCCCCCGCTAGATAGGGCAGGAATTGTAAACCATCCGCACCGGCAGGCTTGTCGGCGGCTTCCTTGGTGAGCTGTTCATAGGAAGGTTTTCCCTTGGTGCCCACGGCACACACGTTATCGTGAAACCATTGCAGCGAACCAGCCGCACTTAGCGTTACCCCCATCAAGTGCCACTTCCCACGAACCGCATGGCAGAAAGTATGCAGCCGTCCTTCAGGATCAAATTGCGGTTGGTCGCTGTGAACAAACACCACGCCGGAAGTCCCTAGCGATGTGTTTAACAGTCCACTCTTCACGATTCCGTTGCCCACCGCCCCCGCGGCACAGTCCCCTGCCCCGCCGACCACAACACAATCCGTGGAAAGTCCCAGCAGCTTTGCCGTGGTATCCGTGAGTTTCCCGGTGATCTCCTCCGATTCGTAGCAGGTGCCGAGCAATTTCTCGTCGAGTTCCAACTTGGCGAGCAAGGGTTTAGACCATTTCCGCTTCACAACATCTAATAGCAACATTCCGCTGGCATCGCTCACTTCCGTAGCATACTCGCCGGTCAGACGGCGACGAATCTCGTCCTTGGGCAAGAGTACCTTTGCCAGTCGAGCAAAGTTCTTAGGTTCCTTATTTCGCAACCATATAATTTTCGGTGCAGTAAATCCCGTTAGCGCCGGATTCGCTACAAGTTTTATCAGTGCCTTTCGCCCACCAGCTCGCTTTTCGATTTCTTCACATTCTGCCGCAGTCCGCTGATCATTCCACAAGATGGCGGGGCGAATCACTTTGTCAGATTTATCCAGAAAAACCGAACCATGCATCTGGCCTGAGAGGCCGATTGCCTTAACATCACCAGCTTTTAGTTTTGCCTTCTTTATGACGGCTCGCACGACTTTGATCGTCGCTTGCCACCAATCTTCGGGGTCTTGCTCACTCCACAGCGGTTGAGGATGATGACATGGATAACTCGCCGAAGCTTCCGCTAAGATCTTGCCTTTGGGACTAATCACCAGCGCCTTGGTGCCCGATGTGCCAACGTCGATTCCGATGCAATTGCTCATGCGAATGTTTTTTCCTGTGGGAGTAAGTTATTGGATGATGAGATACACTAGGCCACCAACTACAGCTAGAATGACGAAGTGGAACACACTCAATCCCACCTACCTAGAGCCACTAATCTACACATGATACGCCCCGTTTTCCTAGCACTGATTTGCTTTTTTTCTTTCGGTTGCCGAGAGCAAACCCACGTTACTGACGAAGCTGAGATCCCTACGGTGAGCCCACGGGCAGCGGTCAAGCTGACTCTGTTAGTGGTTGACGATCCCGATCTGGCAAAGGGGATCCAGTTGTTGAGTGGCGAATGGAGCGAGCGAAGTGGCGGAGAATTGGCGGTTGAAACCATTTCGCTTGCAGAGATCCTCAGTGCTGAAACTCTTACAGCGGATGTCGTGATTTATCCTTCACGACAATTGGGAGCGCTCGTGTCCCGACAATGGCTTCGGCCCGTTCGCCAATCTGTTCTCAACGACACGGATCTAGACTACAGCGATCTACTACCTGTGCTGAGAGACCAATGTATGCGCCTCGGAGGTGAAGTTTGGGGAGTGCCTTTGGGTGAAATGCCTTTGGTCCTGGGATGGCACGGTGTGGTCCCTGACAACTTACCAAGGACTTGGGAGCAACTGGATGATTCTCCTAATGTCTTACGCGGATCGACCAATGCAGAAAACGAATTTCCGCTTGCCGCAGAATTCATCGCACGTGTTGTCTCTGCGACTCCGCCAGTTGACCGGGCCACTTTGTTTTTTGAGCCCGAGTCGATGGATGCTCAGCTCGATGAGCCGCAGATGATGCGTGCACTGGAACAGATCCACATTAAGGACGGAGAGGGCCAGACAAGTGAAGAATCATCCTGCCAGGTGACCCTTCCCCCCCGCGATAAGCTGTTGGCCGATAAACTGACACCCCTTCTAGCTTCTGTGGAAATGTTCAACGCAAGTCTCGATCGCTGGGAGAAAACTACAAGCGATGCCGCACCGGTGATTCTCGGATTCTCAGGTCGACTGGTGAGTGTGACGACATCGTCTCGAAACGCCGCTTCAGCATTTAAGTTGCTTCCCTGGCTCGTCAGTGGCAATACGGGAGGTCGACTTAGCCAGCGCAGCAAGGCGACATTGTGGTTTCGTAGTTCTCAAGTGTCGCAAGCGTCAAAATGGCTACCCGCCCAGAGTGCCGAAGAAAATGCTGCTTGGCTAACCGAATCTCTCTCCAAGCGAGATGCCTACCTTGCCCCTCGGCTGCCCGGTATCGACAATTACCTCGCAGCACTCAATGATGCGCTGGCGAGCAAATCAATTCCCGACGCTCTCGCGCACGCCGAAACCGAGTGGAACGCAATAACCGACTCACAAGGACGAGAGCAGCAACGGAAGGCCTTCCGCCAACATTTAGGCCTGCCAGACTAGCTATTACATAGTAGCCGTTGGCGCAATGCCGATGGATCGTGCGGGTTGTCATTTATACCGTTCGGGGGTAGGCTCACAAGTTCCCATTTTCGTCAAATTATCATTCAATCGCGGTATATCGCGAACTATCAATACATACCCTCATGATCCGTAGTGCAGTGGATGACCAGCGAATCGTGATCACCGGCATCGGGCTGACTGCCCCCAACGGTGACAACTTGGCCGACTTTCGTGCTGCGCTCTTGGCCGGCAAAAGCGGTGTCGACAACTATCATATTCGTTACGTTGGGGACACTCTGGCAGGCGAGTGTCATTTCGACGAGCTGCTCTACCAGAAACGCAAAGAGCTTCGCCGCGGCACCCGAGCTGGCAGTGTGTCAATTTATTGCGCCAATCAGGCGGTTGCCGATTCTGGTCTTGAGTGGAGCAAGATCGACCCCGAGCGTGTTGGTGTCTATATCGGCGTGACTGAGCACGGTAACGTCGAAACAGAGAATGAGATCAACGAGATCAAGGCCTTCGACTACGACACGAAGGTTTGGTCCCATCATCACAATCCCCGCACCGTAGCCAACAACCCCGCCGGCGAAGTCACCTTGAATATGGGGATCACCGGTCCGCACTATACTATCGGCGCCGCCTGTGCGGCGGGCAATGCCGGTCTCATCCAAGGCGCGCAAATGCTGCAACTGGGCGAGTGTGACCTGGCAATTGCGGGGGGCGTCTCTGAAAGCATTCGTACCTTTGGAATTTTTGCCGGCTTTGCCAGCCAGGGTGCTCTCGCCGAAAATGGAGACCCAACCAAGGCGAGCCGACCCTTCGACCTCGACCGCAATGGCATCGTTGTCGCCGAGGGGGGCAGCCTCTTCATTCTGGAGCGTTACAGCGATGCCGCCAAGCGGGACGCTAAGATCTACGGCGAATTGGTCGGCCATGCGATGACCAGTGATGCCAGCGATTTTGTCCTCCCCAATCCCCAGCAGCAGGCACGCTGCATGAATCTGGCCCTTAAACGTGCCCAAATCAACGCCGACCAGATCGATATCGTCAGTACCCACGCCACAGCAACCACCAGCGGTGACATCCAGGAGTGTGTCGCACTGAGGAACGTTTTCGGCGATTCAGCAAACACGCTCATCAACAACACGAAGAGCTTCATCGGCCATGCGATGGGAGCTGCCGGATCGCTGGAATTGGCCGGCAATTTGCCATCCTTTGAGGACGATTTCTGTCATCATACGATCAACGTAGACAACCTCGATCCAGAATGTGCCTTGCCGGGACTCATTCTGGGCGAACCCCGCACGAAAAAGGGGGTGACTTACATCCTCAACAACTCATTTGGTATGCTGGGTATCAACTCAGTCGTAATCATCAAGAATGTTTAACGAACACTAGCGAGCCGGGGCGTCCCCGCCCCCGTTCTTACTACGAATAACTATCAATCTAGCGGAGCTAATAACCCTATGAACGCAGAAGAAATCAGAGAAGAAGTCCTCGATATTCTCGAGAACATTGCCCCAGACGAAGACTTGTCGGATCTCGACGATTCGAAAAACTTCCGCGAGCAACTAGAACTCGACAGCATGGATTTTCTAGATATCGTGATGGAACTCCGCAAGCGCCACCGCATCCAAATCCCCGAGGACGACTACCTCAATCTGGCCAGCATGGATTCCACCGTCACCTATCTCAAGCCCATTTTGAAGGACGTAGAAAAAGCCAAATGAATTCGGATTGCGGAATTCGGATTGCGGAATGACATGTAGCTTGCTTCTTCATGAATCCTCGCAATGTATGATACGATCATTATCGGCGCAGGAATGTCGGGTTTGGCGGCGGGGATTCGACTTGCCTATTACGACCAGCGGGTCTGCATTCTTGAGCGTCACACTACGATCGGTGGGCTGAATTCCTTCTACCGCCTACGCGGACGTGATTACGACGTCGGCCTGCACGCGCTCACCAATTTTACGCCAAAGGGAACCAAAAAAGGACCCCTCGCGCGCCTCCTGCGGCAACTCAAAATCCCCTGGGACGAGTTGCAAATATCGCCACAGCTAGGCTCCGAAGTCGTCTTTCCCGGAGTGCGTTTGCGATTCGACAATGAAATCGATCATTTGCGATCCGAGGTTGCCAGCGAATTCCCAGAGCAGGCGGCAAACTTCAATCAGCTCATCGACGCGATTGTCGAGTACGACGATCTCGACCAAACACACCAAGAAATCTCTGCTCGGGAGCGAGTCGCCGAGTTCATCTCCGAGCCGCTATTGGTAGAGATGCTTTTCTGCCCCTTGATGTTTTACGGCTCAGCCCGTGAGCACGACATGGACTGGGGCCAATTCTCTATCATGTTCCGCAGCATCTTTCTTGAGGGACTGGGTCGTCCCCACGCCGGAGTACGACTGATTCTCAAACAACTGGTGCGCAAATTCCGTGGTCTAGGGGGCGAACTGAAACTCCGGGCAGGGGTGAAAGAGATCGTCGTCGAAAATGGCCAGACTACGGGCGTGATACTCGAAAATGGCGAACACTTTGCCGGTCGGCGGGTACTCTCCTCCGCTGGCTGGCACGAAACGATGCGACTCTGTGACGATGGCCAACCCGTCACCCCACGCTCTTCCGGACGACTCACGTTTTGCGAAACCATCGCGTCGCTTGACCAGCAGCCACGTGACTTGGGCCACCGCTCGACAATTACTTTCTTTAACGACAGTGACACTTTCCATTGGACCGTTCCCTCCGAACCGTGCGACGTGCGCAGCGGCGTCATCTGCAGCCCCAACAATTTTGACTACGCTGCCGAGTCCGAGAAAATCTGCGGCACGATGCGCATCACAGCCCTCGCCAATTTCAACTACTGGCAAGGTCTCGACGAAGATACCTATCGCCTCGAAAAACTCCGTTGGTACGACCGCATCACCGATTCCGCCGTGCGGTTTGTGCCCGACTATCGCAGTCGTGTACTCGATACCGATATGTTTACTCCCACCACAATCGTCCGCTTCACCGGCCACGACTACGGCGCGATCTACGGTGCCCCCGACAAACAACTCGACGGCCGCACGCACTTGCCAAACTTGTTCATCTGTGGCACGGACCAAGGCTTCGTCGGCATCATTGGCAGCATCATGAGCGGCATCTCGATGGCGAATCAACACTGCCTGCGCGACTAGCGAGCCGGGGCGTCCTCGCCCCCGACCATCGCCGCCTCGCCGTAGATTTTCGCCATTCGGTATTGTAGAATATAACGATCTTCAAGAGTCGCCTTTTGTCCTCAGGAGGTTTCATGGAAAACTCAGAACTTCGAGAGTTGATAGCCGAGTGCCCTTTACAAATTCGCATGAATGACGGTAGGGAGTACTTCGTCGAGAAACCGGAATTCATTATTGTCGGTGACTACACGGCGGGCATCCTCTACGATGATGAGGGCGTGAAGCGGAACGCAGTGATTTCGATCATCAATGTCAGTTGTGTGATCCCTAACGCAAGCGTGAATGGAAAATAGGCATTCCGATCACGATTTGTGCTTGTGTGCCTTTCTCGTCATATTGAAACTCAAGTTCGGGAAATCCCGGAGAATTCAGGGCATGAAACTTCGCCCGCGAATAAAGCTGCTCACTCTGCTTTTAATCATGACCATCGTAGCACTTGGAACTGCCCTATGGCAAAATAGTCGAGAAGTAATCCCGCTAAGAGACACTGTCCGAGAATTGAAAAAGGAACTTGGACAGTTCTATGTTGATGATCCATCGTTGCTTCATGTCCAACGCCGCAAGACGATAACTGGCAGTTGCTGGAGATGGGAACTATGCCTTCCAACTTCGAGTTCATATCAACTCTATGTCTCGGAAGGTTCTTTTGGAGAGATTTTGCCCGGTGACTTGAATGATTGGCTAGAGAATAACCATCCTCAACGTCGCATTCTTGGCAAGCTGGAACCTGGTCACTTTTCGTTTGAGCTCTCAGTTGAAGACTATGGTGGCAAGTGGTGGATTCGCTATGCTACCAAGAATGAGATTCGTGGCACCATGCAACTCAGGCCTGGAGAAGATTGGTATCAAGAGCTACCAAAGAACATCCAATCCAGTGATGCAGGATTTGAACGCGTTACTCACATGAATGCGGACGAACCAGTTTTGCTGCTGTGTGTGCGGCATGGCATCGAACAACAGGTAGATAATACGTCGGTCATAAATCAGACTGCTGAGAATGCCGAGACGTTAGTTATTTGGATTGGGCCATAGCCGATAGCAAGTGGTTTGCGTCCTATTCCGCGCCGGGTTAGAATGCGAAGAAAATGGACCTCTACAAATTACCCACTCCATGCCCAAAGATTTCCTTAAAGACGCCCAAGATGAATACGACGTGATCGTCATCGGCAGTGGCCTGGCCGGTATGACGGCGGCCAATATGCTCGGGGCGACCGGTTACCGGGTACTTCTCCTGGAGCAGCACTACAAACTCGGCGGGATGGCCACCTGGTTTAAGCGCCCAGGCGGGCACATCTTTGATATCTCGCTCCACGGCTTTCCCTATGGCATGGTCAAGAGTTGCCGGCGGTATTGGACCCGCGAGATTGCCGACAGTATTGTGCAGCTCAACCACATCCGGTTCGACAACCCGATGTTCTCGCTCACTACTTCGTTCAATCGAGAGGATTTCACCAAGCTGCTGATCGAACAGTTCCAGGTGGCACCAGAAGCGGTGCATGGATTCTTCGATGCGGCCCGTAAGATGGACTTCCAGGACGATCAGCACCTCACGACTCGCGAGTTGTTCGACCGCTTCTTCCCCGGCCGAGAAGATGTGATTCGCCTCCTAATGGAGCCGATTACCTATGCCAATGGCAGCACGCTTGAAGATCCCGCGATTAGCTATGGCATCGTGTTTTCCAATTTCATGTCCAAAGGGGTTTACACCTTTCGGGGAGGAACCGATCGGCTGATCGGCCTCATGGAGGCGGAACTCAAACGCAACAGCGTCGATATCCGTATTCGCTGTGATGTGGAGCGGATCCACTGCGAGGGCGGTCGCGTAACGGGCGTCGAAGTCGGTGGCCGTGTTATCAAGACAAAAGCGGTCGTCTCCAACGCCAACCTCAAGCAAACCATTTTCCGGCTCGTGGGAGAGGAGAAATTTGAACCACAGTTTGTTGAAGATGCCCAAGCTGTTCGGCTCAACAACTCCAGTACCCAGGTCTACATGGCCCTGAAGGCTGATGACACGATCGACGAATCCACGGGCGACTTGCTCTTTAGCTCGACGGCTCCCGTGTTTCGAACTGATCTGCTTCTGAGTCGCGATATCACCAGCCGTACTTACTCGTTTTATTATCCTCGTACCCGTCCCGAGGGTCGACCTCGCTGCCTGATTGTCTCCAGCACGAACGCCCGCTACGAAGATTGGGCGGAACTCAGCGAGGAAGACTATGCAGAAAGCAAACTTGACCTTGTCGAGACCACGCTCGACGCCCTCGACAAGTATGTGCCCAACGTCCGTGAGCGGATCGACCACGCCGAAGCGTCTACGCCGATGACCTTCAAGCACTATACCCAGCATGTTGCCGGGGCCAGCTTTGGCACCAAGTTCGAAGGCCTGCGGGTCAGCTTCGACATCCCCAAGCAAATCGAGGGCCTCTATCACGCCGGCAGTGTCGGTATTATCATGTCCGGCTGGTTGGGGGCGATGAACTACGGCCGCATGGTCGCCAGCGACGTCGACAACCTGCTCACGACCAAAGGCTCACGTCCAGCTGCTTCCATCGCAGATTAGTCCCAACATTTATGTCACTCGAAGCCATCAAAGCAGCCATCCCCCATCGAGAGCCTTTCCTCTTGATTGACGAAATCGTCGAACAGTCGGAAGATCGCATCGTCTGCCGTAAGACGTTCACGGGCGAAGAATTCTGGTATCAGGGGCACTATCCCAAATTCCCGATTACTCCGGGCGTCCTCTTATGCGAGGCGGCCATGCAAGCGGGGGCTGTATTGCTGTCCAAACGCGTTGCCGATGATCCTTCGGCAGTGCCCGTGGCGACCCGAGCGAATAACGTTCAGTTCAAGAAAATGGTACGCCCCGGTGACACCGTCCTCATCGAGACCAGCCTCGTCGAACAACTCTCCAACGCTTTTTTCATGAAAGCCCGGGTAACGGTCGATGGAAAGGTCGCCACTCGGTTTGATTTCGCCTGCACACTGACCAAACCCGAGTCCGAGTAATGCCCGCCGACTTTCTGCAACTTGAAGGCAAACGCATCGCCGTATTCGGCGTGGCCAATCGCAAGAGCGTCGCCTGGCATGTGGTGCAGGAGCTTGGGGACGCGGGTGTCGAAGTAGCCTTGGTGGTCCGCTCACCGGAGCGGCGTGAATCGGTGGCCAAACTCGCCGGTGACCTCCCCATCTTCGTCTGCGACGTGGAGTTTCCCGAGCAAATCGAAGCCCTAGCACATGAGCTTTCCGCACGATTCGAACGACTCGATGGTATTGTCCATTCGATCGCGTTTGGCGATTACTCCGAGGGTCCCAAGCCGTTTCACGAAACCAATAAGGAGCAATTCCTGCGGGCCCTCGACATCTCGTGCTTCTCTTTAGTGGCCATCTCGAACGCCTTCAAGGATTTGCTCACTCCCCAAGCGTCGGTCGTGACGGTCTCCATCTCCACCACCCGGATGGCCAGCGAGAACTACGGCTTCATGGCCCCCGTAAAGGCTGCCCTCGATTCGAGCCTAGCCTTCTTGGCGAAATCGTTCAGCAACTTCTCCGAGGTCCGGTTCAACGCCGTAGCACCAGGGCTCTTAAAGACCTCTGCTTCGGCTGGAATCCCCGGCTACGTTGACTCGTATCTCTATGCCGAGCGGGCAACACTCCGGGGTAGGGCCGTTCAAACTGCCGAAGTAGCAGCTACCGTAGCTTTTCTACTTAGCCCAAAATCAAGCGGGATCAATGCCCAGCGGCTAGTGATCGATGCGGGCATGGAAGTGAACTACTTTGACCAGCGTCTGATTGCCGGCTTCCTGGGGACAAACTCGTCAGGAGCCTAGAGATACTTGATAGAGTGCCTCAACTGTCTCGTTCGTATTGTGAAGATTATGCAGACAAATGCATGAAAACCCTAATAAATAAGGGTGTTCGGTGAATTCGATTCTGGTAGTTATGACCACTGCATGATATTCTAGAGGCAGAGGCGGAGTCCCCCCGGGAACTTTTAGGATTATGGAAAGGACCGAAACGGATTGCTGTTTCCCGCACCGACTCCAATGGAAAGCAGAGAACTTTTCTTGGCGGCCTTTGCTCAAAAGGTCTTTGGGCGGGTGCGCTTACTGAATAATATTACAGTGGCCAAATTCCCCATGACACCTCGAGCAGCGCAGGCGGGCCTACAGATTCTTTCATGACCAAAGTAGTGGCTCAGAATCAGAATTTTGTTGATCTAGTAAAACGCAGCCAACTGGTTGAAGAAGAACAGTTGGAGCGTTTCCTAGCCAAGCTGCGCAAAGAGAATGGCGGGAAGCTACCCGAAACTCAAGAAGCCCTAGCCAAGGCCTTGGTCGAAGCGGAATTGCTCACCAACTGGCAATCCGAAAAACTGCTCGCCGGCAAGCATCGGGGATTCCTTCTCGGCAAATACAAATTGCTCCGCATGCTCGGCAAGGGAGGTATGAGCAGCGTTTACCTCGCTGAGCATATCTTGATGCGGGCACGTAGGGCAATCAAAGTGCTTCCGAAGGGTAAAGTCGCCGATTCAACTTACCTCGATCGCTTTCGAATCGAAGCTCGAGCAGCGGCAAAGCTCGACGATCCTAACATCATCCATACTTATGACATCGACGAACACGAAGGCCAACACTACATCGTGATGGAGTACGTCGAGGGGCAAGACTTACACCAATTGGTCAAGGAAAAGGGGCCGCTTGATTATCTGTTGGCTGCTGACTACATCGCCCAAGTGGCTCGTGGGTTGTCGCATGCCCATGAGATGGGACTCGTGCATCGCGATATCAAACCTGCCAATTGTCTCGTCGACAAAAATGGGGTCGTCAAATTGCTCGACCTAGGGTTGGCAAGATTGATCGACGACGAAGCCTCACTCACTCTCGATAACAATGAGAACGTCCTTGGAACGGCCGACTATCTCGCACCGGAACAAGCACTTAATAGCCACAAGGCGGACTCTAGATCGGATATTTACAGCCTTGGTTGCACCCTCTACTTCCTGCTGACAGGCCACCCTCCTTTCCCAGAGGGTTCCATTTCCGAACGCCTACTCAAGCATCAAGTCGAGATAGCCCCCAGCATCTTAAAGGATCGGCCTGACGCTCCCCCGATTCTACTGCACATCTGTGAAACGATGATGGCTAAGAAGCCAGCCGATCGGTATCAGACAGCAGACGACGTCGTCAATCGACTAGCAGAATGGCTGGCGGACCGCGGCCGAGATGTGGGAGACAGCGGCAAGAATCTCGACTCGAAGGGTGGCGTTGGCAGCGACGTCTTCCGCCGATTCGCCCAATCCATCAACCGAGGCAGCGATTCCGGTGGCAGTTCTGCTCCCGGCAAGTCTGCCAAGAAGCTCCTCTCACCGCCTGAAGATAAGCAACCGGAAGAAGACATCGGCTTGGCCCCGATCGAAGAAGAAGCCGAACCCGAAGAATCCGAAGATTTCGCCTCCACCAGCGAGAGCATAACCGACGATATCTCGGCGGCAATGGCAGAAACCGTCTCCGACAAGCCACGAGTCTCGCTGGTCGAAGAAGCCTTTGAAATGGCGGAGAAGAAGGAAAAACTAAAACCCCTTCCACGCTCACTCCCAGGTGAAGTCGATCCCCTCCGCCCGCCGGGATACTCCGGTCCCCGCTACGGCACCCCAGGCTGGGTCTATGGATTGATCGCCGTCGGCGTATTAGTGGTTTTGGTAGTCGGTTTGGTAATCGCATTTTCCTAGACGGACCATTGTCAACCTCGATGCGGAGCCCTAGCGCAGCAGAGCGCTCACTCCTCGCTGCCACCTCGCACCTGCGTCTCGTTCCACTCAACCGCCAACATCTGGCAATTAATCCCCGATCCGATGCCCATCAATGCCACCCGATCACCACTGGCGATGTGCCCCGCCTCGGCAGCCCTTGCCAAGGTAAGCGGCAATGCCGCGGCGCCGGTATTACCAAGGGTCTCAAACGTTGAGAAATCGAGTCCAGGATCCAAACCAAGCGATTGAAAGAGCAGTTTTCGATGTGCGACGCCCACTTGATGACAAATGGTCTTATCGATTTGCTCGCGATCCCAATTGGTGTCTGAAAGAAACCTCTCAAATGTCGCCACTCCGGCAGCCACCCCTTGTTGCATGAGTTGCTCACTATCTGTGTGCATAAAGGTTTCCAGACCTTCACTGCGACACAGCTCATGGTGAGCTGTGGCAGCCAGTACCGTGGCGGTAGTCAAGCGATTCCTAGTACGGCTGATCGATTCGTCGCACAGAAGTACAGCCACACTTCCCGAGCCGATAGTCAGCGACGCCACCAATTGCTTGATGCTCTGGCGAGTCAGCGATTGATCTCCATTGAGTCGCTCGACTGTGTTCTCCACGAGTTGTCGACCACATTCGGTACCCACCACCAGACCCGCCTTGATTTGCCCTAACTCAATCATGTTGGCCAATTGAATGATGCCCGTAAGAATCCCTAGACAAGCATTGGACACGTCACAAAGGAGACAGTCGGCCCGAAGTCCCAGGCTGTGGTGTACCGAACAGGCCGTGGCGGGTTCAAGAAAATCGCGACACACCGACCCATGCACAAGTCCTCCGATGAGATTCGGGGCAAAATTGCTAGCGAGAATTGCCCGTTTTCCGCTTTGGCAACTGATACTCCCAGGAGTAGTACCTGGGGCAAAAAATCGTCGTTCGCGGATGCCGGTCATCAATTCGAGGCGACCTGCAGGCAGGCGAAGGCGCTGATAGACTGGAGCTAGTTGTTGTTCCAGCACGTCGGTCGTCACCACCTCATTTGGCAATGTATAGCCTAGCGATTCCAGGCAGACCCTTTGATACTGCATGAAGTATTACCGATG
This sequence comes from Bythopirellula goksoeyrii, assembly GCF_008065115.1. NCBI lineage: Bacteria > Pseudomonadati > Planctomycetota > Planctomycetia > Pirellulales > Lacipirellulaceae > Bythopirellula > Bythopirellula goksoeyrii. Next base: position 2,777,976 of record NZ_CP042913.1, on the reverse strand, counting down.
TTTTCCGTCAATGGACTTGTCACCTCGCTTGTTCACGATACAGTGGGCCGAGTTGTGCGGCAACCGGCAGACTTTATCCAGCAAGAGCCAATCACTGATGGACAGCGAACCCTATACAAGCCGACGAGATTGGATAGCCATCGTCGTCGGACTGATCCTACCAACCGTGGTAACGCTGGCTTATTTCATTTTGGCAGCCAGCGCCCCTCCGCTTGTGCAACAACTCACTTATGGAATAGCCAAGACGGGCCAATTCTTGTTCCCCATACTTTGGGTCATGCTCTTTCAACGACGCCGCCCCCAGCTATGGCCATGGTCTGCGGCAGGCGTGCCAATTGGGCTCGTGTTTGGCTTGATCGTCGCTGCCTCGATGTGGTTGGGCTACCACTTTCTCCTTCAAAAAGTCGCATTCTTCATTGCTGCAGAAGATCAGATCAGAGCGAAAATCGCTGGAATGAATCTAGAAACTCCCACCGTTTTCTTGGGCATTGGCATTTTTTATAGCTTGATCCATTCGCTGCTCGAAGAATACTACTGGCGATGGTTTGTGTTCGGACAACTAAGCGAACGAACTTCTCTAAGTACGGCAATTGTGGTTTCATCGCTTGGGTTCATGGCACATCACGTACTTGTCCTAGGCACTTATTTTGGGTTTTTCTCTCCGATCACCTGGCTGTTTTCCTTGTGCATTGCGGTCGGAGGGGGCGTGTGGGCATGGCTCTACCACCGCACAGGTTCACTCCTGGGGCCCTGGCTAAGCCATTTACTAGTAGACGCCGCGATTTTTGTGATTGGATATCAAATCGCCTTTCAATCGCCCTGAAAACAGGATTTGACAACAATTGACCTGGATGGCGCAAAACACTGCATCTGGTGTTTGTAAGACACTTTTTAGCCCAAGATGTATTATTTACTTGTCTTTCTCCCCAACTCGGTTAGATTCGCTGCCACGACTTGCATCTCTCACGAGCCGCGTGACAACGGCAAACAGCCACAAAGGAGTATTTGTAGCGAAGCAATAGGGACAACTCTCGGCAGTGGAGAGAAATCTTCGCATGGCCGAGTAGGCTTCGAGTGATTTGGATTCTTACAGGTACCAAGGAAGGTACAGACGCGGTGTGAAGCTTCTCTTCTCTCGTGGATACCTGTCAGCGACCCAGTGCTTGCGGCCGCGTTGTTGGATTTCTTGTCGGACAGGATCGTCGGCAGATCTCCCACGGCAGTTTCTTTTGCCTCGCCTGAACTCCGTTGCGGATTAGGACAGCTTGGCGCAATTGCGTCAGAAAGGGAGTGCGAAGCGATGACAAAGCCCGTAATTGGCATGAACGCCGATTTTCGATCGGCCAAGGGAGACACGCCTGCTTATTCATGTGTCGCGGCCGGTTATTACGATGCCATCATCAATGTAGGAGGGATCCCCGTTATTCTCCCCCCGTATGAGTGCGCGGAGGATATCGAAAATGTTCTCGACCGTCTCGATGGGGTGATGCTTGTCGGAGGTGCTGATCTCGATCCCCGCCGAGATGGCTGGATGCTCCATCCCACGGTTAATCTGCAGGACCCCCGTCGAGAATCCTTCGACCGCTGCCTGATGCGGTTGGTTTCAGAACGCCGCATGCCGATGCTCGGCATCGGGGCTGGTATGCAGTTGTTGAATATTTCTCAGGGTGGCAATCTAATGCTGCACATCCCTGATGACCGTCCGACTGCCCTACCACACAAAGATCCGCTGGACCCCGCTCATCGCCACACCTTGGAATTGGTGCCAGGCACTATCATGGAGCGTGTCTACGGAGATGGCGAGCTACGCGTCAACAGCATGCATCACATGGCGGTCGACGAAGTTGCTCCGGGTTTCAAGGTCTCAGCGATTTGCCCCGACGGCATCGTCGAGGCGATTGAGAGCACCATGTCCGATTGGTTTGCGATGGGAACTCAGTTCCATCCCGAAGCACGTACAGCCTCGGCGCTAGATATACGAATCTTTGAAGAGTTTTTGCTTGGAGTTACCGAATTCCAAGGTGCCGTTCGTTTGGTTGCTTGATACGAGAAGTGACCTCCCCCGGGCCACGCTATTCCCCGTAAAGTGGCCGGGGCCTTCGTCTCGTAGGATGCGAGTTAACGACCCAGGACCTGACATTGGTAACGGAGGCCGATGTCAGGTCTTTTTCAATTCTGGATACATCCAGAGGCACACCTGCATCCAGGATTCTCAGACCAAAGAGTTGGTCCGCCTAGGTCGAAAAAATTCGGCAGAAGCGATACTCTCCCCGGTTACTGTTCCAAGATCCTCAGAAACTCTCGCATCCAGGCAGGATTTGCAGGCCAGGCCGGTGCCGTCACAAGATTGCCATCCACACAAACACTATCGAGTCCCGTGCTTGGCGGATCCCAAATCGCCCCCGCACGTTCTAGCTCAGGACGTAGAGACGGATATGCCTGGCATCGCTTTCCGCTGACAACTCCTGCGGCAGTCAAAAGATAAGGCCCGTGACAGGTGACGGCCATTGGTTTCGCGCCATCGGCGAAATGCCTTACGATATCGAGCACTCGCTCGTTGAGTTGCAAGAACTCAGGCGAACGCCCTCCTGGAATTACGAGGCCATCGTAGTTATCCGGAGTCACCTCATCAAAGCTGACAGTAATAGCAAAATTGTGTCCCCGCTTCTCACTATAGGTTTGTTGACCTTCAAAATCATGGATCGCCGTGACGACGTGACTACCCGCCTCCTTGTCGGGACTTGCGGTGTCGACCTGATGACCGACCATCTGCAAGATCTGCAGGGGGACCATCGCCTCGTAATCCTCGACGAAATCGCCGACCAACATGAGAATGCGTTTGCTTGCCATGGAATTCATTCCTGGTGGGTTTCGTTAGGGCCTCTTAAATAAGCTCTCGCAAGTCTCTAAGGAGCCTGATACAAGATGCTCGGCATGCGTTGAATTTCACCCGCTCGATTGATACACGCGATCGTACTCTTCCCTTCGGCCAAGACGACTCCGCCACGCAGAACTCGGTAGCTGTGATCAATACGAGCGGGAGTTGCCCGCTCCACGGTCGTTTCAATCTGCAGCGTGTCGCCAAATTTCGCCGGCGCAATGAACTTGGCCGAGATACTGTGAACGACCAGGAGAATTCCTTGCTCTTCTAACTCCGCATAATCATGTCCTATCGACTTGAGCATCTGAATTCGCGCCAGCTCAAAATACTGGAAGTAGTTGGCATGGTGTACGATCCCCTGACCGTCAGTTTCATAGTAGCGAACTTCAATATCAATCGTATGTTGCATAGCAAACCGCTCTTGGTAAAGCGGGATCTAGGAGTGTTTCGGCAATCAAAAGTTCAGATGGGCTATCCTATACGACCACCAGGGTGACGAACTACCGCTAATTTCGGAGAACTAACATGTCAGATATTCCACCCTTTCGAATGGCCAATTTCCAATTCTCTATGACCAGTCCTATCGAACCTCCTGCTCGAATTGGTTCTTGGTAATTCAGCTCCCTGCTACCTTATAGCTGTACGTTGCAAAACTATGACAAGAACCTTATACTACGCCGGGATTTACTGGCCTTAATCCAATGAAACAGGGCCTTACATTCGGCGTCCTGGGGCTGATTTTTCGGCGTACTGGACAGCGTCGGAACACGCTTTTGTAGGAGACTACTCAATGAGTTCCGTGAGCACTGGTGGTGGCTCGGGAATCGGATTTTCGACCCTGCGAGGACGAGACTACCCTTCCATAAGGCAATTTACCGTTTTCCTCGAAAATCGCGTCGGCCAACTTCTCGAGGTGGTGCGGCGATTTGAGGGAAGCCATGTCCGAATCGTAGCCCTTACGATTTCTGATTCCGCAGAATGTGCGGTTGTGAGATTCTTGCTGAGTGATCCTGAACAAGGCCGCGATGTGTTGGAGCGTGCGGGATTGGCCATCATCGAGTCCGATCTCATCGGCGTCGAATTGCCAGACAGCCCTCAACCTCTGTTGCAGGTTTGCACAGCCCTGCTTCAAGCAGAGATCAACATTTCTCAGGTGTACCCCTTGTTAACTCGACCGCGAGGTTGCCCTGTCGTGGCCTTGATGGTGGACAATATCGATTTGGCCAACGAAACACTGGCGTCCAAAGGTTTCAAAACGATCAATGAAGATGATCTCAAAGAAACCGATTGATGTAGTGGATTTTTCTTAATATCTCACCACTGCCCACTGACCACTAACCACTACCTCCGACATGCCTATCCAAGTCATCTGCCCCGGTTGTCATACGCGTTTTAGTGTTGGCGACCAACACGCTGGAAAGGCCGGTGCCTGTCCGAAGTGCAAAGGAGAGATCAAGATTCCTGAGAAGGGGGATGAAGTCATCATTCATGCCCCGGAGTTGGAAGCAGGTGCTAAAGACGCCAAGGGCCGCAATGTTCTCAAACCGATCAAGCGCAAAGAGACAAAGTTCAGTACAAACATCTTTGTCATGGTCGCAGGGCTCATTCTGCTCAGCGTCGCAATCGCCTGGCTAATTGGACGAAGTGAACTCGATCCGGGGGTACTAAACTGGATTTTAGCAGGGGGTGCTATCCTTCTCGGCCCTCCGCTGGCATATGCCGGCTATTCATTCCTTCGCGACGATGAACTCGGCATCTACCAAGGTACCGACGTCGTGATTCGCTCGATTGCCTGTGGGCTCGTTTATGCCTTGCTCTGGGGAGTCTATGTCTATGTCGGCTGGAACGTATTCGGCGACGATGCGTTCAAAGAAGGTCTCGAAATGCTGCATCTCTCCATCCTCTGCGGGTTGGTGATGGGCATCGGAACCTTTGCCGCTTATGTCTCCTTTGATTTGGAACCTATCTCGGCATTTTTTCACTACGCTTTGTACTTTCTCGTTACGATCCTGCTTCGATTCGTCATGAGCTTGCCGTTCCTACCTGGGATGAAAGATTAAAGCAGCAGCCATGGATACTCTGCGCGAGATCCCCGAAGTAGCGGCCTTGCGTAGCGGCCATGGTTTGGTGCGAATACCGCCCGAATTGGACGTGCCGCTCACCGACCGGGTAAAGCAACTGATCGACAGCCCAGAGTTTCGCCGTTTGGGCCAGATCAGCCAGCTTGGCTTGGTAGCTTTGGTGTATCCGGCTGCCAATCACACACGGTTCGAACATTCGCTCGGCGTCTATCGCATGGCCCTGCTGTTTCTGGATCGGCTGGCCGACGATCCCCGCTTCGCCGCCGCGATCACTCCTCACCATGCAGAGCGTTTTCTTATCGCCGCCTTGCTCCACGACCTAGGGCATTGGCCATTCTGCCATCCCATTGAAGACGTTTCACTGCCCCAGGTCCCCAGCCACGAGTTGTTTGCCAACAGTTTCTTGCTTGAAGGGGATCTCTCCGACACGTTGCGCGACGAATGGGACATCCAGCCTCGTGAAGTGGTAGAACTGCTCTCGGGAAAACCAAAAGACCGACCGAGCCGCATCCTCCAGAGCCTCCTTTCCGGTCCCATCGATGTCGACAAACTCGACTACCTGATGCGCGATAGCTTGCATGCCGGTGTCCCCTACGGTCGCAATTTCGATCAAACTCGCTTGATTCAATCCCTCTGTCTGAATGAATCTGGCGATGGATTGGCGATCACCGACAAAGGAAAAACTGCCGCCGAGATGATGGTCTTTGCCCGCTATGTGATGTTCAGCGAAGTCTATTGGCACCACGCCGTGCGGTCCGCGACGGCAATGCTCCAACGCGCTTTCGTGATGCTGCATCCGATGCTCGACACCGACACGGTGTTTCGCTTAACCGAGCGCCCTCTCATCGACGCCTTATTTGCTGCGGCCGACGACGGGCCTGCCCGTGAACTACTCGACGGACTGTTTGGTCCTGTGCGCCGTCTCTACAAGCGCGTGACACAATACAGCCTTTTCCAGGAGCCCCAACTCTATCAACGCCTAGCCCGCAAGCCATATCCCTGGCTAGTTCGCTGCGCTGAAAATTTCGCAGGCCTGGCAAGCACCGCCATGTCACGAATCGTCGCCCCCCACGAAGTCCTCTTCGATGCTCCCCCGGTAAAGCTGGAAGTAGAGTTTCAAATCGACGTCCACTTCCCCAAGGAACATTGCTACCGCCGTCTCGGAGACATTTCTCCCGTCGTGAAAACCCTGGCCCGTGAACAATTCGACGACTATGTAAAAAGAGTCCGCGTCTTTGCCCACCCCCGGGTAGCCGAAGATTTGCAGTCCTTGCCTCGCTTACCCGAGTTGATCGCCGAAGCCGCGGAACTAACGGGCTGAATTATTGATACTGTCCGAGGGGCAAGAGTCTAAATCATAGCGGTGCGTGACCGCAACTGTCCTGATCACTCAGAGTGATGCTGGAAAAATCGTATTTCGCCATCAACTCAGACAAATGCTAGCAAATCATGCTGGTCACCCAGAATAGCTGAATCCCCTGCTGAGATTGCAATTGCAGAACGATTGAATTCGGGCAAACGGTTCCCAGCCGGACATGAAACTTGGACAAAACGGGTATATTATAAGTGTTACCCCGTCCAAAGTGCTGAGCAACTCAGTATGTGAGACGATTCGATTCACACCGCTTTAATAGATGTCACCAGGTCCTAGGCATTCTGGGCAATCCATCGGCAACCAGAGCGACATTGACCGGGTTTTTTGTCCGTTGGTAGAATCCCGCTTCTACTCATACAGGATGTATGGGTAACTCCCCGCGTCACAAAGGAAACTTACCGGATGTCTGAAGTTCAAAACTTGTCTTCGCGTCGCCTCGTCAGCTTGCTGAGCATGCTGTTGATGGCATGGGGGAGTTTCGCCAACGCCCAATTCGAGTTCCCTGACACTTTTGGTGATGTCGGAGGCGGGCTGAGCGCCAGTAAAGACCCCGTCACTGTGACCGCGGAATTTACACCAGCAGAAGCTGGTCGACCGGCCATTCTCTTTGTGACGGCTGAAATTGGCGAAGGCTTTCATGTCTATGCACTCGACCAAGGATCGCTTCCCGACGGCGGAGGCGGCCCCTTAGCTGCGGCGATTGAACTTTCTGCCAATCCTGAGGTGCGACTCCTAGGGAGTTGGCACCCGACCACTGCGCCTGATACGCATATCGACGACGAGATCTGGAAAGGTCTGCAGATCCGAGAGCATGCCAAAACCGTAACATGGTTTGCTCCGATCGAACTGGCACAAGGTACCGATCCTGCAAAGCTGGAGATTGTCGGCAAGGTTGTCGGCCAAGCCTGCAATCCTCAGACGTGTGTTCCTTTCAATCAACAGTTTCAAGCCCAGCTGGGAGAAGGTCTCCCACTGCCCGCAGGAGTGAGATTTGACTCGGCTGCTGACGTGAAGGCTTCATCTCCTCCATTGACTTCAACAGGTAAACTCTTCTCCGAGCAACCTGGGGCCACAGCACCTGTAGTCGTGGAATCCGGTGAAAGCGGCTCTTTCATTCACCTCTTAGGCTTGGCATTTCTTGGTGGATTGGTGCTTAATGTGATGCCATGCGTACTGCCTGTCATAGGACTTAAAGTCTTTGCATTTATTGAGCAAGCCGGGCAAGATCGCTGGAAGATATTTGCGCTAAACCTGTGGTATGCCATTGGCGTGATTAGCGTGTTCTTGCTGCTGGCAGTTCTCTCGATCGTCTTTGGTCTGGGTTGGGGACAATTGTTCCAGTACCCCGAGTTCAACATCGCGATGGCGGCCGTCATCTTCGCCATGGGGCTAAGTTTCTTGGGAATATGGGAGATACCGATTCCCGGCTTTATCGGCACAAGCAAGGTTACCGAATTTGGTCGCAAGGAAGGCTACGAGGGTGCGTTCGCCAAAGGAACGATTACCACACTCCTGGCAACTCCTTGCACGGGTCCCTTCATGGGGACGGCATTAGTTGGAGTGCTTGGTCGGAGCCCCTGGCAAATCATGGCGATTTTCTTCACCATCGGATTGGGAATGGCTAGTCCCTACATCCTGATCGGTGCGTTCCCTCAGCTAATCCGGTTCCTCCCCAAACCGGGGGAATGGATGAATACCTTCAAGCAACTGATGGGATTCGTGCTGATCGGCACCGTGGTTTATTTGCTGACGTTGCTCAAGCCGCACTATGTGATTCCTACTGTCGCGTTCTTGTTTGGTATCTGGCTGGTATGCTGGTGGATTGGCCGAGTCCCTTTGACGGCCCCCAGCAATCGCCGCTGGAACGCCCTTGGCGAAGGGATTGCCATCGGCACACTCATCGGACTTACGGCGTTCTATTGGCTAGCTCCGATTTTGGAATATCGCCATACGCGAGATGCCAACCGACTTGCCGATGCAAGGTTCGAGCAACTAATCTCCGAAGGTACCGGCGAGTACTCAGTACGCCAAGAACCATGGCAACCCTACAGCGAGAAAAAGCTGCAATGGTTGTTGGAGCATGGGAAGACCGTGCTTATCGATTTCACAGCAGACTGGTGCCCTACTTGCAAATTCATGGAAAAGACCGTCCTGAAAACGGATGAGATGGCAACCGTCTTCCGCGATAACGACATCTATACCCTCGTTGCCGACTGGACGCATCAGGACTCCTCGCCAGAAGTCAACAAGAAGTTACAAGAGCTGGGTACCCAACAGATTCCCCTCTTGGCAATCTACTCGGCACAGAACCCGACGAAACCTACTCTAATCCCCGGCACGTACACGATTGCCGGATTGACTGAGGAACTTCGCCGAGCGGGTCCATCTCTGACCGGTGAAACGAAACAAGGCATGGCCAACGCCGCTCAGGGGTACGGTGCGGCGAGCAGCCCAGGTGCGGGATTACGGTAAGGAAATAGCTGGTAGAATCGTATTCTACACCCAGCGGCATTCGCCTGACCCCTCGACGATGCGGCCAATCTGCCAACTCGCCAAGCCGTGCGAGGCAAGTTGTCCTTGGACGCTCTCGGCGTAGTATTCGCTCACGACGACAGCCATGCCGATTCCCATGTTGAACACGCGGAACATTTCATCGTCGTCTACATCGCCCAGTCGCTGCAGCCACTCAAACACCGGCGGGATAGGCCAACTATCGCGGACGATTTCGGCATCGACGCGAGGATTGAAAATCCTAGCCAAGTTTTCGTGGAGTCCACCACCGGTGATATGAGCGATGCCATGCACCACCGATTTCACTTTGTAGTGGTTGAGCACATCACGCAGCGCTCTCACATAGAGTTGCGTAGGTCGCAATAGGATATCACCGACCGTGCCATCACAACCCTCAGCCTCGTCGTCAACCGTTAGTCCCGCATGTTCGAACACGATCTTGCGTACCAGGCTGAACCCGTTTGAATGAATCCCCGACGACTCGATGCCGATGACCACATCTCCAGGTGCGAGGGCACTACCGTCGAGCATTCGCGAACGCTCCACGATGCCCACACAGAAACCTGCCAAGTCGTAATCTCCCGATTGATAGAGGTCAGGCATGATAGCCGTCTCGCCGCCGACGAGAGCCATGTCGCTTTCCATACAGCCCCGGCTGATCCCACTGACGATGTCTTCGAGGAGTTGAGGATTATCCTCGGCCATGGCGACGTAATCAAGAAAAAATAGGGGTTCTGCGCCACAACAAAGAGCATCGTTGACACACATGCCAACCAAATCGATTCCCACGGTATCGTGCTGACCCGTCAGTTGGGCCACCTTGAGCTTGGTACCGACTCCGTCGGTACACGACACGAGGACAGGATCCTTGTAATTGCGCGAAAAGAGGCCTCCAGAGAAATCGAGTGTGAACAACCCCGCGAATCCATTTTTCCAGGGCAATACACGAGGACAGTGCGTCCTCTTCATCAATGCCGGCAATCGGGCCATCGATTCTTGATAGGTTTCGAGGTCGACGCCCGCATCACGGTAGGTTATTTTTGACATAGAATTTATCTAGTTTTCCACAGGTAGAATGGGCAATTCTACGGTTGGCCGACTGGGAGTGTCAACGACCGTATCACGATCAAAGAGTGCATCAATCAACCATGCTGGCCGTACCGGTTATCCGCCCTCAGATATCTCTCACTTGGCCCCTCTGGAGTTGCTGTGTTGTAGGGTCTGTACTGAGTGGTAAAGCTAATGCGAGTGATGCGCTTCCGAGTAATGCTCCGCACAAACCACCTTACCCGGCAACAGGGGTAACAACAAACATAGCAGGCAACGAAGGTCTGCCATGCTTTATCTCTCACCTCATGTAACTAGGAGACAATAGTCGAAGGACTATGGCATCGCCGTTCGCACACCAAATGCGAATCGGTTTTTGTATTTAGAGACGGGAATCTCATCACACGCCAATGTCCACCACTGAGAGTCATCCAACATGCTGAGTCTTACGACCCCTACGCTTCCCACCCTGAACGGCACCCGGTTCGCCATGCCTGCTTTGCACAAACACATGCAGTTTCACTACCCGCTTCCCTACGGAGCCATCCTCCAGGAAGCAGGGGTGCAATTCGCAGTTTATAGTCGCTCTGCCACCGCGATGCGGATTCTGCTCTACCGTAGGACTTCTGACCGAGAGCCGTATCGAGTCGTGGAACTCAACCCGGCTACGGATCGCTGGGGCGACATCTGGAGCGTCTTCGTCCCAGGCCTCAAGGCAGGCCAATTGTATCACTTCCAAGCGGATGGTCCCTTCACTCCTGAAGAAGGACTTCGCTTCGATCCACGTGCCCGCTTAATCGATCCTTATGCTCGAGCGCTTGCAGGAGACTTCCAGTCCTCTACGGATGGAGTGGTTCGTCCCCCTCGCTGTGTCGTGGTGGAAGACCAATTCGATTGGCAAGGGGATCGCCACTTGAAGATCCCCCTTTCTGAAACAGTCATTTACGAAATGCATGTGAAGGGTTTTACCAAGGGAGCTTCGCGTGACGTCAAGAACGCTGGATCCTACTTGGGTGTGATCGAAAAAATCCCCTATCTGAAATCTCTGGGAATTACTGCCGTCGAACTGATGCCGATCCATGAATTTCCGATCCTCGATCCCTTTGGCAACAAGCCAGAACGCCAGAACTACTGGGGATACGACTCGATGGCATTCTTCTCTCCCCACCGCGGCTACATGGCAGGAGACAAGCCGGGCGATCAGGTTCGTCAGTTCAAGGAAATGGTCCAGGCACTTCATTCCGCCGGGATCGAAGTGATTCTCGATGTGGTCTTCAATCACACTGCCGAAGGCAATCACATGGGCCCCACGCTCAACTTCAAGGGGCTGCAGAATGATGTCTACTACATGCTCAATGATGACGGCACGTACAAGAACTACTCCGGCTGCGGCAACACGCTCAATGGCAATCATCCGATCTGCCGGGAAATGATCTTTCATTGTCTCCGCCACTGGGTTCACAACTACCATATTGATGGTTTTCGGTTTGACCTCGCGTCGATTCTCAGCCGCGATCGCAATGGGGAACTCATGCCCAATACACCGATGGTTGAGATCATCGCTGAAGATCCCATGCTGGCTGATACGAAAATTATCGCCGAGGCTTGGGACGCCGCAGGGGCCTACCAAGTCGGCTCATTTGCCAAGGGGCGGTGGGCCGAGTGGAATGGTAGGTACCGCGACGATATTCGCCGCTATTGGCGGGGCGACTCGGCAGTAACCGGCAGCATGGCTACGCGCCTCTCCGGCTCCAGCGATCTCTATGAGCATAGCGGACGCGATCCTTACCACAGCATCAATTTTATCACGTCGCATGATGGTTATACGCTCAATGATCTCGTCAGCTACGAGCAAAAGCACAACCAGGCCAACAAAGAGGACAACCGCGACGGGGACAATAACAACTACAGTTCCAATTATGGCGTGGAAGGTCCGACGCGACGCAAAGCCATCGTCGAACTTCGTCTGCGACAGGCGAAAAACCTGATGGCTTCGCTGCTCTTGAGTCATGGAACCCCGATGATTGTGTCTGGCGATGAGGTTTTGCGGACCCAGCGGGGCAATAACAATGCCTATTGTCAGGATAACAACCTGAGTTGGTTCGACTGGAAACTCGTCGAACGCAATTCCGAGATGCTCCGTTTCTGCGAAGCCGTGATCGCATTCCGTAAGGCGCAGCCGACGGTCCGCCGAGCAACCTTCCTCACGGGCAAACCTCACAAAGCGGGTGACCTCCCCGATGTGAGTTGGTACAGCCCCGGGGGAGACGCGATGGACTGGAGCCATGCTACCCAGAGTTTGATTTGTGTGTTCAGTACGACAGGTCTCGAAACTCCCATCGCCCGCAACGTGATGCTGTTGTTGCACCCAGGGCCGTCGGAACAGAAATTCCAGATTCCCAGCGAACTGCGACGTCTGCCCTGGAAGTTGTTTTTCGACACGTCGGCCGCCGCGCCTCTGGACGTTTATCCCAAGGCCGATGGGCCGGAACTGCCTGCTCGGGGAAGCTTGCAAGTGACGCACCATTCTATGCTCTGCTATGTGGCATGAGAATTTGGGATGGGGGGCTAATCAGTGAAGGAGTGCAAATGAAAATCTTCGATTTCTAACCACTTACTGCGAGTCCGTTACAGTAGACTCCCCAGTAAGGGTGCCAGAAAAGTCACAGCAAGTAGGGCCACCGGATAGACGGCCACGTAGGCAGTGGAGGCCGCGGAGGAATCAGCGACACGAGTGACGGCACCCAGACCCGGGGTGCTGGTCATCGCACCGCAAACGGCGCCGAGACAATTGAGCGCATCCCAGCCGAAGACATGCCTTGCCAATCCCCAAGCGGCAACCAAAGGTACGAGCGTGACGATTGCGGAGGCCAGTAGGAGACTTCCACCTTGACTCTGCACCACTTGCCAGAAACTTGCACCGGCCTCGGAGCCTGCTCCACCTAGGAACAAGATCAGGCCCAAATCATTGACGAACCGCCGGGCGGCTACCGGCATGCGAAAATTCATTTTCGATATTCTTCCAAAATGTCCCACAACTAGGCCGGCAGTGAGTGGTCCACCAGCCATGCCGAGCTGAAAGGAAATTGCCGGCGATAGGCTGATTGGAATATTTCCCAGCACAACACCGGCCAGTAACCCGATGGCAAACGGCAGAAACTGGGTTTCATTTAGTCGCTGGGCTTTGTGGCCGAGGATAGGCTCGATCCTAGCAAGGTCCGCCACATCGCCCACCAACCGCACTTCGTCGCCGAATTCAAGGGTCGTATGACCCTGGGGCACAAACTCAAAGTCGTCTCTCCAGATCCGAGAAATCGTCAAACCATAGAGCTCGCGAAACTGGAGGTGCCTGAGACTTTTCCCGCAGATGTTTTCTTCGGTGACGATCAAAGTAGCGGAAGAAATTACGGAACGAGGTTCTTTGAACCCCGCCTCCCGAGGCCCTAAGAGCAACTCCAGTTTCTTGATCTCCTCCTCCGAGCCTACCACACGCACATATTGGTTGAGGCACAATCGTGTTCTCGCTTGCGGGGGCATGGCCACATACTTGTCAATGACACGCGAAATAACTGCTCCGGACATTGAGGTCGCCTCGACTTCGCCGATCGTCTTACCTTCGAGCTGAGGATTGGTAATCCGCAGCCAAGCGGAATCGACGACTGGATTGCCGTTGCCTGCATCAGAGCGATTGATCTCCACTTGCCAATCAATTTTCAGCAAACGAGGAACAAGCTGAACGAACAAGACTACGCCAATGACTCCCATCGGATAGGCCACCCCATAGCCGACCGAGATAGTTGGATCTTTCAAGATTTGTAGTGAAGCAGCCAAGCCTGGAGTGGAGGTGAGCGCACCGGCATAGATACCGGTGGCCAGTGACGGTTCGATACCCAACAGCGTGGCCGAAGCAAAGGCGACTAACCATGCGATTCCCAAAGTGAACAACGCCAATACCAAATAAGACAGTCCATAACGTCGAACCGTGCGCAAGAAATGTGGACCTGCCTGCAGCCCTATCGTGTAAGTGAAAAGCACGACCCCCAAATCGGTGAATACCTCAGGGAGGCGAACGCCCCAATGCCCCATGGCCATAGCGACAAACAACACCCCTGAGGCACCCAGCGAGATGCCCCAACATTGGATACGTCCCAGCAGCGTACCAACGGCAATCAAGGCAGTCAGCGCAAGGACAGGCTGTTCGTTGAATATTAAAACCAAATAGTCCAAGGCAGGCACAATCGATAGGAGGGAGGTGCTCTAGGGAGGGACGGGGATTATACCTGGATTCTTGCTTTGAAAAAAGGCGACCGACTGGGGCACACTGTGACGACTGGCTAGCCGCGAACGTAAGTGACCGGAGGGATCTGGGGGTTGGGGAGGGGAGAATGTATTGAGAGCTGAGTGATAAGCGTTGAGGGGCAACTATTGACAAACTACCAACCTCGTAAACTTTGCGGCTTAGCCATCTGGCAAGATACATATCTGCTAGGGCTTCGCCAAGTCGACGCAGATGATCTCATTGTCATTGCGGAGATAAACACGCCGATTGGCAAATGCTGGGTGGGACCAAACGACTTTGCGGCCGGCCATCGTGTTGTCCGGTTCGATTAGGTGGGCTCGGCTTATTTCTTCGTATCCGGCGGGGGTTAGCTCGGCGATGATCAGATCCCCCTGTTCATTGGCGATAAAATAGCGGTCCTCATGCTTGATGAGGAATGCATTCGCCCAGCGATCGGTGCGGCTATGGAGATCGCCTGTCGAGCCAGTGGCCCGCAGGTCTTCCCAGATCCGCTCGCCGGTGGCGAGGTCGAGACAACGGAGCTGGCCGTAGCTGCCCACGCCATAGATATATCCATCCTCGATGAAGGGTGTGCTCATCACCGCATGAAGCTTGTCGGTGTTGCGTTCGCTGTGGCTTTCGCCGCGCCAAATGAGATCGGGCACGGACTCCGAGTTCTCGAAACCCAGCAGCATTGGCCCGTCATAGAACGCCGAGACAAACAGCCTCTCTCCCGCCTTGCGGGGTGTCGCAATCGTCATTCCCGCCTTCACAGAGAAGGGAATCGACCAGAACACCTCGCCGGTGACCGGATCGAGCCCGTTGACCGCCTGGGGATGCCAAATCACCAGTTGCCGACGCCCTCCCAACTCGTAGATCATCGGCGGACAGTAACCTGGCTCGGCAGCCGAGAGCGAGCGCCAGATTTCCTCGCCCGTGTCCTTGTTGAATGCCACCGCTACGCTCCCTTTGCCACCCACCAGGCAAATAAGCCGGTCGCCGTCCAAAAGGGGATGCCCGGCAAAACCCCACACGGGGGCAGGCATGTCGTAGTCCTCTTTCAACTCGCGGGACCACAGAGGTTTGCCCGTCTTGGCATCGAGGCAGTAGAGATCTCCCTCGGCGCCGAGCGTGTAAACTTTGCCGTCGGCCACCAGTGGTGACGTGCGCGGCCCTGCCGCATAGCTAATCGTATACTTGCACGGATATTCATGGGTCCAGAGTATCGAACCATCCGTAGCATCCAAGCAGAGCACCCGTTCGCTGCCGACGGTGGGGGAGCGATCAAAGGCATTGTCGGAATTCTGCTGGCCCTTGTTCAATTGCCGATCCGTGATGTAAACCCTGTCACCAACGATTGATGGCCCCGAATACCCACTGCCAATGGGAGTCCGCCATAGCACAGGTGGCCCCTCAGCGGGAAACTCCCGCATGATCCCATCTTCACGCCACACGCCGTCCCGCTCGGGTCCCAGCCACTGTGGCCAATCATCGGCGGAAGCCGATTCGCTCGCAGCGAAGGCGATACATAGTAGACCGATAACACAATTCAATCGATTTAAGGGCATGTGATTCACTCCTTTGGGTTGGCCTGGGACTACGGTTGAGGATAGCGCATTGGGGTAGAGATGCAAGCCATGGCGAGCCGTAAGTGTAAACGCCCGGAGTTCGAAGCGAATAACTCCGGGCGTTTACACTTACGGCTCGACTGGGACGAGTTGGTGGCTGGTGGTGTTTGAAATTACTTATCCGACGGGTTCTTGAGGAGCATTTCCCACTCGTCTGCAGTGGTCATTCCGGAGGAGGGTTCGCGGAGTTCTAGTTCGACCAGTGTGCCGTCGGCGGGTTTGGTGGAGACGCCTGCTTTTACTGGGTTTTCATCATGCAAGGCTCGGAAACGGAACATCTTTATAAAAACTCCCACCACGAGTGCCACCTCGAGTTGGCCGATGTGTTTGCCCGGACAAACGCGGGGACCATGTCCGAACCCGAAGTGAAGGTGTTCCTTCGAGGGTCCTTTTTCAGCTGACAGGTGCTCCCAACGTTCGGGGGCAAATTCCGTGGCTGTAAAACCTGTCGTCGCTGCGCCCCAATGGTCCTCATGGCGGTTAGCGTGCCAGACGTCGAGCAGGATGTGCGTATTCTTGGGAATGAGCATCTCGCGGCCGTCAGATGTGGTGATCCGGATGGGTGCGGTTGCCTTGCGGGGTAGAAAATAGAGCGACGGCGTTAGACGCAGCGTCTCGTCGAGAACTGCTCCCAAGTGCCGAGCGGCAGCGATTTGGTCCGGGGAATAATCAGCCATGGCTTCGACCTCGCGGTATACTTTCTCTTGCCAAGCTTCGTTCCTTGCTAGATGAGAGATTGCCCAAGTGGCAAACGAAGTTGTCGCTTCCAAGGCACCCGCTAGGAATACTTTGATGTTGCTCCGCAGAGCTTCGTCGGAGGCTTCCGTCTGGAGTTTTTCCCACAGGCCGCGGCCGGTAGGCCTGGCGGCCAGCACTCGATCGGTGAGTTCGTCGAAGGTAGCAAAATCCCGATTGGCTTGGGCATAGCTGCGACTTATCTTTGCCAGCACTGTACGTGGCAAACCGAGCCGATTGGTAACCGTATCGCGGACAATGTGGTCGATGACGCGTTCCAATGCAGGAACATACTTGTCGCGAATTTCTTGGTAGTCTATCGAAGCTCCGAAGAAACAGTCCACCAGCAGTTCCAACATCAACGCTTTTATCTCTGGCTCGACGGCGATCTGAAGACGCGGGGACCCGGTGTCAAGCAGATGTTGTCGAAGGACGAGCAGCCGCTGTCGCACTGTTTTGCGGAACGTTTCTTCAAACTTAAAGAAGACATCCACTTGGAAGAGGGCTGTTTTGCCAAATGGGGCGGCAGATGCCTTTCGTTGCTTGCGCCACATCGCCCCATTGCCGAAGAGGAGAGTATCTTCACCGGTCGCCCGCGCGATGCCAGTCGAAGGAAGTGTATCGCGGTCGAACTGCCCCTCGCGGTCTCCTGTGGAGGTAAGGACTGCGCGGATAATCCCTGGATCTCGAGTGACGAGTACGGCAGGAAAGCCAGGGACATCCAAGTAGCGATTGTGGCGTCCGGGGCCGATTTCCTCATCGGCCTGCCAAAAATAGGCATCCAAAATGTCGATGGGGCGCTGGAAATTCCACGGATGGGGAAAAGGAAGCGTCGGACGCCCCGACTTGAACAACAGCGGCACGCGGGTCGGCTGGCAATCTCCTTCAAAGGGACTCATGGCAAAAATCTGTTGGGTTATTTCCGTTTCATTTCACCGGTCATGAACGTGACCCATTCTCCCTTGTCGTCCATCATCTCTGCGGTTGCGACGACCAGATTGCGGGTTTTGAATTCGTAGCTATCGCGGTATTTTGCCATCTTGCCAGTGCCCATCATGTCGGGGCCTTCGGCAACAAGTGAGAGTTTCTTGCCCGACTCGTCTACCGTCCCTTCATACTGCCAGAGGTGGTCGGTCATGGAATCAACCCACGTGCCCACATATTTTTTCTTCGCAGGATCGTAGCCGAGTGTCTGCACGGCGTTGAAATCAACGCCGCCGATGTCGCCTTGCATTTCATTGACGACCCAGAAGCCGCCGACCTGACGCGATTTCATCGTACCTGAGCAGTCCATGGCGGGAGCGTCAGGCGAAGCCGTGGCTTTGGATGAGGTAGCCCACTCACCCTCGAACTGCTTGAGCCATTCATGTTCCTCTTGAGGCGATGGGAACTGGGGTGTCTGTGCCGCTACGATCGATGTGAACAAAGCGAGGCAGACAATGGAGCATGCTGCAATGAAACGAGACATGGGTTCTTCTCCTGTGTAAGGTTTTCTTCATGGTAATCTTACTCCTACACTCTAGTCGAGCGGAGATTGACTGGATCGACAAGTGCCGCAGGGGTTTCTCGGCTGGCGGGGCAAACGCGATCCACTCTTACGAGCAGGACTCGCCGGGCGCGTCGCGGCTAACCAGGGGCGTCTCGGCCAAACTTGCGATTGCTGACGCGGCTTTGCGTTGCGGCGGAAAATCGTTACGCTGGGGGTAACGATTTTTTGTATATTCGCGTTCGCAGGAGGGATAGACGTGGCCAAGCAGTCGGTTTCGATTATTGGTATTGGTGATGATGGACTCGAAGCCGTTTCCAATTCGGTTCGGCAGTTGATTCTTGGTGCCGATCTTTTGGCCGGTAAGGAGCGGACCCTGGCATTGGTGCCTGAGGCACCGGGAAAGCGGCTGATCGTTGGGACGGATTTGGATGCGGTCGCCTCGGAGATCGACGCTGCCGGGAACGCCAAAGTCGCCGTGCTCGTGAATGGGGATCCCTTGTTCTATGGGTTGGCTCGGTTTCTCTGCGACCGGCTCGGCAACGATCGTTGTGACATTATCCCACATGTGAGCAGCATGCAGTTGGCGTTTGCTCGGGTGAAAGAAAACTGGGACGAGGCGTATCTCACGAATCTGGCCAATCATAAACTCGATACTGTCATCGAGAAAATTCGTGGAGCCATGAAGGTGGGGCTGTTTACCACGGATGCAATTAGCCCGGCGATGGTCGCGAAGAAGTTGCTCGCGCGGAAAATTGATTATTTCACCGTGTATGTGTGCGAGAACCTGGGAGCTCGTAACGAGCGAGTTACTCGTGGAACCGTGGCAGAGATTGCCGCACAGGAGTTTCAGCCGCTCAATGTGATGGTATTGGTGCGCGATGCTGACATCCCCGACCAACCTCGCAGGTCACGGATTCGCAGTAAGTTTGGTAATGCAGACGAAGAGTTTGTGCAATCGACCCCCAAGCACGGCTTGTTGACGCCGGCAGAGGTGCGGGCCGTGGCACTCGCGCAGATGGCTTTGCACTCTGACAGTGTGGTGTGGGACGTGGGGGCGGGGTCCGGATCGGTGAGCATCGAGGCTGCGCAGCTATCCCCTGAGGGGCAGATTTTTGCCATCGAGCAGGACAAAGAAGACGAAGCGCTCATCCGAGAGAATGCCGACCGTTTCGGCGTATCAAACGTAACCCCCGTCTTGGGGACGGCTCCTGAGGTGTGGAGCGATTTGCCGAATCCTGATGCGGTGTTTATCGAAGGGAGCGGCAAGGAAATAGCGAGACTGGCCGAGTTGGCGTTTGAGCGATTGAATCCCGGGGGACGATTGGTCGCCGTAGTGGTTAGCATTCAGGGACTCGATGAAGTCAACAAGGCGCTGACGCAAAAAACATCACAGGTGCAAGTGTGGATGTTCAACATCGCCCGGGGAAAGCCGCAATTGGAGCGATTGCGGTTTGATTCGCTGAATCCGACGTTTCTGGTGGCGGCGGTGAAGGGGTGAAAAGCTGTTAGCGATTAGCAGTTAGCTTTTAGTGAAATCCAACTCTTGCTAATAGCTAACAGCTAACTGCCTCTCTTCGACACAGGTTTCGTAGAACTTCTCTAGATCGGCTTCGGGGCCCATGACGACGACGGTGTCTCCTGGGTACAGAATCTCCTCGTTGGCAGGATTGAACACGGTTTCGCCAGTGGCCTTGCGCAGGGCGACGATCATGGCTTGGTGCTGCGATTCGGCCGCGCCGATAGTTTGACCAACAAAGGGGCTCTCGGCTGTGAATTGGAATTCATCGAGTTCGGCATTCAGACCCGAGTAGTGGTCGCTGAATCTAAACGGCTCCGCAGCGCTTGGATTGACGATCTTTTCTGCCATGCGCTCGGCACCGATCACAGCTGGCAGGATGACCTCGTTCGCACCAGCTTGAAGTAGCTTCTTTTCTGTTTGGGGATGTTCACCCCGGGCAAGAATGTGGATCGAAGGGTTCATGTTTCGCGCGGTGAGGGTCAAAAACACGCTCTCGGCATCGCTGCTGACGGAGATGACGATCGTTTTGGCGCGTTCGATTCCCGCGGCTACCAATACGTCTTCCTCGGTCGCCAAGCCCTCGAGCGTAAGAAACTTTTGGGCCCGTGCCTCGGCAAGGCAGTCCGCACTGGGGTCTATAATCAGAAAAGGCACATTGTGTCGAGCCAGGCGGTGACTTAGATTCTGTCCCACCCGACCAAAGCCGCAGATGATGACATGGTTTTCCAATTTGTCGATTCGCTTGAGCATGCGATTGGCTCCCAGGGCGCGGTCGATTTGGCCTTCGACGATCGCCTGAATGAACATGGCAAGGGTATACGCCATCGACACCATGCCGAAGACGATAACGATAATCGAGAGAAATTGCCGGGCTGATCCGACATCTGGCTCAGGGCTCTGTGAGTAACCAACTCCCGCCACCGTGATGACAGTCCAGTAGATGGATTCAAGAAGCGGCTTGTTGAACCACAGATGGTAGGAAAGAATCGAGGTAATGCAAACGAGGCCAAGAAACAGGGCACCGCGTCTGGCTCGATTCAGGGCTGGGTTCATCAGGTATGGTAGTCGGCGTTAAGTCGAACGTATTCCGCAGTGAGATCGGTGGTCCAAAATCGTGCCGAGGCTTCCCCTCCATCCATCAAGAGCACAATGCCCGTATCGCGTTGGGAGCGCATGGACTCGGAAACAGCAGCTTCGTCGAACTTCACCGGTTGGCCTTGATCGTATAGCAACATGCCATTGACCAGGAGACTCACCTTGGCAGGATCAAACTCTATACCAGCGTAGCCCGCTGCGGAGACAATGCGTCCCCAGTTGGGGTCATTCCCGGCAATCGCTGTCTTGACCAAAGTGCTGTCAGCAACGGTTTTGGCGATTTTGACGGCATCCCTGCGTGTTTGGCAGCCGTGAACTTCAACCGTAATTAGATGGGATGCCCCCTCGCCATCAGCCGGAATGGATTGGGCCAGGTCTTCACAAACCTCGACCAGAGTCGCTTGGAACTTAGCCAAGGCAGGTCCAGAGAGTTGGGGGCCACCTGCTGACCCGTTGGCTAACAAGAGAACCGTATCATTGGTACTCGTGTGGCCGTCGACGCTAATGCAATTGAATGATTCATCGGCGGCGTCCTTGAGGCCGGCGTCGGCATCGTCGGCGCTGATATTCGCATCGGTCAGGATCAGGGCCAGCATCGTAGCCAGGTTGGGTCCTATCATGGCTGCACCTTTGGCGACACCGGTGATGCAAATCTGCACACCGTCGATCTCAAACTCCCGAGTCTTGATCTTGTGGACAGTGTCGGTCGTTAGAATCCCGCGAGCTGCATCGACGAGTGATTGCTCATCGGTGTTGAGCAACGGAAAGGCCTCGTCGATGCCGGCTGAAATTTTGTCCATCGGCAGCATCTCGCCGATTACACCTGTCGACATGACCAATACTTGCTCGGGGTCGACTCCACATGTTTGGGCCGTCTTGGCGGCCATGAAAAGCGCATCTTTATCGCCTTGCTCTCCGGTGCAGGCATTGGCCACACCTGAGTTGGCCACAACGGCCAGAATAGACTTTGCGGGGGTCCTGGACTGACACAACTTGACTGGTGCCGCCACGACCAAGTTTTGCGTGTAGACACCTACAGCAATCGCGGGGCGATCTGAGATGAACAGCGAGAGATCTTTTTTGGTGGGGTTTCTCTTGACGCCCGTGTAGACGCCAGCCGCTCGGTAACCCTTGGGTAGTTTCTCTGCCATAGTGCCATCCACCGAAAACTCAGATTGTCAATCAACTATTCTGAAGGGACATAGCGAACGCCCTAAAGCAAGGCCATTGTTTCTTTGAAGCCGTAAACCACGTTGAAATTCTGTACTGCCGCCCCGGACGCCCCTTTGATCAAATTGTCAATCGCGCCAATGATCACCGCTTTGCTGCCGACAACACGCACCGTCACATCGCAAAAATTGGTGTGGGCAACATCCTTTGTACCCGGTAGATGATCAACGATGCGGACGAAAGGTTCATCCTTGTAAAATTCTTGCAAAGTTTCCCGCAACTGATTTTCCGTGGTGCCGGGAGTCACATCGGCATATGCAGTGATCAGCTCTCCGCGATCCATTGGGATCAAGTGTGGTGTGAATACCACATTGGTTTCCACTTCCGCCCAAGTGCTGAGGATCTGATCGATCTCGGGAGTGTGGCGATGCGTGCCGACACCATATGGCATGAGATTCTCGTTGATCTCGGGGAAATGAAGGTGTGCTTTGGGCGAGCGTCCAGCACCGGTGACGCCACTCTTGGCGTCAATAACTATTCCTTGCGGATTGACCTTGCCGGCTCTCAGCAAGGGCGCTAAGGCTAAAATCGCAGCGGTGGGATAGCAGCCGGGATTCGCTACCAAGTCGGCTCCGCGAATCTGATCACGGAACAACTCCGGTAACCCATACGCCGTCTTTCCCATCCGCTTGGGATCGGGGTGCTTCACCTGATACCATTTCTCATAGACGTCGGGATCATTCAATCGATAGTCCGCACTAAAGTCGATTACCCGGCAGTCGTTGTCCAATAGTTCCGCGATGACTTCTGCACTAGCACCATGGGGCAAGCAGCCGAAGACACAGTCGGCCCTCTCGGCTACTTCGGCAGGCGAAAGATTCTCTAGGCACAGATCAATGCGACCTCGAAGGGCCGGATGCACATTTGCAAGGTGGGGGCGATCCTCTTGGCGGGTTCCCAGCGCAGTGACCTCCACTTCGGGATGCCGGAGCAATAGCTCCAACAATTCCCGGGCGGTATAGCCGGTAGCACCAAGGATTGCCACTCTGATCATCTAGTTTGGCCTAAATCTCTGGAGGGTGAAGGTAGGTTTCCTACGCTGCGGGCACAGCCTTTTGAGTATACAAACGACAGAAGTCGCCCGCCATGGGTTCAGCAATGTGGGAACGGAGCAGGCACACTCCGTGTGCCGTCCGCTTTCTTGCTACTATGAAGCAGAATGGCTTGTAGAGATAATGTAATGACCCCTGCGGGGCTCGAACCCGCGTTGCCGGCGTGAAAGGCCGGTGTCCTAACCACTAGACGAAGGGGCCGATATCAATAACATCTCGGCCAACTTGAAGCTGGAGGGATGATTGACAGGCTGCTTGTCGCCACACGCACTTACGCTGTGGGACTATACAGGTAAGATAATCGTCGGCGGACGTCAAGTGGGAGAGTAGAAGCGGGGAAGCCATCTTTACCCGGAAAACCGCCGAAGCGCCCTAGCTGTCATCGCAGGCCTTGAGCCTAGGCTACGGAATTACTCAGCAGAATTGAGAGAATCGCGCTCGGCTGGTTCTTCATTATTAGCGGTATCGTTTGAGACGGGCAAATTACGGCGAATTGCTTCGTAGACTTCATTACGATGCACTGGAACTTCTTTAGGAGCTTCAACGCCTAAACGAACTTTGTCGCCGCGAATCTCAACGACCACGATCGTGATGTCGTCGTTGATAACGATACTCTCATTCTTTTTTCGAGATAAAACCAGCATGGGTCGATTCCTTCGTAACAGGAGCCTTCATTTCACCTTAGATAAAATCGGCGCGGCCCCCGAGTTGTTGTTTGCAAAATTCCGAAGGTCAAAATACGAGGTGGATTTCCGCAAACGGGCGGAACTTCAAGTGAAGTCCCTGTAATCCACTCTACGTGGTGATTGACCGTAGTCAAGCAATCGGATAGGGCACAAGCTCGGCATTTCGGTCTGAACGAAGGGAATTGGCATGCAATTTGACGCCCATTCAGTGTGAAAAGCAAGGAATTCGGCATGCCGCCCCAACCGGGACCACACTAAGATCTCCGTAAACTATTACTATAAAGGAACTTATATCCATACATTACTCTGGACCAGAATTGTCAATTATCCCAATCCCAGCGATTGATAACTTTCACCAGACTGAAGCTAGTATTAGAAATTGTGAAGTTTTTTTTGATTTATGGCCCCGATTTCGCTCGCATTCTTCCTGGACTTTGGACGCAAGAGGAATTCTGGCATGCCCCATGCTCTGGGGGGATGTGCCGAGACCAAGCAGTAACCGATTCCAGCATCCGTTTGTCATGCCACGCGGGTAGTCTATGCCATGTCGAATTGTCAGTTCATTTCTCTATCCGGGCACCACTTTGGTAGCCGCTTAATTCTCACTCGGACTCGCTCTACTCTAGAGGTCATGACCTGCTGAATAAATCGCGCTTTCTAGCGGTTGCGACGTTAGGAAGTCGTTCTATAATTCAGGTTTCGCACATTTGATTAAACGAAGCTAGCAGCAGTTGCTCATTACCATTGAGACCGCTGGTTGACATTCAACGGAGAGGATCAAGGCAAATTATGATCCAGGGACTCAAACGAGTCTGGCCATGGTTGGGAAACGTTTTTGAGGCGGTGTATACTGTTGCCGACGGAATGTGGGTAACGTTGCGAACCTGGTTCAAGACTTACCGCCCAGATCGAAAGACATTCACCGAACATTTTGAATACCCCGAATTGCCGGTGCCAGTAGCAGCTCGCTATCGGGGCTTCCATCGCTTTGATCTGACAACCTGCATTTCGTGCGATCAATGTGCGAAGGCATGTCCAGTCGATTGTATTTACATCGGCAAAGAAAAAGTCGAGGGAGGCAAAGGCTTTAAGATTACTGGCTACGCAATCGACTATACCAAATGCATGTTTTGCGCGTTGTGCGTAGAACCATGTCCTGTGGATTGTATTTTCATGGGAGGTACTCACGATTTGAGTTGTTATAGCCGGGATGGATGTGTTGTCGATTTCTCTCGCTTGCCACTTGACGTGGCTTGGGGCAGATCGTCGCTCAATCCGACGGCGGTAGCCCAGTCCAAGGTGATCACCGAGCCGGTACATGGTGGTCCGAATCAATAAACGCTGAACTCTGCGACGCACAGTATCGCGATCGCGGCTAATTTAGAAATTAAACAGTAATTATGGCAACACCTACTGCAGTCGTGGCCTATTTGGCATTGTTCGCTGGCGTTGCCGCGGTCTTTCTCTTTGCGAATCTACTCATTGGCAGACTTGTCCGTCCCAATCTGCCTAATGAAGAGAAGCTCGAGGTTTACGAATGTGGCGAGCCGGTAATCGGTTCTAGTTTTGTACAATTCGACTTGCGCTTCTACGTGGTTGCGTTGCTGTTTATCATTTTCGATGTCGAAATTGCCTTCTTTTTTCCTTGGGCCACGGTATTTGGGAAAGCGACTCAACTTACCTCTCCGAACATGCCAATTGTTGCGTCAGAAGTCCTTTCCGAAGGGGACGCGAACCAACTCTCGCCGATGGCGGCGATGCGATTTGAGGAAATGGGTGCCGCTCCTGTCGTAGGAGAAGGGGGCGCCGAAGGAGTTCGTGCCACTGCGCGTAAGCTGGCTTTGACTTCGTTCGCAGATATCGCGGTTTTCTTTGCCGTCTTGCTGGTGGGGTTTGCGTACGTCTGGCGACGGGGAGACCTGGACTGGGTGCGAGCCACCACGAATCAGCGCGGCGAAGTTGTGGGGAGAGCGCCCCCTCGTGCGATGGAAGCGACTCAGCGTTCTGGTGGTTCGGTGCTGTCGGCTTAGAATATTTCGGCCCTTAGAGTTTGCTGCTCCCCCAATTTGTCGGCGATAGTATTACAAATATCCTCAACACTCTCTCTGTGATGAAACCATGAGCGGACAAGCATTCGTTGACCAACTCAAGCAGAAATTTGGCGACAAGATTTCGGGCGCTAATCTGGAAAATGTCGATCCCTGGATCGAGGTCACGCCAGAGGGAATCGTCGAAGTGTGCCAGTATCTTCGCGACGAACCGAGTTTGGCTTTCGACTACCTCAACAGCATAACTGCAGTGGACTATTTGCATACGGATGAAAAGAAGGCTGCCAAAGCTGAATGGGAACCTCATTTGGAAGTCGTCTACCATCTGTTCAGCATGCAACACAAGCACAGCCTGGTACTCAAGGTGATGCTCCCGCGCTGGCAGAACGATGAAGTCGGCAACTTGCCACAACTCGATACGGTTTCCATGATCTGGGCTACGGCCGACTGGCATGAGCGCGAACTTTACGACCTGCTGGGAGTGGAATTCATCGATCACCCAAACATGCGACGAATTCTGTGTCCGGAAGACTGGGTGGGACATCCCTTGCGAAAAGACTATGAAATGCCTTTGGAATATCACGGAATCAGAGGCAGGTAGTCCTGCCACGGAAAATATATGACCGCTACTATCGACGACCCTCGGGTCATTGAATTTGATGTTCGCACCGACGAGATGTTGGTGAATATGGGTCCTCAGCACCCGAGTACGCATGGGGTGTTGCGGCTGGTGCTTCGTACCGACGGTGAAATCGTCTCCGAGGTTACTCCGCACATCGGCTACTTACATCGGTGTGCTGAGAAAATTGGAGAGAACCTAACCCCACGGCAGTGGATTCCCTACACCGACCGGATGGACTATCTCGCGGGCATGAATATGAATCTCGGCTGGTCACTGGCTGTCGAGAAGTTAATGAAGTATGAGCCACCCGAGAAGGGACGTCACTTGCGGGTGATCATTAGCGAAATGGGGCGCATCGCCAGCCATCTTGTTGGCATGGGTGCTTATGGCTTGGACCTCGGGTCCTTCAGCCCGTTTCTATATGCCTTTCGCGAGCGCGAGAAGATTCTTGATCTTTTTGAAGAGGCGTGTGGCGCAAGACTTACCTACAGCTATTTGACTGTCGGAGGGGCAACTGCTGACTTGCCACCGGGTTGGCTAGAAAAATGCTCGGCATTCCTGGATCAGTTCGAGCCGCTTATTGCTGAATACCACACGTTGTTGACAACCAATGCGATTTTCGTCAAGCGAGCAGCCGGGATCGGCCTTCTCTCGCCGGAGATGGCAATTAGCTATGGCACGAGTGGGCCGGTACTTCGAGGAAGTGGTGTGGACCATGACCTCCGGCGAGATGGCGAGGAAATCTATACTGCCATGTACGAAGGTTACGCCTTTGAGGTGATCGTTGAGAAAAATGGGCACTACCCCAAAGACCACAAATATCCCCAAATACCCTCTGATGCAGTACTTGGCGATTGTTGGCATCGATTCTATGTGCGGATGCTTGAAGTAATTCAATCCATCGATTTGGTCCGCCAGGCGATCGAATACTACAGCACAGCAACCGGCAATTATGGCGAACCTGTGAAACTCAACCAGAAACTCCCTGTGGGTGAGGCCTACCTCGAAACGGAAGCACCACGCGGACAGATGGGTTTCTATCTCGTTAGCGACGGTTCCCCGATACCCTGGCGGACGCGTGCACGCAGCAGCTCCTTCTGCAATCTATCGGTCACCGGCCCCTTGTGTGCAGGCTGCTTGATTGCCGATGTGCCAGCCATCGTGGGTTCGCTGGATATTGTGATGGGTGAAATCGATCGCTAAGAATATAGAACACGGATGAACGCTGATTGGGCGGATTTTCACGGATCTGAATGATCTGGGTTGGCTCAGATAGGTGTCATCAGCAAAACCAATCGAAACAGGTGTCTGAATTGGTGGGGAATGAGTCCGCGCTAATCCGCTAGATCCGCGTTCATCTGCAGACCATTTCTTACCTCTTCGCCAACGCACCGCGGAACTGTGCAAATAGATGGGGTTTTCTTTTTTCCTACGCCATCGAGATGCTGTCTTACTTCTAGTGCTACTCGTCTATCCTTTCGTGGTATGGAAGGCCTTGGAAGCTTTTCAAGGGGGATCGACTAATACGGATGATTGGCTTCCGGAATCGTTTGCAGAGACGAACGACCTACGCTGGTTTCAAAAACACTTTGTTTCTGACGATTTGCTCGTAGTGAGTTGGGATGGCTTTACGCTCGAAGATCCACGGGCAACTGAGCTAGCCGATCTCCTGAGCAGCCCTATCGACGTGGGTGATGGGGAGCGAATCGTATTGACTAGAAAAGTCATGACCCCGCAGGATGTGATTGCTCAATTGCAGGCCGAGCCGCTTTCGCTATCGCGGAGGGAGGCTGAGAAACGACTCTGTGGATGGCTTACGTGCGACCAGAGTACAACCGGTTGTCTGTTAGTATTGATGTCTGAAGAGGGTTGGCCCTATCGGGACGAAGTCGTTCAGACCATTGAACAATGGGCTCAGCAAGAAAAGAGTCTGACTAAGAACGATCTGCACCTCGCTGGACTGACGCTCGACTCGATGGCAATCGACGAAGCAAGTAACCGCCACATGGCTGCGATGATGTTGGGTTCTTATGGGCTGAGTATCTTATTGATGGTGCTCTTGTTTCGCAGTGTCGGACTAGCCGTTATCGTATTCTTCGACGCTTTGTTTTGTCAGCAGTTGAGCCTGGCAGTGATAACGCTCTCAGGGACGCAAATGGATAGCGTCTTGCTGATTGTGCCCTCGCTAGTGTATGTGCTGGCCGTATCGACGTGCGTGCATGTGTTGAATTACTATCGTGACAGCCTCCGTGAAGTCTCCCTGGAAGATGCCCCTGCGCAGGCCATGAGGCACGCACTGGTTCCTTGTCTGTTGTCGACGACCACAACAGGGATTGGCTTGATCTCTCTGATGGTTAGTTCACTGGTACCTGTCGATAAGTTTGCCTTTTTTGGCACGGTCGGATTGCTACTTTCTACAGGAATCCTGTTTATATTGCTTCCCTGCCAGCTCTCATGGCTTGGCCCCAGGCTGAAGCTACTGCCTGAGGATCCCGATGAGAGTCCTCCCCAATCAACTGCCTGGACGACTCTCCAAAACATCGTTCAACGATTGCGGTGGCCGATTCTGGTTGCAACCGTGATTGCTTTTATCGTGAGTGGTTGGGGAATCTCCCAACTTCAAACCAGCGCGCGTGTTTACGATTTATTCACCCATGACTCGCGGATCATCCAGGATTACGATTGGTTCGAGGAGAATATCGGTCCTTTGGTCCCACTTGAAATCGTGCTGCGCATGCCTAATGCCGAAGCGGGGAGCAGCGCCCCGGGGATGTTGGATAAACTCCGCCTAGTGGCAACGATTGCTCGTCTTGTCGACAACCACCCACAGATTGGAGCTGTCATTTCGGCTGCCACCTTTGCCCCGCCAATCGAGCGCAAGAGTCGCCGCCCGTTCCAGGTGGCCCGTGAGACGTTCATTAACAACCAGCTGGAAAACTTTCGCACAGAGTTTGCCCAGAACGGCTTCTTCGCCGAAGCTCCCAACGAAGAACTCTGGAGAATTAGTGCCCGCACCTATGCAGGCAGTATATTCAAGTTCAGCGAAGTCATGAATTCATTGAGCAACGAACTCGACCCACTCCTAGAGAAAGCAAGCGCACTCGGATTCAAGAATACGTCGCTTGTCTATTGTGGTGGAGTGCCATTGGTGCAAAAGACACAGCGGCAAATGTTGGTTGACCTAAAGGCCGGTTTTTTGTCGGCCGCCTGGCTGATCTCAGTTGTCATGGTCCTGTTGGCGTTTGTCCATCTATGGCCAGCATGGAGGGAGGCAACTTCTCCCCTACAACGCGGGCAGATCGGAATCAAGAGCTTGCTTGCGGGCGGGGTCTCGATGATTTCCAATTTACTGCCATGCGCAATTATTTTTGGTGCCATGGGATTGATCCACGTAAGGGTCGATATCGGCTCCTTGCTCACAGCAAGTGTTGCCTTGGGAATCGCTGTGGATGACACTTTGCATTTTCTTTCGTGGTTTCGTCGGGGTCTCAGCCAAGGTAGCGATCGCCGAGAAGCGGTCGCATTGGCCTATCGCCAGTGTGGGTTGGCAATGCTCGAAACGACTCTCATCTGCGGACTAGGTCTGCTCGTCTATGCACTTAGCCCTTTTGTACCTATTGCCCGTTTTGCCTGGCTTATGTTCGCAATGCTCTCCGTAGCCCTGGTGGGGGATCTCGTGGTACTTCCTGCCCTTCTCCTGGGGCGTACAGGAGGTTTCTTTCAGGCAGACAAACTGCCTTCGCCTGAAACTGACAATTCTTAGAACAGATCACAATACCCCTGTGGCGGGCCCATGTTCGACCGGTTGCCCGTCTGGTGGGGCTCGCCTAGAATGGCGGGCTTGTGAATGTGAGCGAAAAGGAAGGCGGCGGCATTTAATCCGCTAGACGAGGAAAGAGAACATTGGCAAAGTACACACTTTTGACCGGATCCACCGGCCTACTGGGGCGATACCTGCTTCGTGATTTGTTACTGGCCGGCAAGAGACTGGCCGTGGTTGTTCGGCCAAGCCGCCAGCAGACAATTCAGCAGCGGATAGAATCGATCCTGCAATTCTGGGAAAACGACTTGCAGATGCAATTGAGTCGCCCCGTCATTCTTGCTGGAAACATCACTGAGGAAAATCTAGGTCTCGACGAAGAATCACGTCAGTGGATTGCCGAGCATTGCGACGCGGTCATTCATAGTGCCGCATCACTGACGTTCCTCGAGGAAGCCGATGGCGAACCATGGCGAACAAATGTCGGTGGCACTCACAATGTATTGCAGCTTTGCCACGATACGAATATTCGCAAACTTCACTATGTCTCGACCGCCTACGTCTGCGGAATGCGCGAGGATCGGGTGTATGAATCTGAACTCGACTGCGGACAGGCTTTCCGCAACGATTACGAAAAGAGCAAACTTCAGGCTGAACAATTAGTTCGCGGTGACGACTTCATCGAAGAACTTACTGTTTATCGCCCTGCTGTGATTGCTGGCGATTCCCGGACCGGCTACACGAACACCTATCATGGTCTGTTCCTTTATCTCAAGATTATGTGCATACTGGCCCGCAACACGGAGCCCGATTCCGATGGCGTTCGTCGCACAGAAGTGCAGCTCCATCTAACCGGAGAAGAACAACGTAACGTGATTCCCGTCGATTGGGCAGCGGCGGTTATTAGCCACTTGTTCTGCAATACCGAAGCACACGGCAGAACCTTTCATATCGCGCCACAAGTGCGAATGACCCCTCGCCAGATGATCGAGGCGGGTTGCAGTTATTTCAATTCGACCGGCGTGGAGTTCATCGGCCATGCCGAAGAGCTGGAACTCTCTGACGGGGAATTGCAACGCCATGCCTACGAGAACTCCACCTTGTACCGGGACTATGAATATAGCGATCCCGAATTCGATTTGACCAATTTGGAGAAGTTTGCTGGGCATCTCCCCTGCCCTGTTATCGATGAAGCAATGTTCCACCGCTTTATGAAGTATGGAGAGGAAGACAATTGGGGGAAACGCCGCCTTCCAGAGGCTCGGAACCCCTTAAATGTGGGCAAGTTGCTTGAGAAGGCCGTGAGAAATGTTCCGACTCGGCAAGATCAACCCTTCGAGAATCAGCATCCCAAACAGGAACTTTGCCTCGATCTCACTGGTCCTGGTGGTGGGCAATGGATCATCACCTTGAAGGGCGATCAAATCATTGCGTTAAAACCTGGAAGCAATTCTTCAAGTTGTGCGACAATCACCATGCCAGCCGATCTGCTCGTAGCCCTGATGCAAAAGGACTCAAGCGGAGATCTTTCCCAAGGGCAGAAACTTGCAGGACCCTTGAGTACTTTGAAGGCAAAGGTTTCCAGTGGTGTGGATGGATCGCCTGAGCAATTGTTTATCGTGGCCTTGGGACGGGCTGTTGCGGACCAGGCTTGCGACAGATCTGATTACGATCTTTTGCCGCGCAAAGACCAATCTCAACCTGCGTAGCATTCTATGCTCTTATGTTGATCACCTTGAGCCTGATCGGACTAATGGTGCTGGTTCCCGTGTGGGGTGTGGCACATTATCTCCACTGGTTTTCCGACTACGAACTACCGCCGATCGAAGAAGCAGAGTTACCAAATGCTGCGATAATTTTAGCCGCAAGAGGAGCATCTCCAACCTTGAACGAGTGCCTAACTCGACTTGCGGGCCAAGATTACCCACGGTATCAAGTGTATGCAGTCATCGATCACCCGACCGATCCAGCGAACGCGATTATCCAAGAATGGAGTGCAAAGAATCCAGGCACCTCACTGGAAATCTCCTATCTGGAAAATCCTTTATCGAATGCTTATCTCAAAACGAGCGCTGTCATGCAATGCATTGGCAGTTTGCCCGACAACGTTGGTGCCGTGGTCCTTGCCGATGCTGATACGCTCACTTATCCGACGTGGCTTCGGGACTTGATTCGGCCGCTATTAGTCGAAGGCGTTGGGCTTGTGACGGGCAATCGTTGGTATGATCCTACGGTGCACTCTGTGGGAGGACTCACTCGGTTCTTTTACAATACCCTCTGTGTACCCCCTATGTATTTTATACGAGCTACTTGGGGAGGTTCGCTCGCCATCAAGCGATCTCTGTTCAATACCGAAAGCTATCATGATGGAATCGCTGACTCGTTTAGTGAGGAGGTTATCTTTCAAAAATTGACTCGGCATGCCGGACTAAGCATTGAAGTACAACCTGACGTGATGATTCTCAATCAAGAAAGTTGCTCCCTGAGTGCGGTCTTCAATTTCATGAAGAGGCAACTCTTATGGACGCGACTGTATCATCCAGGATGGATTCCGCTATTGATTGGCCTGTCGTTAGTCTATATCGTTTTTACTGGTTTCTTGTGCGTTGGAGTGTGCGGCCTAATCAGCGGCTACGGCCGCTTGGGTGGAATCATGTTGGGCGGACTCGTTCTGGAAATCATCTCTTGTCAGATTCTCTCCGAATGGCTGCATCGGTCCATTTCTCGGAGAGCTTTGAAGGTACAGGGTATCGAATTTCCGAAAATCGACTGGCCCGCTCGATGCCGCATGCTAGGAGTCCTGCCGGTATCATTCGTCATAATTAGCTATGCCATGTTCGCGGCAGCCATTGCCAAGCGAGTCAAATGGAGCGGCATCACCTATGAAGTCATTCCTCCCGATGGCATTCACATGCTAGAGTACCTCACCATGAATGAGGTTAGTAAAACCCCATGATTACTTCAGCAAGTGTCGATCCTCTCATCCCTCCCCTGCGAATCAATAAGTTCTTAATCGAGCTGATTGCAGAGATAAGTGAGACGCCGACGGATCAGGTTGCATTTCAATTCAAGCAGGAGCATACCGACCTGGGAGGAAGTGTGCGGCGAGCTATGGCTGAGAAAGGAATTCAGTTCTACGAGTGGAGTTCCGAATTAGAGCAGTTTTATGCCTCAACTGATGCGTTCCTTTATGAGACGCTCGTTTGGAATAGGTCGGGTTTAAAGAACGAAATGCGAAGCTGGATTGGAGAGTACCTTGCCAAAGTCTCAACTGCGCCCCAGCGAGTCCTAACTTTTGGCGACGGTTTGGGAATCGACGCCTACTATCTGGCCCAACTCGGTCATGAGGTAACCTATTTCGAAATCTCCCAACAGTGTGCCGAATTCGCCCGTCGGATTTTTGAGCGAGGCAATCTCCAAGTCACCATGCTTGACACTCCGGAGCAACTTGAGCCGAACTCTTTTGACGCGGTGATTTGCCTTGACGTGTTAGAGCATGTCCCCGATCCGCTCTCATTGGTTGGATGGCTCAGCAGCAACTTGCGAGATTCAGGAAAACTTTTCATTCACGCTCCGTTCCATTATCTCCACCCTGCCGTGACGACACACTTGCGAAGTAATCGTCGATATAGCGGCGATCTTCACACGCTGTATGCACCTCACGGTCTCTTTCCGGTTGACGGTCAGCTCTTCTGGAACCCAATCGTTTTTGAAAAGAGCGAATCGGCCAAACCACGACGACTTCCCAGGCAATTGCAGATCGGTAGTTTCTTATTGGGAATCGGCAAGCATTGGTCGACTCCTCATAATTTGGTTGCTCAGATGCTGATTAATACAAAAAGGCTAGCTGCGATGGTGGAAGAGGGGTAGGACAACGAATGTAAATGGACAACGCGCTATGGCTCTCGTCTGGTGAACTGTTTGCAAGAACATTTGGGAGCCTGTTCCCCGATTGCTCCCAATGGCGGAATTTGACGTGTTAGTGGACCGATTTTCGTCGTGAGAACAACAAGCCTAAAAGCACCATCGTCGTCGGCCCAATGACGATTACTAAGAATGAGTTAAATGGACTGGCGAAACGGCTAAGCGATTCCGGCCAGTAGTTGCTTATGGAAAAGGTCATCCACGCAATTACGAGCATTCCCACGCCGAGAACGACAATAGCTCCTCTGCTGGTGATCTTAGGTACCATCAATCCCAGGAGGAATAGACCGACGATTGCCGCGCCCAAGACACTCGACATCAGCCACCATACATCGAGTGCACTTTCCGTCAGCCGTACTAGCACGAGCGCCATGATC
The DNA here is from genome assembly GCF_008065115.1 of Bythopirellula goksoeyrii. NCBI lineage: Bacteria > Pseudomonadati > Planctomycetota > Planctomycetia > Pirellulales > Lacipirellulaceae > Bythopirellula > Bythopirellula goksoeyrii. The sequence goes on along the minus strand of NZ_CP042913.1, from coordinate 2,743,637 downwards.
GTTCCCATCGCTCCCCAAACGATAGTCGCACCGCGTAGTACACCTACGTGCTGCGCATCGGTCGATTCGGGTCTCAACAAACGCTTGTAGAAGTCGCTCATTACCAAGGTGGCTGAAGAGTTGAGGGAGGTCGAGACGGTACTCATTGCTGCTGCGAAGACTGCCGCGATCAACAGCCCGCGAGCACCTTGGGGAAGATTCGCTGCGATAAAGTGCGGGAATACACGGTCTCCTAAGTCTTTGTCGGTCAGCTCGCTCGCTGTACGGCTAAGTTGCTCCTGGTAACTGGAGGAATCAACCGGCACGCCAGCTTGCATCAACCTTTGCTCTGCAACGATGACTCGCACCTCTTGCGTATCAGCAGGATGAGTCACGTAGTAGGCATAAAGAGAAGAGCCGATGAATAAGAAAAGGGCACTGACAGGAACATAAAGTAACGCACCAAACCACACACTTTTTCTCGCTTCTCCATCTGTTTCTGCAGAGAGGTAGCGCTGAATATAACTCTGATCAATGCCGAAGTTTCTCAGATTGTCAAACAATCCAAAGGCAAGCACGACCCAAATTGTCGGCTGAGAAACATCTAACAGGGACTTACTTCCGAGCGAGAACTTGCCGCCCTCACTGGCAATTTCGATTACTTCCGTGGGACCTCCAGGCATCCCTGCCAGTAGAATGGCTAGAGCTAGAATCGCCCCCGCCATTAAGACGATCGCCTGAATAGCATCTGCCCAAATCACAGCGACGATTCCGCCAACGAAAGAATACGCCGTCACGATCCCTCCGGTCACGATGATCACTTTACGGATATCCCAACCGAACAATACTGCCATGGGCAACGCCATCAGATACATTACCACGCCGATTCGAGCGACTTGGTAGAGTAAGTAGAAACAGCTCGCATAGATTCTGGCCCACAGTCCGAATCGCGTCTCAAGCAAAGAGTAGGCCGAGACTTCTCCTGAATTGCGATAGAGGGGCACAAAATACTGCACTGCGATAAACGCAGCCAAAGGGATACCCAAGGAATAGACAAAGACATTCCAGTTATCCACGAACGCTTTTCCTGGCAAGGCCAGATAGCTAATGCTACTCAGGTAGGTTGCGAAGATCGAAAGTCCACACAACCAGCCTGGGAGTGATCTCCCACCCAAGGTGAATTGGTCAGCAGAATTGTTGCGCCGCCAAAAGAACAAACCCAGCGCCATGATGCCTACGAAGTAGCCGATCAGTACTGCCCAATCGACTCCGGTGAAAAAAACCGCTGCAATCATCCTTTGACACCACCCGTACTTGGTTCTTTCACTGATTAAGGCATGTTCAAAAGTTGTGAGCTATCGCAACACTAACCAAAGTAGCGGAACAAGTGAACTTTGCTACGAAGGTAGTACCCAACGATGCCGCATGCTTACATCTCAACGAAATATAGTGCTCGTGCTGAAATCAAACTATAGATCAACCATAGAGAAAAGCGTCTCATCGACTTAATACGCCTACTAGTAACCCGAGAGACTTCCCAGCCATTACATCAACACAGTGACTCCTTTGATGTTGGCATCACTCCACTGTTCACCCATTCGCAAGAGTGTCACATTGGCGATCCAATGTTGTAACGTAGCCGAAGCTAGAAGGCCTAAAATAGACTACTATGCAAAGTGTGGTCAATGCGTTCTACTGGCAAGAAGGCACATTTAACTGTCGGTCATGGGTTCGAGTCGCATCGGGCTCTGCTCTTTGATTCTTGTGGTGAATCATTAACATTGGTTGGCCGTCTCAAGCACTCAATGCCCCGTTTGAAAGCGAGGGATTGAAGAGCTCCCTGCTTCCGAAATTACCTATCCAGGCATACCTTATGAAAACTCCTGACCTTCGAGTCTGCTGTGGTTGGTCTATGAGTATTATTTTCTCGGCAACTTTGGTGATGTTACTGATCGGTTGCGAGCAGTCAGAAGAGTTGGCAAAGATGGGAGTAGAAGAACCGATCAGCAACGACTCTCCGGTCGACGTGCCTCAGAGATCGGCGAAAGAGACCTCAGAGGAAACGAAAAAGCAGACGCAAAATGTTTCAACCCCCGAAACTGAACAGGTTGAAGTCGATTTCTCGGCATTCCAGGATGCTGCCTTAGCTGGAGATGGCAGAAAGGTTCAGCAGGCGATCGATGGAGGAATCGATGTCAATCAGGCGGATGATCAGCAACGGACTGCGCTGATGTTGGCGGCGTTTAATGGGCACACACCCATTGTGAAACTCTTGCTAGACGATGGGGCTGAGTTAGACCATCGTGATGCCCTCGGGCGTACCGCACTCATGTTTGCTGCAACCGCTGACAACGGCGAGACGGTAGAGTTGCTGATTGACGCCGGTGCCGATGTCAATGCGGTTGATACGGGTGAAGGCTTTACGTCGCTCATGCATGCCGCTGCTGAGGGTCAACTTAAAGTGGTGCAGATTCTCTTAAAGCACCAAGCAGATCCAACTATCCGGGATGTGGATGGTGACACGGCCCTCGATTTTGCCACACAAAACGGACACACTGATGTCGTGAATTTGTTGACGCAGTAGTCTGACTGCTTCGCTGGGCCGAGTGCCGTGTTGCGGCATGACTGTGCGGAAAACAAAAAGGCTGGTCACCGGGATTGGCGACCAGCCCTTTGAGTTCTAACTTCTCTTTACTATTGAGCGGTCCCTAGGCAGCCTTTGCATGCGGCTTGATTCCCAAGCCCAGCATGATCCAAGACCAGCCGTTGAAAATCATCTCGATACCGATGAACAGGCCAATGACCCACAACGCAGAACTTGGCCACTGGCGGTTTATCAGGAGTCCTAGAAGGAATGTGACACCGCCGTTTAGTAGCACCCAACCCCAACCGTGAAACCTTTGCATAAGCGAAGAAAGGATATCAATCAGTCCAACCACCATCAGAAAGATTGCCAGAATCTTCGTAAGGAGCAGAGTATTTTCTGCGGGAGCGTCGATGATCATAAAACCGACTATTCCATAGAGTACACCGACAAACAAATGCATGAGCGTGCCGCTCCATCGGGCCGCCAGGAAAGAGCTGAGAATCTGGGCAATTCCACCCCCCAACAGCAAGAATCCAAACAGTACGACCGAAGCTACTGAAGCGACGCATGGATGAATAATACAAATCGACCCGATCACAATTAAAGCGATGCCGAGCGCTAAGAACGCCCACCAGTGTTCGCGCAGTTGATGTAATTCATGAAGTTTCTCAGTTGCCGCAACGGCAGGTGAATCTGTAGACATGGGATTTTCCTTCCTAAAATAAGACAGGTTTGGACCAAGAAGATCTTGAAGTTTATTTACTCATTATAGGTTTAGGTTACAGTAGCTCGGACGCAAATAAGAAATCAAACCGCGAGAACCTATTATCGGCGTATTCGCTACGATAGGAAGTATTTCCTCCTTCTCAGTCGAGACTTCGAGACTGTCACCTGAAGCCACTCAGTAGAGACCATTTTGGCGTAAATGGATACGGAGGATACGGGCTATCTCAGCTATTGTGATTGGGTCGCGGTGGAGATACTCGTGTTTGGCCTGTACATCTTTCTCGCTTTGGACGCCTTGCAGTCGCGCACTATGAACGGGAACCACACTATCGGAGGGTTCGCCGGTGCATGTGTGATAGCCGTAGCCCACGATCGAATGCAAAGCCACCGAGGGCGAATAGGGCAACGCCAGCGTAGCATTCAACAAGGGACTTGTCGGCTCCAGGAGATCGATGCTCGTGGGGAAACGCTTCTGGAGTTCGGGGCTGAAGAGATTCGGATTATCACAGACGAGTTGACTGTGCATCATCTCAGAGCGTTCAGAAGGGTCTACGAGCGCTGAGCCGAGTCGTCCGATGGGGCGACGTGCCAAGGGTGAACCCTCGTGAGGGGTGCCGATGTAGACGACTCGAGCCACGGAGTTTGAGGGCGGAAAGAAAAATGCGTCATGCAAGTCACGGCGTGTTTGTGGAGTCGTCAGGACATTCGCCAGCGGCCGGTCGGCGACGGTTCGCCAGAGTCGATCGCCGCTTTGGGTAACTTGGAGCTTGGCAACTAGGCCTCCCAGGCTGTGTCCGACCAACACGGTCTGAGACAGCGCAGTATCACAATGGGTGGGATCGTATGTTTGTCGAAGCTCTGTCATCTGACGCCGTAACCTAGCCGCGCTGGTCAGGAAAGGCTCACCCGTGGCATAACGAAAGGCCCACCATTGGTAATGTTCATTCAACTCCGGTTTGGCGCGGAGTTCGTTGATAACATCAACCCATGTGGCCGGATCACTGAGCAGACCATGAATGAAAACAACGGGGATCTTTCCTGGCTGAAATGGCTCGATCATGAACAGGCCATCGCGATCGTCGGCCCTTCCTGGCAAGAGAAAACCATTGAGCCACTGTCGATTCTCCCCTTGCGTTGCAAAGACAAAAGGTGCGGTAATATCGTTAGCCAGCGGAACCTGAGTTCCCGCTACGACGGTCGTGTTCTCACGCAACGGATCATGAAATTCGAGTTGGTAGCCCGACTGCGAGTCATTCGGCCGTAATACGGCAGTAGCAGAGAATATCCGTTCCTTCTGAGTGAAAGGCTGGCGGTATGCCGTCTCTCGTACTACGACCAATGGCACTCCTAGCCCTCCATTGCGAAACGCACGAGATATATTAGGGGAGGCATAATTGCCGGCGGGTTCAAGTTGCCGAAATTCTTCCGGTCCCCAAGTGAATCCTTGATACGTCGTCGGCAAGTGGGTCTTCCCACAGGTCGTGGAAACGGTAACTCCGCGGCACGGATCCCAACGACCAAATCTCTGAGCCGTTACGAGCAGCTTGGCAACCGCTGAGCGATGAAGTTCGGCAGATCGAACTGAGGTCTTACCTTGCTTGGCAAGTTCACGTTCCATCACAGGCCAACTGGTGGTGGCTGCCTGATAATAGAGGTCGACGCAGTCGGGGCACTCGGCGGCCTCGGAATGCTGTGCGGCTGCATAGCTTTCCTCCGCGACCGCCAGCGACCAGTTTCCGATGCCATCCGGATTAGGTTCAGCGTAACAAGGTTGCTGCCAAACGGTTTTCTTTCGAGGCAGAAAGCTGCAACCGCTGCTAATCAACAGGCAGACGGCGACACAGAGAATGTTGCGCCAAAACAGAGAGTTGCGTATCGGGCCTTTCACAAGTGCAAACGTCTCCTCCATGAGAACGGGGCGGCCAGAAAGCGACTAAGCTACTGGTATTGGGGGAATGTGAAAATATACCACGCTCCCTAAGACCAGGCGCGCTCGCGGGCTGCGGCAAGTCAAGTAGTTGGCATGTAGGATTTACAAATGCCGGAAGAAAGAGAGCAACCCGAAAAGTTTATCATTCTACCGAGGAATCAGTCTGTAGAATGAACTGCCATGGTGCGAAAGTTGTCAGACAAACGGCTTGTATTTCAGGCTGTGCCCATCTGATAATGCGGTTTCCCTGAGTTGATTATTTCCGATCTCTGCCAGATGAGTAAGAGCCCTATATGGTATTCCCTCTGAGCGACGACAACGCCGATCGTACATCATTTCCCCTGGTGAACATCATCTTGATCGTGCTCAACGTCGTGGTCTTTGTCGTGTTTCAGGGGATGGGCAAGAACGACAAATTCACGCTTTCCTATTCCACGGTGCCAGCGGAGATTGTATCGGGGCATGATGTGGTGACTGAAGACAAAAAGGTCCGCATGAACACGGCGATCGGGGTGCAGGAAGTCACGATTCCCGGATTGCGTTCAACACCGATTCCGGTTTACCTGACGTTGTTTACAGCGATGTTCATGCACGCAGGAATTGCCCACCTGGCAGGCAACATGTGGTTTCTGTGGATCTTTGGTGACAACATCGAGCATGATCTTGGCAAAGTACGTTATCTGGTCTTCTATCTGCTATGCGGTGTTTTGGCTTCTCTTGCGCATGTCTTTGTCAGTGCGACGGGCCCGTCAGCATTGATCCCCTGTCTCGGTGCCTCAGGGGCGATCTCAGGAGTGATGGGGGCGTATCTAGTGTTGCATCCGCATCGAAAGGTGTTGGTTCTCTTGATCCGTTTTGTGACCGATGTTCCTGGCTTTGTTGCGGTGGGATTCTGGTTTGCTTTCCAAATAGTCAGTGGTTTGGGATTGCTTGGAGGAGATCAGACGGGGGTCGCCTACGGAGCACATATCGGAGGTTTCATCGCAGGGGCAGTCTTGGCACTGCCATTTAAGGCAAGTGTCGCGAAGCAATAGAGCCAAAAGTCGGCCTTATTGCTTTTCATACTTCATCAGGATCTCATCCGGATCAAGTCCTGCGATGCTCTGGAATTTTCCATCGGCTATCGCTGCACCCAACTCAGTCACCTGGCGGTAGTAGGCATTCGACGGGCGGCGACCTGTGTATTGCTGTATCTGTTCCTGACAGAATACATTAGCCGCATCACGAACTATTTCGTCACTTTGGCGCGCTCCGTACAGAGCAGTGCAAAGCACCGTGATTAGGCTCTGGCAACGCAATGAGAGCTCAGCCATGCGGCATTGCCGGTCGGCGAGCGACAATTGAAATTTGCTCATCGTGTTGGAGATTTCTAGTGCCATGTCTTGCAATGCGTTGCAGGCGAATTCCGCATGGCGAGCAAGGACGGGGGGCATCGTGGGTAGTTCACTCTTGGCAGTCGGCAAAAGGCGGCGTGCGACGAGCCATTTCAGATAGGGAAACGCCACGCTCTTGAGAGCCCAAATATGGGCCGGGTTCAGCGGGTTCATTTTCTTAATGCCCGCAGCAGCAAGTGCTTTGCCAACCGGTTCGAAATAGGTTTTCCCGTGGTGTTTTACAAGCGATTTGAAGAAGGCCATGCCAAGCATTTCTCCCTCACCTTCGTAGATACATGGGGCAAGATATTCGTGCACATTGTCACCCAACAGGTGCCCATGGAGGAACGAGCGGCCACCATGAGTTTTCATGAACAGTTCGATCGCTGCGTGTTTCTGGGCTTCGCTACCGAAAATCTTGGCGATGATGCATTCCATCTCGCCACGATAACCCCGGTCGATCAGTCCAGCACACCACGCCACTAGGGCATCGCAGGCTGTGATGAGTCCTGCCATTTGGGCCATTCGTCGCTGCACAAGTTCGCGCCGGGCAATGGGTTCGCTGTATGTGACGCGGAAATTAGCCCAAGGGATCATGCTCGCGAGCATAATCCGCATCGTGCCCGCAGCATTGGCACAAAGGGCTACCCTTCCCAGGTTTAACCCGTGATATGCAATCGTAAGCCCGTCGCCACGAGTCGGCTGAAGCAGATTCTCGGCAGGGACATGGAAATCATTGAAAATAATTCCTCGGTTATAAGTCTGCTTGAGCGCCCACAGGCCGTACTTACGGAGTTGGAAATGCTCGTTTTCAGTCTTCGGCAAATCAACGATCAATACGGCAGGGCGATTCTCGATCAAGCATACCAAGCCGATGGTGCGTCCCGGAACGACATTGGTGATAAAAAGCTTCTCACCGTTAACGACATAGTCGTCGCCATCAAGAACCGCGCAAGTTCGGAGTGCAGTGAGGTCGCTTCCCGCACAGGGCTCGGTGAGAGCAAACGCACTGAGCCGCGATCCATCGGCCAGTCCCGGCAAGAATCGCTGTTTTTGTTCTGCAGTGCCAAATGTGCGCACGGGGTCCACTGCCCCGATGCATCCGTGAACCGACGCCAGGCCGGCAATGGTGGGATCGGCCATGGCCATGCGAGTCAAAAACGGCGCGAACTCCGCAAAAGGAGTTCCAGAGCCACCGAATTCTTTGTCGACCAAAAGACCCCAGTAGCCGACCGAAGCAAGTTCCTGCATCACGGCTTCGGTAATCTTGCCCTGTTCGTCAAGCAAGGTATTGGCAGAGCGATGTTTCCGGACTAGGGTGACCGAGTCGTCCATCACCCGCTGGATGTCGGCGCTTAGAGTAACAGTAGTACTCTGAAAAAGCTCTACCGGCACTCCACGATCCCACACGGCACGGTGTGCGGGAGAGTTCACCGTCTGATATTGCGGGGCAAAGAGGGCTTCGACTTGGTCGTCGGCCTTGTCGATCGCCCCCGTGCGGCGGGCTTCGTCGGAACTCTTGCCGCCGAGTTTAAGCGCAGTCTCAGCAAACGATGCTTCGTGTTCGTCGCCGGGTTGTGTTTCTGAAGTCATCTTTATTCCTTATCGTCAAGAATCAATGTCGATATCACTATTCTACCTTGTGCTAGACGTGATGTAGAGGGATGATATTTGGGACTGAAGACCAGCGGCCGTAGACTCGCGGCCCTTTTGCGTGTGTGTGATCCCTGCCACTAACTACTAGCCACTCACTTCCTATGCATGATTCACGAATTGATAAGCTTGCCAATTTGTTGCTCGATCATAGTTGTTCTCTGAAGTCGGGAGAACACATCTTGATCGAGGCGTTTGATTTGCCAGAGCCGAATTTGGTTACGGCCTTGGTGGAGGGTGCTGCCGAGCGCGGGGCGGTACCACTGGTCAGTTGGAAGAACAATGCCATTCTGCGGTCCCTCTATCGCACGGCGACCGAAGCGAGCATGAAGGCTGCGGCTGAATTCGAGGGTGCCCGCATGAAATCGGTACAGGCCTATGTTGGTATCCGTGGTGCGTACAACAGTAGCCAGTTTGCCGACGTGCCCCATGATCGGATGGACTTGTTTCAGCAACATTGGTGGAAGCAAGTTCACGGGGCTGTTCGAGTGCCGGATACAAAGTGGGTGGTTTTGCGGTATCCCACGGATTCTTTCGCGCAGGCTGCCAACAAGAGCACCTCGGCCTTCGAGGATTTTTTCTTCGATGTATGTACTGCCGACTACAAGGCGATGGGGAAAGCCCAAGAACCGCTAGTAGCCCGCATGCAGGCCGCTGATCGAGTGCGTATCACTGCCCCGGGGACGGCGTTGGAATTCTCGATCAAGGATATCCCCGTAATTCCCTGCAATGGCGAACGCAACATTCCTGATGGGGAAGTCTTTACCGCGCCGGTCCGCGATAGTATCAATGGCATAATCCGCTTCAACACTCAGTCGCGCTATCAGGGGACTGTGTTCAGTGACATCGAATTCGAGTTCAAAGACGGCAAGATCATTCGAGCCGAGTCAAGCGACACCGAACGCATCAATGCCATACTCGATTCCGATGAAGGAGCCCGCTACTGCGGTGAGTGGTCGCTCGGGACAAACAATCGCGTCCGTGAACCGATGCTCGATACACTGTTCGACGAAAAGATCGGCGGCAGCTTTCACCTCACTCCAGGGCAGGCCTACGAAGAAGCCGACAACGGCAACAATAGTCGAATTCACTGGGATCTAGTGCTCATTCAACGCGCAGATTATGGCGGTGGGGATATCTGGTTCGATGACGAACTGATCCGCAAAGATGGCCATTTCCTACCGGCTGATCTCAAAGAGCTCAACGCAGGACTGTAAAGAAGCACGACTCCCCGAGTCGTAATTCTTCCATACCGCGACGAATCCTCTCCCTTGTGGTATGGGAGTCGATATCGACTCGGCGAGCTATTCAACAATGTGAAAAGTTTCACGAAGTGGAGGTTGTGAAATCTTTCACAACTCGTTTCTTGCTTTTTCAACTAGCAATCTAGATGATCCGGATGTTAAGCTGGTTGGTGTTCAACACTTTTCTGTTTTTCTATTTCTTAGTTCTTAGTTGCCGATAATGAAGGCCCTGCGGAGCATCAAGCCATGTGTGAAATTACCGCTCGCGATTGCATGACTACCAGGCTGGTTACACTCAGCCCAGACATGGATGTTATTGAAGCTGTAGAGCTCTTGCTCAAGAAGCGAATCTCCGGAGCGCCTGTCGTTGATCCATTCGGAAACTATTTAGGTGTTTTTTCTGAAAAGTGCAGCATGCAGGTTCTCTTGGATGCAGCCTATGAACAACTGCCGAGTAACCAAGTGCGGATGTTCATGAACACCGAGGCAATGACTATCGAAGCGGATACCCACCTCTTGTCGATGGCTCAGGTATTCTTGCTAACGAATTATCGACGGCTTCCCGTGCTGGAAGATGGTGTACTCGTGGGACAAGTGAGCCGCCGAGACGTCATGCGCGAAGCACTCGGCATGCTCCGTCATCAGGATTTATCCAAAGACACCGGCTCGACTTTGCTCTATCTAAGTGCCGTCGTGGAACGAAGCGATGCCCCGCTTGCCTGAGCGGTTCATTTCACGTGCTGACTAGCGCAGCTACAAAAACGGACTACCGTTTAGCGGTCACAGCTTTGCTGGATTCCTCACGGAGCTTTCTGGCACGTTTTTCGTCGGCCAGTTTCTTTTGACGTGGGGCGTCGGCTTGCTGAATAGCACACTGGGGATGTATGCCGGCAGGTGAATAGGAGTTCTTGCCGCAAATTGGGCAAGTCTTACCATGCGTGGTCGTGTTAAGAGGAAGGGGTTTGGTGTTGTTCTCCATGATCGCACTACTTTCTTCGCACGTTGCCAAAGCATCATGCAAACCGCTACGCGACTTGCCAGCCGGCGCGGCTAAAATAAAGCCGCCCGGTGGCTTTCAGCCACCGGGCGACCGAGAGTTTCTTGTGCCAGAAATGATTCTGGCAGCTTTCATGCGGGTCTTAGGCCAAGACCTTAACGTTTTCCGCACGTGCCCCCTTGGGGCCCTGTCCTTCCGTGTACTCTACTTTTTGTCCTTCGCGGAGGCTCTCATAGCCTTCACCTTCGACAGCAGAACTGTGGAAGAAGATATCTCCCCGCTCGCCCTCGATGAATCCAAAACCCTTTTCAGTCAACTTCTTAATAGTACCTTGCGACACTTCGCATCACTCCTTGCACGCAGAACGAAATAGAACCCGGCCGACGCACCGTGCAGTACACGTACGGCCCAGCTAATGCCGCCCCACTGTGGAGCGGCGTAAGGAGGAAAGCAAGTTGAGCCAACAATGGACCAACCATCGGAACAGGACTGGCAATACGATGCCAAACTAACCAATGGTCGAGTTAAGAAGAACGCTAGTGAATAGAGTCGACATTTGGTAACTAGATATGATTCTAATTAACTATGTCGACAAACCCCCAGCAAAGCATCTTGCGTCGCCTTTGCTTTCCTTTTACCACTTCCTATTGTAGCGTGTTTGAGGCCTGAGAGTCGATAAACCTTCTCTGACTTTCAAAAATACCTGAAATTAAGTGGCCTCTGTTTCTAGTATGACGTCCTGGCAGTGCAGTGTTCCCCCTCCCAAGCAAGCATTCCTGGCCAAGCCATCCCCAACCTCTGCAAAAGGGTTTCTACTATTCAAAGGTTCCTAGAACCCCAGGGGGCCGATACAATGGGCACTGATATGACGTATCAGTTCGTGATTGGCAGGGAATCCGCCAAGTCATTTGCTGACTTGAATCCCCTACTCAATTCGAACTTCAACCCAGGATCGTAAATGGCCAAAAACCAAAACACCTTTGAAAAGATGCGTCGTGAAATGGAAAAAAAGCGGAAAAATGAGGAAAAGCGTGAGCGTCGCCGTAAGCGAAAAGAAGGGATCGTAGAGATCAAAGATCATGAGAGTGACTCGTCTGTGGAAGAGTCAGCGCCAATGGAATAGGCTCACATTACGTCGGGAAGTTAGTAATTAATTGTCATTTTATTTGCCGTATAACAGCTAGAACAACCCTTGAAAATGAGGTCTGAACGGCCACAGTACTTCATACTCCAACAAACGCTAGCTCCGGGCAACTATTGACTCTCTACCCCATTCTGCTACACTTACGCTGCCGATAGTTATGAAGGCGCGAGACCGGGGCGGCTAGTCCGTCTCCGGATCATTCAAAATCGACTGTAGCGGTCTCTTGGGCGAACGTTTAGTTTCCGCCCTGGTATCTTGCTCTCCGACCGCGACTGATTCTCTTGCTCCTGAGGCCCCTGCAGTATTTTCTCGAATGGGAAATCTGTATCGCGAGCCTCCCACTAGTTGAGCTGATTAGCACAGGAATGCTCTGCGCAATCGCTGCAACGTTGGTCGAGCTAAACCCCTACAACGTCCGCGGCATGTTGGGCGTTTAAAACAACCCACCTAGTCGAGCGCCCACCCTGGCAGAGTACTGCCTTTGCGCTCGCACTGTATCCTCTGAAAGAGAGAACTGTTTGATGAAGTTTGAAGATTTAGGTTTGTCTCAGTACTTGCTCCGTGCGATTTGTGGCGAAGGCTATGAGACAGCTACTCCCATCCAGGCCCAGGCGATTCCCATCGTACTTGAAGGTCACGACCTCATGGGCTGTGCCCAAACTGGTACGGGCAAGACGGCAGCGTTTGCATTACCAACCCTCCATGCGTTGGCCGGTGACAAACGCACAAAACTCCGCAAGCGACCGATCCGCTCGTTGGTTTTGGCACCTACGCGTGAACTGGCCGTGCAAGTCACCGCGAGCTTTGCCAAGTACGGAAAATTCACGCAGCTGCACACAACCACCATCTACGGCGGAGTGAACCAGAATCCCCAGGTTCGCGCCTTGCAGAAAGGTGTCGATATCGTAGTGGCCACACCTGGACGTCTGTTGGATTTGATGAATCAGGGACATGTTGATCTGAAACAGGTGGAAATCCTGATACTTGACGAAGCCGACCAAATGCTCGACATGGGCTTCTTGCCTGATTTGAAGCGGATTGTTGACGCCGTACCCAATGATCGCCAAACTTTGATGTTTTCTGCAACCATGCCTGATGCGATCCGGCGACTGGCAGGGCAGTGGCTTGATGATCCAAAGCATCTTCAAGTGTCTCCGAATTCTTCTCCGGTTGAGACGGTCAAACAATCCGTCTTCTTCGTCAACACGCATCACAAACCGCAAATGCTCACGCATTATCTGCAAAATACGGCCTGGGAACGCACGTTGGTTTTTGCTCGCACCAAACATGGGGCGGACAAGATCGTCAAACAACTTGTGCGCGACGGCATTCGTGCTGCTGCAATTCATGGCAATAAAAGCCAGAATGCCAGGGCGCGTACTCTGGAGCAGTTCAAATCGAATCGTCCCCCTGTACTGGTTGCCACCGATATTGCGGCTCGAGGGCTTGATGTCAACTCAGTCTCACACGTTATCAACTACGAGTTGCCTGAAGTCCCGGAGGTTTACGTTCATCGTATTGGCCGGACTGGCAGAGCAGGTGCCAGTGGAATTGCCACTTCATTCTGTGGTGGTGAAGAGCGTGGCCGCCTACGTCAGATCGAGCGGCTTACTCGCCGTGCGATCGATGTGGAGGTTACGCACGCGGAATATGCCCTGCCGGAGAGGTCCAATACCGGAGCGAAAGGAGATTCGCCGCGGCCAAGAAGGTCCTCCGGCAGAAAATTCTATGGCAAGAAACCTCAGTCCGGTTCTACGCGTCCAAAGTCGCCCAAAGCGGGTACGCAGAAATCTGGAGGACAAGCTAACTCCAGTAAGCCTCGCCGCCCCAAACGTCGCCCACGACCTGCAAAGACAGGTGAGTAAGGCTTTCGATCGTCAGGAAGAATATTTAGCCACGGATCGACACGGATCAAACACGGATAAGAATTGGAGCCTCAATCAAATCCGTGACAATCCGTGTTTCATCCGTGGCTAAAATCATTTTGGCTAAGAACGAATCTGGTCCAGACAGTTTGATTCAACTGGAGGGCTCTTTGATTGGAACGGCAGTTGGGCTATCTTGGGGGCACTGTGTGTCCAGCCTTTTTGGCTTCTCAACGTAATCCTCCTCAATCATGCCCATGAACTCTCGAAATTCGCGGATTGGCCTGGCGTTGTTCTCTTTGTACCTGTTGCTTTATGGTGGCTTCGTACTTCTAAATACCTTTTGGCCCGCCACGATGGACGCCACTCCTTTTATGGGAGTGAATGTCGCCATTTGGTATGGTTTTGGCCTGATCATGGCTGCGTTTGTACTGGCACTCATCTACGGCGCCCTCTGTGGACCAACGGAGGAAGAGCAGTGATTTACACGCCTTCGTTTCTCGCGGTCGCCATTTTCTTTCTGTTCGTCGGAATCACACTAGGGCTAAGTTTCTATCTTGGCGGTAGGGCCAAATCTTCAGCTGGCTATTTTGCTGCCCATGGGCAGATTCCTTGGTTCGTGAATGGCGTGGCCTTCGCGGGGGATTACCTCTCGGCTGCGTCGTTCTTAGGCATCTGCGGAATGATCGCCTTTCATGGTTACGATGGGTTTCTCTATTCGATTGGATATCTGGCTGGTTGGGTCGTAGCGCTCTTCGTTGTTGCCGAGCCGATGAAGCGACTGGGTAAATTTACCTTTGCCGATGCACTCAATTCGCGTTTTGATTCACCCGGTATCAAGCTGGCGGTGGGACTAAGCACGTTGGCCGTGAGCGTGTTCTATCTTATTCCGCAAATGGTCGGTGCCGGGGTGCTAGTGCAACCGCTGCTGGGTTTGCCCCACTGGGCAGGTGTAGTCATCGTCGGCGCGGTGGTCATCTTCATCGTTGTCACTGCGGGCATGGTTTCGACCACTTGGGTGCAGTTCCTCAAAGGGTCGCTTTTGGTGATCTTTAGTGCCGTGCTCACCGTGATGATTCTTCAGCGAGGATTTGATGTTGATCCCACTACACCAGAGCCACAGACGGTGACGGTCACTCCCGATGGAAAAGAGATTGTCAACGGTTTGCCGTTTGGCACTGGACCCGGAGAGGCAACACTGCGGCCCGTTGGCTCCGTAGTTCGTTTACCCGGCGGTGAAGCCAGCACGGGTCCACTAGGCCCCCTAGAGTTCTTTAGCACCCTGCAGCAAAGTGAGGTCGTGCTGTGGACCAGTGCGAAATCTACTGCTGAGGATGGATCAGTAACCACGACCTATTTACCCAAGCCCACGCCCGGCAGCCAGGTTTTGCGGCCCGGCGAACATCCAAAATTCAAGGGTATCCGTGGAGATAAGTTTTCTGAGAAGCTAAACTTCCTCTCACTGATGCTCGCGCTCTTTTGCGGTACAGCGTCATTGCCACATATCCTTATTCGCTACTACACGGTCAAGGACGAAGCCGCAGCCCGCAAGAGCACGATTGTCGGCATCGGTTGTATTGGATTCTTTTATGTGTTGACGCTCTATATGGGTCTGGGAGCAATGACGAGCGGCGCGATGGACGTGACCAACAGCAACATGGCCGCCCCGCTCTTGGCAAAAAGCATGAGCGAGTTGCTATTTGCCATTATTTCTGCCATCGCTTTCACAACAGTGTTGGGCACCGTAAGCGGTCTAATTCTGGCATCTGCTGGTGCAGTGGCGCACGATCTGGCTGGATGTTTCACTGGAATCAAGCTTACCGATCACGAGCAAGTTCGGGTCGCCAAGATCACCTCAGTCGTTGTCGGAGTAATTGCCATCGTGCTGGGTATCCTATTCGAGAAGCTCAATGTCAGCTACCTGGTTGGCTGGGCGTTTAGCGTTGCTGCCTCGGCCAACTTGCCTTCGCTGGTGATGCTGCTGTTCTGGAAGGGCGTCACCAAGCAGGGTATTATCGCTGCTGTGGTCGTGGGCATGACCAGTTCGCTGGCGTGGATATTGCTCAGCGCAGACACCTTCTCGGCGGTCTACGGCCTCCCAGCAGAAGACGCCTTGGTGCCATTTAGCCAACCGGGGATCGTGACGATTCCTTTGGGTTTTGCCACATTGATTCTGGTTTCGCTGCTAACACGCAAATCGAACCAAGGCGAGCGGGAGGCGTAAGCCTCGCGCAACTTCACCTTCATTCTGCTGTCTCAGCCTCGACTTTCTCCTCCACCGCTCGATCGTTAAACAAGAACGCGAACAGCAGCATCACGACTCCAGCCATGGCGGCGGGGACGATCCAGAAGCTTCCCCAATCGGTGACTGGGGGTTCTCCGGCAGTAGTGTAGTTCGCAACCAATCTCCCGACGACTTGCGCTCCGATGCCGAGGCCAAGTCCCTGAGTTACCAGCACCAAGAGTCCCTGGGCCTGGCCACGAATTTCTTTGGAGCATTTTTTGTCGGTGTAAATGAACCCTGTCACAAAGAAGAAATCGTAGCAAATTCCATGGAGCAAGATTCCCAGCATGACCATCCACTTGATGTTGCCATCATCTGCCGCTGCGAACAGGCCGTAGCGGGCAACCCACGCAGCCATTCCCACCAAGAGCATCCATTTCACCCCGAGCCGGCGGAAAAACAATGGCATCGACAACATGAACACGATTTCTGAGATCTGCCCAAAGGACATCGCGAACGCCACATCTTCAAATCCGATCTTCTCGACAAACACGGGTGCAAAAGCGTAATAGGCTGCCAGGGGGATACAGATAAGGAATGAACCGAGTATGAACACCATAAATGGCCATTCTTTGAGTAGCGCCAACGCGTCGACGCCGAAGATTTCGCCGAGAGTTACTTTCTTTCCTGCCGCCGGAGGTGGAGTGTGGGGCAGTGTTAAGCTGAAAGCCGCCAATGCTATGCTGGCGATTCCGGTCACATAGAATTGAACTGCCTCCTTGTCGCCATGAAGCCATTTGCTCACGACCCAGTTTGCCGCGATCCACCCGATTGTGCCGAACACGCGTATCAAAGGGAAGTCTCGCTCCTGATCGACAATGTTGTGAAATGCGAGGGTATTGGTGAGTCCCAGAGTTGGCATGTATGCCAACATGTGGATCATCAGCATGGCAATCATGTACCCTGGTCCAGCTTCTGCCGCCATAGGAACGGCGAACATGCTCAAGGCACCAATCAAGTGCATGGTGGCGAGAACGCGTTCCGTAGCAAAGAAACGATCGGCAATCATTCCCAAGAATACCGGTGAGATAATCGCGGCAATTGGCCCCACGGTATAAGCCCAAGAGACATAATCAAACATGCCATGGGCCGTCATGTAGTTGCCGACCGTCACATACCAAGCCCCCCAGATAAAAAACTGGAGAAACATCATGATTGAGAGTCGCGTTCGAACACTGGCCACGGCAAGAACTCCTGATTAGAGCAAGTTGTAGAGGGTTGATCAGATTCCTGATTGCCATTCACATGGGAGTAGCAAAATACTGGACAATCCACAAAGAAAGTTACCAACAGAAGAGCGAAGTTACCAGCACAAAATACCAGAATTGCCTGTGAGATATCGCTCAGAGAGTGCAAATGTTTCGCCGACGAAAGACTATCAGTCCCACGACCCACGCAATCGATCCGATGGCAAGGAGCGTCAGCATATCGCCGACGGGTACTTCGCCGGTGGCCAAAATATTAGCGGGGCGATAGTAGCTCAGGATCCCCAGTGTGCCCAGGAAGTCGATTTCTGGCCAGAATTGAATCAGGAAGTTGAGTAAAAACGAAGCCACCACCAACCCGAAAGCCGTGGCCATCGCTCGCCCCCTGACATTGCTCAGCGTTGAGATGAGTAGAACAACGCCTCCAACAGCAAAGTAAACGCAGTACAGATTGCCGACCACGACCAACGACTTTGTCAGAGCATGTCCCCCCTGGGACGGAGCGAAGAAACTCGCGACATTATGCCCCGCTAGGAGCATCCCACAAAGCCAAAATCCTGAAATGAGCCAGACTAAGGTCTCGCTCACATACAGCTTAATCCGCGAGACGGGCCAGCTAAGCAGAATGTCGATCGTCCCGCGGTCTATTTCCCCCGCGGGGAGCCGTGTGCAGAAAACAATCTCTTGAGCCCACAATAGTGTCAAGACAGTTGGGTGGACCCATACAATAGCTCGCAACGTTTCTGCATTGATGTTTCCGCCAAAGTCGTCACCAAGAAGTGCTTGGATAAACGTACGTACAAAGGGCAACGTAGACAAAAACTGATTCAATCCTTCCTCTAGTTGGGGAAGTAACATCGTCAGCAACATTCCCACCACAAAAAGTGCGAGACCAAATGCCAGATGCAGAACCCAGGTTTCGTAGAGCGTCTTTCGCAGTATACCTCTAATCACTTGCCGATCTCCTGCGGCTCATAAAATCGGCGAAACAAGCTCTCAAGACTGGGGGGACTCACTGACAAATCTTCCAGTGGTTGATGAGTCGCCCAGGCAATCAATTGGGGCGTTGTACCCGTCAGCACACATTGGCACACCTTGCCGTTGCGCTGCTCGAGCAACAGAAAGCTTGGCAGCTCAGCTTGTTCGGCTTGTTCTGCTTCCTGAAACCGTAGCACGACAGAACGATGCACTCGCTTCCGCAGGGCGTCCATGGTTTCGTCAGCAATGATTCTTCCACTTCGAACAATCGCGACACGACTACATAGGAGTTCCACTTCGCTAAGTGTATGACTGGAAAAGAAGACTGTTGCACCGCTTGAGACGGATTCTCGCAGGCAGCGGTAGAGTTCGTCACACATCAAAGGATCGAGCGCCGAAGTCGGCTCGTCGAGGATTATCAGTTTCGGCTCGTGTACGAGTGCTAGGACAATCCCCAGTTTTTGCCTCATTCCGCGCGACATTTTTCGAACGGGTATGTTGCCGTCCAATTGGAACCGCTCAAGAAGGTCCTTGCCAAAGCTAGAAAGGTTTTTGCCGCGAATAGAACTAGCAATACTAAGAGCCTTCTTGCCAGTGAACCAGGGATAGAGGCGGAGGTCACCTGGTAAATAGCCCACACTTCGTTTGATCTCGGCGCTGTGAGTCCAACAATTCTGGTCGAATATCCGAGCAGAACCTTGCGTTGATTTTAAAAACCCCAACAGAATTCGAATTGTGGTCGTCTTGCCGGCACCATTTGGCCCCAGAAAGCCGAAGATTTCTCCTTGAGCCACTTGGAGATCGACCGAAGCGATCCCCATGCGATTGCCATAGTTTAACGAGAGTCCAGTTGTTGCAATGACATCCATGCTCTGTTGCCTCATCGTAACACAAGTCGCTCAGGCCATCTGGCCTGACACTCATATCTCAATTGGGCGACCTCCATGGGATCGAATCGTACGACAAGGATTCTCTAGTTTGCCAACTACTCGCTAAATATAACAAGAAATAGTTGGCTAAGACCACGAGATTCAGATATTCACACAAGTTACTCCAGAATTGCACTAGGATTCACATTTCCTTGGTCTATAGAATAAATGGCTAAACAAAGGCGAACTCTTATCGCTCTGTTCAAACTCGATACAAGAAATCCTATGCGGAGAGCCGAATCATGTTCAGGTACGCTTGTTTGATCGTGTCCTTGTTAGTGGCCGCCAATTCTTCCTTCGGCGAAGAAGCTTCACGCCAATGGCCCGGCTTTCGCGGGCCCGAGTTCACGGGAGTAGCGCCGCATGGCAATCCACCCACTACATGGAGCGAGGACAAAAACATCCGCTGGAAAGTCGAAATCCCTGGTCAGGGCAGCGGCTCACCTACGGTCTGGGGGGATCGCATTTATCTTCAGACCGCAATCAAGACCGATCGAACGGCTGACTCAACTGACAATACGGCGAGTCGTATCGTCCCTGAACCCGATCATGCTCCGTTCCGACTGGTGGCAACTGATCGCGACGGGTTGCTAGCTCAAGCAGAGCCTCCTCAAGATGGCGAAAGACCTCGGGATGGCGAGCGTCGTCGCCGCGGCCGTCGGGGAGGTGGCTTCGGACGAGCAGAGGCTCCTACCAATTACTATCAATTCATTGTCATGTGCCTGGATCGCAAGACGGGGGAACTAGTCTGGCAAGAAACTGCTTGCGAGGCGATTCCTCACGAAGGGCATCACGGCACGTCCAGTTATGCCTCCGCGACGCCGGTGACCGATGGCGAAAACATTTATGTTTCATTCGGTTCGCGGGGCATCTATTCCTACACCATGGATGGCAAACTTCGCTGGCAAAGAGATCTAGGCGATCAGACCATGCGGGGTTCCTTTGGTGAGGGATCTTCTCCCGCGTTGTACAAAGATACGCTCGTGATCATTTGGGATCACGAAGGGCAATCTTTTATTACCGCACTCAATGCCAACACGGGTGAAAGCAAGTGGAAGGTAGAACGGGATGAAGCGTCTACCTGGCTCACGCCACTCATTGTGGAGTACGATAGCAAAGTGCAAATTATCATCAACGGCATGAATCGGGCTCGGGGCTACGATCTTTCCAACGGAGAAGTCATTTGGGAATGTGGGGGGCAAGCCAGCAATCCTGTTCCCACGGCTGTGCTTCACGGAGACTTGGTGTTCTGCATGACTGGTCATCGTGGTTCAGCGTTATATGCCATCCCCCTTAGCGCCAAAGGAGACATCACCGATAGCGATGAGATCGCCTGGCACATCGAACGTGACACCCCTTATGTCCCTTCGCCATTGCTCTATGACGACCAACTCTATTTTACCAAGGCCAACACCGCGATTCTTTCTTGTTACAATGCCGACACGGGGGAAGTGATCTATCGGGGCAAGCGGCTACCCGATATGGACACGGTCTATTCTTCCCCGGTCGCCGCCGATGGCAGGATCTACATTGCGGGTCGCAACGGCACGACAACAGTCCTCAAGCATGGCCCCGAATTCGAGGTCCTGGCAACCAACATGCTCGACGAACCGATCGATGCGACCCCAGCTATTGTCGGCAATGAGATTATTATCCGTACTTCGGGACATTTGTATTCGATTGCGGAGTGATGCCCAGAATGACCGCATCCTCGGCCTCTTGATAGCGAATGAATCAAACAGAATGGCAAGAGAACTTACAGATAGCTATTCTGATGTGCCAGCACATTACGGTACGTTGTCAATCGCGCCTACTCTTCTCAATGGGCAGGTAGTCAAAGTTACTATTATGGGCGACAGTGATGGAATGGCTTATCTTTCCGACCTTTTGAAATACATGGCGGAACTTGATGTTGAGTTGCGAAACATGCCCGATGGCGCCAGAGCTCACTTTCCGTTGCGTCCAGGTTTGCAATTGCATGAGCTTTCTTGTGAAGTCGAGATCTGTCGTGCAGAAGCTAAAGGGTCGGGTGAACTTCCTTTTTAGATACCAAAGAGTTAAAAACCAACATCGGAGAATTCGTGAAGTTTTGCTGGCAAGGAATACGAATTAGATCGGGATAGTATATTATCATCATATCTGTTTCGTAAGATTTATCTATTCTAGGACTTTATTGTGGAGACTAAGAAGAGTGAAAATCTCTTTACTGTGGCTAATAGCGTTCGGTTTAGCCTCAATCCTACTCTTGCCGATAGCGTCGCTGCGGGCAGTGGAGCAGGTAGTAGTAGCAGAATTGGTCGAGTTCAAGAATCAGGCTGGACAATTCAGCATCGGGCTACCTGGGGAGCCGCTGTACGAGAAGACAACCGTAGGGGATGCCCAGGAGACACAGCATCAGTACACGGTTCCCATGGAGCAAGGGGTCTATCTGATCTCGTACCAGGAGAATCCGAATCTGGAAGGGAAGGGGCCAAAGGAGTTGGCGTCGGCACTTGTATCGGGTCGTGACCGACTTCAAGAGGTATTTCAAGGAGAACTCGTCGAGAGCAAGAGTATCGCACTGGATAAATCGCATCCGGGCCTTCAATTCCGTTTCACAATTCCAGCAGCCAATGGAGAGGCTCGCTGTCGATTCTACTTAGTCGGAACGAGACTTTACCAACTGATGGCCCTCGGTGCCCCAGATTTCGCGCAATCTGATCAGGCCACTCGAGTCATTGAATCTTTTAAACTGTTAAAATAGTAAGTCGGTTGGGAAGGCGTCCCTCTTTTCATGAGTTACCAAGATTGGAACTGTCTGGCAGCGGAATTTGAAAAATCTGTCTGCGACATCACGGCTAGTAGCGGCGAGCAGCTTGTCGAACTAGTAGACGCAGCGCACCCTACGCGGCGGCAAACTCTGGTTGACGCGGGGTGTGGCATTGGGACTTTTGCCAAGCAGTTTGGCCGACGATATGGCAAAGTAGTCGCTTTTGATTTCGCTTCGGCGATGGTACGGCGGGCTCGTGGCCTCTGCCGAGAGTTGAACCATGCAACCTGGCAGACGCTTCCTTTAGAAGACGCTGGTGCACAGCTTGGTACAGTCGGCCATCTGGTTGCTTGTCTTAACGTGATTACTTCCCCCAATGCTGCTCTTCGTACTCGTCAGTGGGATAGCGTAGTGCAACTGGTGCGGCCCGGCGGGCATCTGCTGTTAGTAGTCCCATCACTGGAATCCGCTCGTCATGTAGCGGAACATGATTCCGAGGCGTTTGGCGGAACTTTGGATACCGAGGCCGATCTCGTCAACCGCCGCGACACGGAGCAGAAGCACTACACGCGTCAGGAGCTTCGTCGCGCGCTCGTGGGACGAGGGATGAAAGTCGATCACCTTCGGGAAGTTCACTACCCGTGGGACGACGATGGCCTGGACGCGTCCGACGCAATACCGCCCTGGGATTGGGTCTGCCTGGCACAAAAGCCGCTTGCGGCTTAGCGAGCCAATACCCAATGCGCCGTGTGCCGTGCTACGACACGGCTACGGGTTTTCTCTAATCCCGATACGCCGAGTGACACTGTTGGCAACTCTTGTGAAGTAGTTCCATTTTTTGGGCAGCTAGATCAGAATTCTTCGCTTCAAGAGCATGTTCTAGTTCTTTGGCGGACCTCAGTGCTGAGCCAAACCAACTCGCCAAGCGTGTATCAGACCTCTGCTCAGCTGTGAGTTGCCTAGCCGCTTCAAATAGTCCTTCACGCAGCAGCAAAGCCTCCTGACGGGCGGATATGTCAGGATGCTCTGCCATCGGTTGCCAATCGGCTGCCTGGCAGAGTTTAAGATGATCCGACGCACGATCGACTTGAGCCATGGCCGCGGTTAGTGAATCTACCTCGGCGACCTCCACAAGAGCGGGCAAAGTCGCGTCTTCAGCCGGGGGTTGATATGCTTCGACATCCCTCCACAAACCGGCATAGTCGCTGCTGGTGCCCGATCGTTTGAGGATTTCGATTGCTTCCTTGTGATCGACCGTTCCTTCGGCAATGCACGCAACCGCTGCCGCCGCCGGTCCGCGATGTTTTCCATGGTGGCAATGGATATAGATGGGACCTTCGACAGAGCGCACAAGTTGAGCAAGCGACTTGCCTGCTTCCTCTGAGACGCCATCATATCCAATGGGGATATGCACATAACGCAATCCATGATGTCGCGCCGCAGCCGCTTGCGGCTTAGCCCCGTCAACGCTCACCACCGTGAGAACGCCTAACTCCGCGAGTTCGGCAAACGCCACGTCTTCATGGGGTTCCGCGCCAACGTAGATGCGCTCGGAAAGACGTTGCAAGTTGTGCAGATGGGGAAAGCGAGTCGCATTCACTGCTTGGGGTGTAGAAGACCTCTCAACGGCCAGAGAGGAGCAAAATGGCAAGAAAAGAAAACTTGCGAACAGCAAGTTCAGAGCAAGTAGCCAAACTGGAGAATGTCGTAAGGGAACTGCCATGCTGCAATTGTCAGTAAATCGCAGATCCGCGTCAAACGGCTGTCGAGGCCGATTGGCCTTCAACTATACATCTGCCCCTGTCCCACGGCTGGAAATGCATCGAGGATGTGGCGGATGCTGGGAAGCTTCTGGTTCTCGGGCCAGACGACCTCGATCACGTCGAACCGGCTGGCATATTCGAGTAGACCATGTCCCTTGAGAAAGGCGAGCCCGGCGTGGGTAAGCCTCCGTTGTCGAGCCGAGTCGACCGCTTCTGCCGGTTGCGTAGTATCATCGAGGCGACGGGTTTTCACCTCCACGAACACGACTGTGTCAGAACTAGCGGAATAGTCGACGGCAATGATGTCGATCTCGCCATACCGCTTGCGGTGCCGAGTTGTGACAATGCGGTAGCCGGCACGTTTCAAGAACCGAGCCGCGGCAATTTCACCTCGTTCGCCTAACGACTTGGGAGCCGATCGAAATGAGAACGGCAACCAAGTGAGTAGCGAAGTCATATGACTATTTACCGGCTTTGACCCGATCGGTGCGGCGTTCCTTCAGACGGACGGCCTTACCGGACCGCTCACGGAGGAAGTAAAGTTTGGCACGGCGGACGACGCTGCTTCGCTTAACTTCTACTTTGGCAATCCGCGGTGAATGGATGGGGAACTTCCGCTCGACCCCTTGGCCGTCGACGATACGTCGGACCGTGAACATCTCTTTGGAGCCGGAGCCACTACGGGCGATGACTACCCCAGAGAAGACTTGGATGCGCTCTTTGTCCCCTTCCAGGATACGGGTATGTACGTCGACGGAGTCGCCGATTTCGAACTGGGGCACATCTTCCTTGAGGCTCGATTGTTCGACTAATTTAATGATGTCTTGGCTCATTGTTTATTCCTTGTTCAATAGCTGTTAGCTGTTAGCTATTAGCCGTTAGTGGATTCAAGTCTGGCTAAAAGCTAACCGCTAATTGCCAATAGCACTTTCATTTCTCTACGTGTCCGCTAGAGCAAGTCGGGTCGCCGCTCTTGGGTCCGGTCTCTACTATTCTTTTCTCGCCAGGCTGCAATCTGGGGATGGTCTCCGCTAAGGAGAATCTCCGGAACCTGGTGTCCGCGATACTCACGCGGACGAGTGTATTGGCTATGCTCAAGGAGGCGATTCCCTGTGGAAAAGGAATCCACATGGCTCGACTCTTCGTCTCCCAACACGCCGGGCACGAGGCGGATTACGGTGTCGATCACCGTCATCGCTGCCACTTCCCCGCCGTTGAGGACAAAGTCGCCGATCGACAACTCCTCAGGCTGCAGGATGTCACACACGCGTTGGTCGAATCCTTCGTAGCGTCCACACAAGAGCACAAGTCGCTTGTGTGTGGCTAAACGCTCGACCACCTGCTGGTTCAAGGTTTCCCCCTGTGGGGTCAGCATGACCAGCTTCCCCGGATTTGCATCCAAGGTTTGTACTTCTTCGACCGCTTCGACTGTCGGCTCGGGCTTGATCACCATCCCGGGGCCGCCACCGAAGGGGCGATCGTCGACACATTGGTGTTTGTCTCGACTCCAGTTTCTTATGTTGTGCAGATGAATCTGCACCAGTTGGCGATCGATGGCGAGCTTTAACAAGCTCTGCGTCATGTAACCAGAGAACATTTCCGGAAACAAAGTCAGCACATCGAAACGCATTTGGTGTGAGGTGAGTAGGTGAGTAAGTGAATAGGTGAGTGGTCAAATTCCACATACATACCTTCTCACTCACTCACCTACTCCACCTTCTCCTTACTCTTTCGCAGCAGCTTCTTCGGGTGCAGCAGCTGTTTCGGCAGGCTTCTCTTCGGTAGCGGTCTCGGCGACCGGTGGTTCCGTTGTAGATTCTGCGGGAGCAGACTCGGCTGCTACCTCTGCAGGAGCTTCTGTTGCGGCAGCTTCCGTTGGAGCTGGTTCTTCTTCTTTTTTCTTGGGCAGTGAGGCAGGGGCACCAGGATCGGGCACGACCTTTGGCTGAGCCTTCTTAGACAAAGCCTCTTGCTGCTGGGCGAGGTGGGTGCCATCCTTGCCGTACTTCTTGATCAGCACAGCCACCTTCTCTGTCGGCTGGGCACCCACACTAAGCCAATAGGCAATCCGCTCCCCATTAAGTACGGCACGCGCATCCGTGTCGGCTACACTGGTGTCATAAACGCCCAGTTCTTCCAGAGCCTTCCCATCGCGGGGGGCATGATGATCGAACGCACACACACGGAAAAAGGGACGATGGGTCCGACCCATCTTCTTTAATCGAATTCTGACTGCCACTAAGTTCTCCTCGCCTGATCTTTGACTACATCAAACTGAAATATTGATTAGCGACCGTTGGGGCCGCTCTCGCTGCTGGAAACCCACAATTCTGCCAGATTTGGGGGGTGTCTGACAAGGGGTAAGAGGGGAAATGACCAATGTCGAATGACCAATGACCAAAAGGATTTGATTCGCAGCCCAAAATTGGTCATTGTTCATTGGGAATTGGTCATTTTCTCCCCCGCTGCTCTCTTTTCTTACGACGCATCTCTTTTTCTCGCTCTTTTTTGAGCTTGGCCTTCTCTGCCGGCGAAAGCCGCTTACCGGTGGGTTGCTTCTTCTTCGCAAGCTGGGCATTGGGATTGGTCATCTCCGACTGCATTTGCCGCATCATCTTCATCCGTTCCCGCATCCCCTTGCCGGCAAGTTGGGTCATCATGGTGGCCATCACGTCGAATTGCTTAACCAATTCATTCACTTCGTGGGGCTCGACGCCCGAGCCGGCGGCGATCCGGCGGCGGCGACTTTGGTCGATCGTCTTGGTTGGATTCCGCCGTTCGTCAGCCGTCATCGAATCGATAATCCCAAATAGCCGCTTCATGTCCTGCTCGGGATCCATGTCGCCCATAGCATCCTTCATGCCGCTCATGCCAGGAATCATGCCCATCACTTTTTGCAACGGGCCGAGCTTTTTGATTTGGCTCAGTTGCGATTTGAAATCGTCGAGTGTGAACTCGCCTTTCTTCATCCGCTCTTCCTGGCGGAGCATTTCGTCCTGGTCGAATTCGCGTTGGGCTTTTTCGACAAGGGTCATAATATCGCCTTGACCCAGAATGCGGCCTGCCATCCGGTCTGCGTGGAATTCCTCCAGGGCATCCAGGTGCTCGCCGGTGCCGATGAACTTGATCGGTACGCCGGTAACATGCTTCACTGAAATCGCCGCCCCACCACGGGCATCGCCATCCATCTTCGTGAGAATCACGCCATCGAGTTCCAAGGCTTCGTTGAACGCCTTGGCGCTATTGACCGCATCCTGACCAGTCATGCCGTCGACGACCAAGTACGCCTGATGCGGATTGCACTGGCGGTCGATTCGCTGCAGCTGGCCCATCAATTCGTCGTCGACATGCAATCGACCAGCTGTGTCAAGAATCACAACGTCGGCACCCAGTTTCTTTGCCTGCTTGAGTGCTTCGTTGCAAACCGTGACGGGGTCCTTCTGGCCACGATCCGAAAAAACTTCGATCCCTAGTTGCTCGCCAATTACATGCAGTTGGTCGATCGCCGCAGGTCGCTGCAAGTCAGCGGCCACCATGAGCGGTTTGCGACCCGACTCTTTGAGCATCCGGCCCAGCTTGCCGCAGGTGGTCGTCTTCCCGGAACCTTGCAGCCCGCACATCATCAATACGGTTACCTGGTCTTTGCCAAGGAGATGAAGCGAATTGTCGACCGGCCCCATCATGTTTACCAGTTCCTGGTAAATGAGGCCCACGACCTGCTGGCTGGGATCGAGCGATTTGAGCACCTTCTCGCCGACGGCTTGCTCGGTCACATCGGCCATGAATTGCCGGACGACCGGGAAGCTCACGTCCGCTTCGAGCAACGATTTCTCGACCAGCTTCAGGCCGTCGCGCATGTTGGCTTCGGAGAGTTTGCCCTTGCCTCGGAGCGTCTTGAACGCAGAGGTCAGACCATCTTGGAGGGCTTCAAACATAAGTGGTACCGCTAGTGGGATGTAGTTCGTGACTGCTCACCCCCCCGAGCGCGGGGGAATGGGCGTGAATCTCGAATTCTAACGGATTCGGCGGAGATGTGAAATCCTGCAACTTGCCCGTTATCCCCGCGCAGGGGGGGACCCCTATGAAACATACTCGGTCCCGGGTCCCCGCCTGCGCGGGGATGACAAATCTCTTTTCCAGTATTACCGCTAGGACTGGCAAACTTATTTCGCGATTCGCTGGGAACAAGCCCCAAACGACCTTCCTCGCTAGACAACCCCAATTTCAAAACCAAGAGTCCAGTAGGGGACCTTCTGCGCGCATCATGCCCCAAGCTCCCGCCCTCTTGTCGCACACGCAAAGCAGGCATTGCAATGGCTAGTGAAATCCTTGAAGCTCCGATACCTGTTCCAAACGCCCAACAGACAGTCGAGAAGAGACTGCACACTCCTGAAGGATCCCCCGTGCGGTTCATTCCTCCGGAGCCCGCAGAAATCGAAGACACGGGACTCCAAGCACACGATCTGGAGGTGCTAATCCTGAAGTTGCTTCTGAAAAGGGGCACCGTCACAGGTCGCACCATCGCCGAGTCGATGCATCTACCGCGCCACATCATTCAGCAGCCATTGGAACGATTGCGGTCTGAACTGATGATCGCCATCAAAGGTTCGTCGGGTCTGGAAGACTTTGTGTTCCAACTCACCGAAGCCGGTTTCGATCGGGCTCGCCGCGAGGATCAACATTGTTCCTACGCCGGGGCAGCTCCGGTTTCCTTGGATGCCTACATGGCTGCCATTAGCAAGCAGTCGATTCAACTAAGCAGTCTTACGATGGAGAAGTTGCGCAGCGCGTTCAGTGAAATGTGCCTGAGTGAAAACCTGCTCAGTCAACTCGGCCAAGCAATCAACGATGGTCGAGGTCTGTTCCTGTTTGGCCCTCCAGGCAACGGCAAGACATGCCTCTCCGAGCTGGTCGTGAGTGCCTTTGGCGAGTACCTCTGGATTCCCCGCACGGTCACGATTGATGGGGAGCTGGTGCGACTCTACGACCCACGCAGCCACGAGGCGGTTGAATTGCCTCAGTTGAAGGATATCAGTTACGACAGACGATGGATCCTGATTCGTCGTCCCACGATCGTCGTCGGCGGTGAATTGACCATGCAGCAACTCGATCTCCAGGTCAACCCGCAAACGGGAATTAGCGAAGCTCCAGTCCAACTACGTGCCAATGGCGGCGCCCTGGTCATCGACGATTTTGGCCGCCAGCGTATGCCCACCTCAGAACTCTTGAACCGACTTATCGTGCCGATGGAGAAACACCACGACTACCTGAACCTCTCGAGCGGCCGTCAGATCGCCGTGCCGTTCGACATGCTGATCGTGTTTTCTACCAACCTGGAGCCTAGCGACTTGGTCGACGAAGCGTTCTTACGACGTATCCCCTACAAGATCGAAGTCGAAGGCCCAACGACCGAAGAGTACGTGGCACTGTTTCACGAACTTGCCAGCAAAATCGACTGCCAGTGCGACCCTGAGGCAGTGGACTATCTACTAGAGAAGCACTACTTGCCATCCCAGCGCCCTTTGCGCTTCTGCCACCCCCGCGATCTCTTACGTCAGATCCGCAATTACTGCGAATTCCACAACCAGCCCCTGGCGGTGACGCGTCAGACGGTAGACGTTGCGGTGAAAAACTACTTCGCGGGATTGTAGGGGTCAACGTAGCACAGAGATGGTGTTGGCTATCACGATAAGCCCGGGGATATCACTGCGCTCACTCCCCGACGAATCGCATGAACCTACCGGGTTCAATTTGCCCCCCGTATAGGCTCTGGGGGCCTCTCAATTTCGCGGGGTTCGTCTGGGGACGCCGATTGATGATCGTAACTAATGACACGTTTCAATTTCCATTCTCCCTCGTTCAAAAAATAAGTATGAATGAAACGACCGCTGGAGACTCGGTTCGCTGATCCTCCATTTGGAGTAAAATAAAACTCGTGTGCTCCGAACTGAACCGCGGCGTAGGTCGTTCCATCCTTCTTGAGTGGGAACACAGACAGACTTTCTGGGACCACCTTCCGGGTAAGTTTGCCATGAGGATTGGAGCAAATGTTCTCTTGGATTGATTTGATGAATCCATCGAATTCCGATTCGCCTGACAAGTCATGAAGGAATTCGAGATCCTCATGTAGAACACTTCGCAGAACCTCTTCGTTGCACTTATTGAAACCCTCCTCAAAGATCGTACTGTCCATATCACGCAGTTGGATGAACAGCTCAGATGGCTCATCTGCGAATAGGCAACTGTTCGAGGAGAAAATGAGTATAACGGCGATTGCAATCAGCGGAATTTTCACGTGGAATCTCCTAGCTCTAGTTTGGAACGTGCAAGGCGAAACAAGCCCTCAAGACATTGCAATTCGTCTTGAATGACACACTATTGGGAAAATCAGGAGGAAATTGGTCAAATAGTTTGATTTGAGCAGCAGAAAGACAATGCAATAGAAATGGGAATGATTTCCAGATGCAGATATCTCTCGGGAACGGTACCAATGGTTGGTCGCTGGCACAAAGCTGTGCCTTCCGTTATCTTCACATCCATGTCTGACCTCTCCGAAATCCAACTCAATGATCGCGCCGGCGTACTCTGCCAAGAAATCCCCCCCCGAGCAGAAACACTCCAAATTGCAGTAAAAACACTCGACAGCGGCACGACACTCATCGACATGGGGATCGAAGTCCCCGGAAGCAAAGAGGCGGCAATTTACCTTGCTCGTGTTTGCCTGGCGGACTTGGGAGAGGTCACTCTCGACATGCCAAAAGATAAAGCCTGGCCGACTGTGGGAGTTTCAACTCAAAAGCCCGTCGCTGCTTGCCTGGCATCGCAATACGCGGGTTGGGAGATCAAAGGCGATAAGTTTTTCGCCATGGGGTCGGGACCGATGCGGGCTGCGGCGGGGCGGGAGGCGTTGTTTGATGAGATTGGGTACAGGGAAGATGCAAGCGAGGCCGTGGGTGTGCTGGAGACGGCGAAATTTCCGCCAGAGCGAGTGTGCCTTGAAATTGCCGAAAAGTGTGACGTAGTGCCGGAACAATTGACACTGCTCGTGGCGCCTACGAGTTCGATTTGTGGAACTTTACAGATCGTTGCCCGTAGTGTCGAGACGGCATTGCACAAGCTGCATGAATTGAAGTTTGACCTCTCGCGCATTGAAACGGGTAGTGGGACGGCTCCACTTCCTCCCTTGGTCAAGGACGACTTTGCCGCGATTGGACGCACGAACGATGCAATTCTCTACGGGGGACAGGTCACTCTGGAAGTGCACGGTGACGACGAATCACTCGCAGAGATCGGTCCGCGTGCTCCTAGTTCCGCCTCGCCCGACTATGGCCGTCCGTTTGCTGAAGTTCTCGCTGAGTATGGCAACGATTTCTACAAGGTCGATCCGCTCCTGTTCAGCCCGGCGGTGATTGAGTTTGTGAATCTTGATACGGGCAGCTGCTTTCGGTTTGGTGAAGTGAACGAAGAAGTACTGGAACGATCGTTCAGCGGTATGTAGTTGTTCGGGCTCGAGGACGAGCCGGCTCGCCTATTAGTATTGGACCCACATGCGAATCGCGATTCTCGGCAATGCTGGTAGTTGGTACACCAATGACCTAACACGTGCTGCCGGGGAAAGGCACGAAATTGTCCCGGTTGACTACCAGAAGCTTGCCTCCACGGTGGGTGGCGATACCACAGTCCACACCGCCGAGCAGACTCTCAACGAATGCGACGCCTTGCTAGTCCGCTCCATGCCGCCGGGGTCGCTGGAGCAAATCATCTTTCGCATGGACGCGCTGGCCAACCTGGCGCAGGCTGGCGTCACAGTGATCAACCCGCCTCGCGCCATTGAAGTGGCCGTGGACAAGTATCTCGCGACGACGCGCTTGGCTGCGGCTGGAATGTTGGTTCCTCGCACGATCACATGCCAAACAGTCGAGCAAGCTTTGAGAGCCTTTGATTCCCTGGGAGGCGACGTGGTGCTCAAGCCACTCTTCGGTTCCGAAGGGCGTGGGATTGTGCGGCTCAGCGATGAGACTATCGCAATACGCACTTTCAAGGCTCTCGCAGCGGTCGATTCCGTGTTTTATCTACAAGAGTTTCTCGAACACGAAGGTTGCGACTTGCGTTTGTTGGTTTTGGGTGACGATGTTTTGGGGATACGCCGCTGCAACGAGCTGGATTGGCGGACCAACATCAGTCGCGGGGCGACTGGCCAGCCGCTTGAGGTTACCAACGATCTAGCCGAACTAGCCCAGCGAGCAGCGGCGGCGATTGGGGCCCCGTTGGCTGGCGTCGATTTGCTGCCGACCCGTGATGGGCGTCTCTATGCGATTGAGGTGAACGCGGTGCCCGGCTGGCGGGCTCTGGCGGAGGTGACAGGTGTTGACGTGGCGGCACGAGTTCTGGGTTACCTGGAAGCACATCCCGGAAGCTGACACATCACGCTCGTCGACAGATGTGGGTGATGTGAAGTGGGTGTTTTCTAACGCAATTACCGCCTTTCCCAGCTAGTTGTTGGACCCGCTCTAGATCGTTATAATCGCCGATTCAGCTTCCACCTAGCACGGCCAGGTATCTGGCGGGCCGGATGTGTCAGCTTCCGGTGTGTGCCCCTGCCTTGTGGCCGCTATCGTATACCGTGTCCGAATTGCCTGTCGGCTGTTCAGACTTATCGCCGGTTGGGGCAACCGGATGAATTACAAATCACAGAAGGAGAAAAAGAGTGTCAATCAAAGTAGCAATCAACGGATTTGGCCGCATTGGCCGTTTGACGTTCCGCAACCTGCACGCCCGTTCCAGTGAGTTTGAGGTAGTTGCAATCAATGACCTCACCGACAACGAAATGCTGGCGACCTTGCTGAAATACGACAGCACGCATCGCCGTTTTCCGGGTAAGGTGACTCACGATGCTGAGTATCTGACTGTCGATGGCAAAAAGATCCGAGCACTCGCGGAACGTAATCCGGCAGAACTCCCTTGGGGCGATATGGGTGTGGACGTCGTGGTCGAGAGTACCGGTATTTTCACCGCCCGCGCTACCGACAGCAAGCCTGGCTACGATTCCCATCTCAAAGCAGGTGCCAAGCGCGTCGTACTGAGTGCCCCCGCCAAAGATGGTGCAGATCTTACTTGTGTGCTCGGCGTGAACGACGACAAGCTCACTGCCGACATGAAGTGCATTTCCAATGCGAGTTGCACGACCAACTGCTTGGCTCCAGTCGCCAAGGTGCTGCACGAGACTTTCGGCATCGAAAAAGGTCTGATGACCACTGTGCATGCCTACACGAACGATCAGCCCACCCAGGATCAGCCGCATAAGGATCCCTATCGTGCACGTGCCGCTGCTCAGAATATTATTCCCACCAGCACGGGCGCTGCGAAGGCAGTCGGCCTGGTGATTCCTGATTTGCAAGGCAAACTGACAGGCATCTCGCTTCGTGTCCCAGTACCCACAGGAAGCGTGGTTGATCTGACTACTTTGATGAAGAAGTCGGTTACCGCTGAAGAAGTGAACGCCGCCATGAAGAAGGCCTCGGAATCGGGCCCGCTCAAAGGCATTCTGTGCTATACCGAGGACCCGATCGTGTCGACCGACATTATCGGCGATTCCCATAGCTCGGTCTTTGCCGCGGATTGGACCCAAGTGATGGATGGCAATATGCTCAAGGTCGTGAGCTGGTACGACAATGAGTGGGGCTACAGTTGCCGCACTGCTGACTTGATCGCCAAGATTGCACAGCTGTAATCGATTAAGCAGCTCTCAAAATAAAAGCCTCGTTCCGAGATCGGGACGAGGCTTTTTTCGTTTATCTGTTGTTGTCAAACAGACAATGTTAAAATTCCACCTGGTATTTCTCGGTCATCTTGCGTCTGATAACGGCCGTAGCGTCGTCGATCAGCTTGAAGCCTTCGACCCGCGAGCTATTGGCTGCTGCCATAGATTGGGCTCGTGCTGCCGAGCGATCAGCGGCGCTTGATCGGGCGCCGGAGTACGCATCGCCAATGAGGTTGCCGAAATAGCCGTAGTCAATCGAGTAATTGCTATAGCCTCCGCCCCCCATGCCTGCCGTTGCGGTGCCGTAGGCGATCCCACCCTGCCGCTTGGCGAGTGCCATCGAACGAAGGGTCGTTGCCAAGTGGCCGCCGAAATCTAGCAACTCTGGATCAACATTTAAGATGGGCATGCGATCAATCTTGCGAGAGTAACGCTCCATGACTGCCGCACTTGCCTTGTTGCCTTGCAAATCGCGACGGAGATCCTTCACGAGGACATCAATCGCTCGAAAGTAAGTGATCGATGCTTCGCGAATTTGACTCTCAGGAGTCGCTTCGGAGGTTTGGCTCTCGCCGGTAGAATCCTTGAGTTGACTGAATTTGGTAGAGGGGAGTTCAATCACGCTGAAGACCCGGCGCTGACCGTCTTGAGACAAGGGACCTTGCATGTGGATGGCTTTTTCTTTGACGTCGAACTTCCAGGATTCCAAGTCGGAGATGTTGGCGCCCATATCTCCTAATACTGAGAGGATCAGATCTTTAGCGATAGGTTTGAGAGCAGAGATGTCACTACCAAAATCGATCCGCAATTGCCCTTGGACATCCTTGCCAACCGCGACCCGCAAGATAGCACCCTGGAGACTTGCCAGAATCGGCACGATCTCTTGGGGAGTCAAGTCAATTTTCTTGAAAGAGGACGAGGCTTCTATCGTCTGCAAAACCTCGTGTGGTTGTACGACATTGGCTAAATCGATTGCCATAAGAATCTGGACCTTCTCGTTAGTCAATCGGGTCGCCTCTCTGAGATACTCCGTGAGAGATACTTCATTATTCTTGTTGGCAAAGTTTAACCAACGCGAAACGAACTGGCGCTCAGCCGGAAACATAACGCCCAGTTCCTGGTCATCTAGCTTCACGAAGTAGGCATCGCTTGGAGTCCAAACAGCTTCGGTTCCATCGATGGTATCCAGGTATCCACCCTCGCTGCGTGCGATAGAACGCAGTGACATTGGCTCACTAAGTTGCATCACTCCCAACTCCCAGAGTTGCGAAAAGTTTTGACTCGGTTGCAACGCAGCCGCCAGCACTAATTTATTTGCTTCCGGAGGGAGAAAAATCGGACGCTCAACGTAAGCAAGTTCTAGCTTCTTTCCCCATCCCTCTTCCTGAGCTATCGGAGCCTGCAAGGTTTGCTCGACATTGATCAGAACCAATGTGTTGGCCGAAGCGGGGACCTTGTAGAGCAGTTCATCGAACTCACCGCCCTGAACATTATCAATGAACAAAAGACAAAACGACAAATAGGTCAACACCGTGCAGATGCGTGCCATGAAGAGATCTCCTCGTACAGCGGAAGTTTGCTCAGGAACAGTGAGAAAAAGCTTACCGACGGATAATACCAGCCAACGATGGGAAAATCTACAAGGGGTCACTCAAACGACTCCGTTTCGAGTGACACGGAATCTGCATGGCAAGGCATTATCGGCGCGAGGTCCACCGCTGCTTGCCAGCGGTTGTGGAAGCTGGCTGGGAATCGCGCGGGATTGGAGTTGTGCTAATGTTCCACTTTTTCTCAGTGGCAGTTGTAGAGAATCCGGAATTCGCACCCGAGCTGAAGTGGGTAGCGGCACGCCACTGAGGCTCGGCTTTCGAAGCCGAGTCTACTGATGCCAGGGGCGTCGTGGAAACGCTTTTCTTGTTTCCAGAACGCAATGGATTAATGCTGGCGATTTCTGCTTCTTCTGTTTCCCCCAGTGGAGACTCCAAAGCTCCGTCTGCCATCTGCTCGACATCAACATCTTCCATGGTGGCGAGAGTTTGGGCCTCCATGGGGATCTGGGAGAGCAGTTTGCCACCATCTGCCGACTCCAGGCGGACCCATAATTCGAAAGGACCTTCAGGAAGCTGAGTGTCTTCCAACGGCAGCTCCAAGTGAAGGCCGTCGCCAAATTGTGAAGTCTGCCACGCTGCAGCAGTTTCTTCCTCGGTGAAATCCCACCGCTTAATACGAGTTGGCGCTTCAGGGTCTCCCTGCATTACCATCAGCGAAACTTTGCCATCGAAGGCAGCAGGCTCATTTCTGGAATCTCGCGCTTCAATAACCGAAAGCAAGCTACTTGGTTTTGGCGACTCGGTGGAATCGCGGAAAACGTAAGCGATGACGAGTCGTTCTGCCTTGCGGACAGACGGACTCTGCGTTTCTGCTTCGGCGACAGCCTCGGTGTCGTCGAGATTCTCCAACGTTTCTACTTCGAAAGGAATATCCGTGGATTCTTCCAACTCATCATAGCCGGCGGTCTGATAGGCTACCGGATTGGGGATTCTAATAGTATTAGGGTCTTGTTCGTGTTCGATGCCCTCGGAATCTGCCAGGATTGCAGCTTCATGCTCTTCGTCAGAACTAATCGGTTCGCCGATTTCCAAATCCAATTCAGGGACTTCAAGTTCTTCGACAGGGACTTCTGACTCGACTGCAGGCTCCGAGGCAGGTTCGACTGAATCTAGGATGGATTCCTCACGAGGTTCCTGTAGAGTTCTCCGTGCAGGTTTCTTCTCGACTGTAGATTGTGTAGATTGTCTTGTGTTGGACTTCGAAGTTTGCTTGGGTGCAGGAGTGGGTTTGGTCACGGATGCCACGTGTGGCTGAGAACAACGGCATTGCCGCAATTTGTCGGAATACTCGACGACATAGTCCTCCAGCTCGTAGATATAATCTTCCTGGGCACGTAGTTCCCGTTCCAGGATATCGATCTGATTGTCACGCGTCGAACGACAGCCTGAGGTCGCAAACAACGAGGCCATCAAAGTGCCCAACAGCAGCGCAGGGTAAAGGCGCCTGTTCAAGTTGAAACCTGTTGTATCGTTCGCTGTTGGCATCACTCAGCTCGACTCTTACTCAGGGAAAAGAGATTTCAGGCAACCAGTAGAGCCGTTGCGCACGTACCCCGCCGAAGCCATTTGGGAGGTATGAAATAAGAAAACCGGTAGGCACCGTCAAGCGAGATCGAAGATGCTAGCAGGGGGAGGAGGCCTGAAGGAAGGGGAGAGATTAGGGGGAACTGACGAATGATGAAATACCCAATGACGAAAGAAGTCGGAAATACGAATGACTAAAGCTGGCCCCTTGTAGGGCACTTGTTTTTAGTCATTCTTTCGTGCTTGGGTATTTCCGTCATTCGCCATTAAATCGCTGCAATGTTGCCCCTACATGCGTTCTCCCATCCTACATTTCCATTTTCTCGATGACTTTATCGATGATTCGATATTCGCAGGCGTCGGCTGCGGACATGAAATGGTCGCGGTCGGTATCTCGCTCGATTTGCTCGAGGGTCTGGCCCGTGTGCTCGATCAAGATGCGGTTGAGCTTGTCTTTGGTTTTGCGGTACTCGGTCGCATGGATCATGATATCCTCGGCGGTGCCTTCCATTCCGGCAGAAGGCTGATGAATCATGATACGGGAGTTTGGCAGGGCATGCCGTTTGCCAGCAGCGCCAGCAGCCAAGAGCAAGGCCCCCATAGAGGCTGCTTGGCCCAGGCAATAAGTAGCTACATCACAAGTGACAAACTGCATGGTGTCATAGATAGCCATTCCAGCAGTGACACTGCCCCCAGGGGAGTTAATGTAGTAGTGGATATCTGCCTTGGGATCATCGGACTGAAGAAACAGCAATTGAGCCACAATGCTGTTGGCAACATCGTCGTTCACAGCGGAGCCCATCAGGACAATGCGGTCCTTGAGCAAACGGCTGTAGATGTCCATGGCCCGCTCTTCGCGGCCTGATTTTTCGATGACAAAGGGAACTAGCGACATGACGGGCAATCCATTGGTTGGGGGGACGAATGCGAAAGATTTTTATCGAGCAACGTTGGCTGAGTTACCTGACTCAATCGTCATCGTCGTCTTCCGGTTCTCCACCTAGTGCGGGTTGTTTAATAAGAATGTCATCGACGACACCGTATTCCATGGCCTCAGTAGCAGTCATATAGTGGTCGCGATCACAAGCTTTGTGGATTTCTTCGATGGTTTTGCCAGTGTGCTCAGCCAAGATGCCATTGAGGATTTCCCTAGTGCGGATGATCTCATTGGCTTGGATCTCAATATCCGAGACCTGGCCTCCCACTCCGCCATGGGGCTGATGAATCATGACTTTTGAATGTTTGAGCGCGAAGCGTTTTCCCTTTTCTCCACCAGCGAGCAGAACTGCGCCACCACTAGCAGCCAACCCCACGCAATAGGTAGCCACGGGAGGGGAAATCATCTGCATGGTATCGTAGATCGCAAGCGTTGAACTCACACTGCCACCAGGCGAATTGATGTAGAAATGGATATCCTTGCGACGGTTCTCGCTTTGCAAATAGAGCAGTTTCATGACAAGCTCATTGGCATTGCCATCGTAGATTTCGCCCTGCAGAAAGATCACACGGTTTTCCAGCAAGAGATCGCCCAGTGTCATCTGACGCTGACGCTGGTAGTCGCGCATCGCAGCGGCAAACCGAGGATCGAAGGAATTCTCGGCCGACGTTTCGTAATTCATATCAACTCCCTTTTTGGAAACCTATTCCTGACAGTCAACCGATGATATTGACGCTAAGGCAATTCTCGTCTCGTCCCCTCACGGCGACAACTCAATCCATTTAAGTGATAGTTCAGCTTTCGGTGGCCTCAGTTGATTCTGGTGCTGGTTCGCTCGCAGACGCGGGACCTTCTCCACCACCGGCGGCTAGATTCACTGCTTCGACGTCGAGATTCTCCGGCTCAAAGGGTTTGTCGGAAAACTTGGCATGTTCTTGCACTAGTTCAAGCACCTTGCGCTCGACGATCTGATTCTGCAATACGTCCATCAGGCCGCGTTTCTCAATCTGGGCACGCACACGACGAGGCGACTCGCCACTCTGCATGGCAATCAAGAAGATTTCTTTCTCAAAATCGCCCTCTTGGGCTTCAATGTTCTCTTCTTCAGCGATCCGCTCAAGAATGAAATGTTCTTTCAGGCTGCGGGCTGTTGAGGCGGCACTGTTCTGACGAAGGACATTTTCACGGGCACGAATCTCAGCTTCATTGAAACCAGCCCGGCGTAATTCCATGACGGTGCGTTCCAATTCCCGGGCACTCTGTCGTTTCAACAAGGATGGCGGCAATTGCCAATCTGCCGATTTGGTGAGCAGAGCGGAGATCTGGGAGCGGATTTTTTGTTGCTGCTCATACTCGAGTTGCCGTTTGAGGCTGTCGCCGATTGCGTCGCGAAGGTCGCCCTCGGTCTTGAAGTCCCCTATTTCCGCGAGAAATTCTTCGTTCAACTCGGGGAGCTTCAGTTTCTTGACTTCTAGTACTTCGAAGTCCACGTTAATTTTTTTCCCGCGAAGGGATTCGTTCGGAGCATCCTGGGTAAGTTCCAACTCCACCTTGCGGTGGTCCCCGGCCTTGGCACCACCCATCAGTTTCGCGAAGTCAGCGATTTCGCCATCGCGGAAGCTGAGCTTCTGACGAATTCGCAGAACGTGTTCTTCTTCTTTTTCGAGTTGTTTTCCATCGCACGAGGTCGTGATATTGACCGTCAGGTAGTCCCCTTCCTCGGCAGTCCCCTCGTGAGGAACAAGTTGTCCGTAGCGAGCCAACATCTTTTCCAAATGCTGATCGACGTCGGCGGGCGTAAAATCACGCACAGGACGCTCGATTTTTGCACCCTTCCATTTCGGCATGTCGAATTCAGGGCGAACTTCGATGTCGAACTCAAACGTCATTGGCCCGTCATCGGGGACCTCCACGGCATCGAGATTCAGATCGGGCTCGCTGATCGCGGTAAAGGATTGTTCCTCGCTAATCTGAGTCAAGCTATCCATGAGCAAAGATCCCTTGATCTGCTCGGCGATTTCTTTTTTGAACTTGCTTTCCACCAACTTGCGAGGAGCCCGACCGATACGGAACCCCGGTACGTTAGCGCTCGGCATCAGCTCACTGTAGGCATCGTTCATATAACGATCGATGTCCTCGCGTGAGACGGTCACGGTCACGTGACGTTCGCAATCGCTGGGACTGGTGACCTCCACCTGAAGGTTGAGTGGCTGATCTTCCTCAGCGGTCAGCGTATCTGCTTGTTGTTCTTCGTCTGCCATGGACTTTTCTCTCTGCGAAAATCTCGCCTGGAAAACCTCAACTTGGGTAGTCCGGCGGCAAGAAACTTATCTTCTAAAAAACCAAGAACCCGCTACCAGCAATTGTGCCTCCCCAAGTGGAAGGCCAAGAAAGCGGGGGCGGGCTCCAATTCGAAGCGAACTCTATCGGCAGTCCCGCGATACTCGCTGGATTTCAGCCAGCTTTTTCGCCGGGACTCGTGCTTAGAGCGGGTGATCGGGTTCGAACCGACGACAACAACGTTGGCAACGTTGTGCTCTACCAACTGAGCTACACCCGCAGTCCGTTCTGCACCCCCCTGCCTAATGCCCGAGAGGCACAGTAACGATTCCCGAATTATAGGCCCACCTCTGGCGTACGCAAGGGGATTTGGCCTGCCCGGAGTGGTAAAATCCCCGGGAATGAGTCACCAAACAACCAATGGTACTTGCCGGTTCGGGAAATGACCAATTTTCAATTTCCAACGACCAATATCAGCCGGAGAACTAACTCAATGGCTCTTGGTCATTGGTCATTGGACATTGGTCATTCGAGAACCTGTACCACCTGCGACTCCTTGGCAAGTCGAGTGTTCTGCGGCTACGATCTAAGCCATGCTCTTGTTCAAGAAGAAGTTTCTGCCCGCCATTCGTAGCAGAGAAAAAACCCAAACGATTCGTTTGTGGAAGCATCGTATGATGCGTGACGGCCAGCGGAGCTATATCCCTGGTGCAGGCTACATCACGATAGACAGCGTGCAGGAAGTCAAGATTGATGAACTAACCGACGCCGACGCTATCCCAGATGGATTTCCCACAGCCTTGGCACTGCAGGCTGAACTCGATTCTCTCTACGCGGACAAAATAGCAGCAGGCTACCAGGCCTATCGCGTCGTGTTTCACTTGCAGGATCCTCAGCCATCTAAGTGACATGCGGCGTGTCTTCCCTCAATAGGAGAAAATCTCCTGCATCGCCTGGGCGATCTGCTGGGGGTGATTCAGCATGTGGACCATGCTAGTGGCCAAGAGGATTATCGCAAATAGCACGATTCCCAACCAGCGCGGGTTGGAATCCACCGAGAGTCCGTCGAGCCTGGAGCCGAGCAGTCCGGCCAACTGTCGCCAACTGGCAAGATTCTGCTTCGAGCCGCTGGCGACCAAGGAAACATTGCGCATGATTTCGAAAGTTTCCAGATGCAGCTGGATTCCCACCGTTGGCATCGAGAGGCTATCGCCGGCCCATCGCGCTTGAGGATCAAGGCTGCGGGCTGCCTCGGACAAGACGGGGCGAAGTTCTTCCGAGCTGATGTTGTAGATCACCAGACGAGGCCGCGCCAGAAGCATTGTGAGCCAGATGGCGAGCCAATAGAGCACCAGGAGAAACAGCCACACGTACCCACCGAACTCCACGGAGGCAGCTTCAGGACGGAATAATTCGATGGGGCCAATAAAGACCAAACCCGAGAGCGCAACCCCCAGAGTCGCCAGGTCAGCCCCACCTGTTGTGATAAATGGCTTGCGCCGCGCGTTCAATATCCCCAGCATCAAGCAGTAAGAAACTACCGGCAGCAAGGCTATCGTCAATCGCAAAGGATCAGGAAGCATTAGCTCATGCTATCTCTGATGTGCATGTTGCAATAGGGCCAACCGCTGGAAATTACTCGGCCGACCGCAGCCACTCCAGCATCACCAAGCCGACTTTGCCCAGTGAATCCGCCGAACAGCGGTTCGGCGTGTCGGCTGTGGTATGCCAGTAGCGATTCGAGCGGTCGGGGTATTCGAAATCAATGACGTCGCACACAGGGATGCCCCCGATCTTGTGCAACGGGATATGATCATCCCGGACTTCGTAGCCCACGCGGGGTATGAATTCATTCACTCCCAACCGGGCTGCGGTGTCCCAGATTCCCTGCACGATCGGACGCGTATCCCTCCAGGCAACACTATTGTGCTCCTGGTAGATGCTCAATTTAGAGTCGCCCACCATATCCAGCAGTACCCCCGCGACATATTCATAGTCCCGATTGTTCTTGCTGTATTCGCGCGCAAAATACTCACTCCCCAGAAAATAGGGATCTCTGCGATCCGAGTAGACAAGTTCTTCGGCATCGAAGAGTACGAAGTCGAGCCCATATCGTTCCGGGAGACTCTTCACGTGATTTGCCAGTTCCATCAATACCGCCGTACCACTCGCACCGTCATTGGCTCCGAGAAAAACTCCCTCGCGGCGCTGACGCGGATCAACATCCTGCGAGGGTAGCGGCCTGGTGTCGTAGTGGGCACAAAGCAAGATCCGCTCAGTACTCTCGGGATTCCATTGGACAATGAGGTTGGCCAGCGGGACGGGTTTCCCCGTTAGGGGATGCTTTGTTTGGAACCGTTGCCAAGTAACCTGCCCGCCCAATTCCTTAAAATGCTTTTCAAGCAACTCTTGTTGCTTCTGCATCCCCGGGCTGCCACTCATGCGATTGCCGAGGGCACAAAGTTGCCGGAGATAATCGTAGGCCCGCTTGCCATCAAACGACGTAGGGACTTGTGCGATTGGCTGAGAGGGTTCAGCTAGCGCATATCCAGAGAAGAATCCAAAGATGCTAGCTGACCAAAGTGCGATGACCAATAATTTCATGGAGTCTTCTTGCTCGAATTGCCTACGGAGTTCGCTAAGAGTTCTCAACTCAACTTGAGAAATTGTAGGAAAATGGGTGCGGTCAGTCACCTGCAATGCAGCAGAGTAGCAACTTCGGCCATTGTAGCACGCCTCTCCGAGTCGTATTTCTTCAACTCGACATTGTAGCACGTGTCTCCGAGTCGTTTTATTTAAATCGTCATTGTAGCACGTGTCTCCGACGCGTTATTCCTTGTTACACTCTTGCCGCTAGTGCATTGTTCCGTTTGAAATCTAGGGTTGCACTGCATTGAGCCGATGGCGCTCGCCACGGGTTTTCCAGAATTCACCCGACGCTAGCCCACCCAGAGGGTACCCGGCGGCTCATCCGAATATCGAAGCGGAACAAAACACTAGTCGCAACGATACGATTCGGAGTGCCTAGTATCACTAAGAAATCACGACTCAGCAGAGGCGTGCTACAATCAGATCACGACGCGTCCTAGCGGACAGCCGTTTCTGCGGGAGGTGTCTCACAACCCAGGCAGTTTAGTCTTTAGTATTTGCCATTGGAACGGCTATACTTCATGA
This sequence comes from Bythopirellula goksoeyrii, assembly GCF_008065115.1. NCBI lineage: Bacteria > Pseudomonadati > Planctomycetota > Planctomycetia > Pirellulales > Lacipirellulaceae > Bythopirellula > Bythopirellula goksoeyrii. Next base: position 2,700,946 of record NZ_CP042913.1, on the reverse strand, counting down.
TGATTTGCTCCAGAGATTGAACGTCAAGTCGTCATAAATGTTAGGAGAACAACATAGTGTTCACGTTTGGAAGAGAACATGAACGTGAATGTGTACTTCGCTATCTGCCAAAGGGCGAGGACGTTTCCAGGGTTACCGCACTTGTCGATGGTGTCCACGATTACCTCGACGGTAAATGCTCTAGAGCCTCGCTCTACTCCGTGTTTGCTACAGTATTCTCAGAGGGCGGCAGCGGAGCGTGGGAGCAAGCTGGCTCATGGTTGCGTCGCTTTGTTGGAGAGAATACAGAGTTCCAAATGGTTTGGCGCGAATTGGCGGCACATCGTCTCGGGAAAGTACGTTTTCGGGTCGCCTGCTTCATTAACGAAATGCCACCAGCACTAGCGAAAGAACTCGGCTCACAACTTGCCGAGGATTGCCACAAAAAAACCCGTGAGATGGCACAAGCTCGATTGGATGAACTAAGCGACGACTCCTAGTCGCTTCAGTCACATCGACAGGTGGAAAAAACTGTCATCTCATCACTAGCGGCGGCGCGCCAAACCGCCGCTAGAATCGCAGGAGCCCAAGCTGTCTCGATTTCATCTCCCAAGGCTCACGGAGAGGTTCTTTTTCGCTGAACGGGTAACGTGTCATAATCTATCTGATTACACGAAAACAACGGTTTTTGAGACGTCTCTTGGCCTGAAAACCAGGGACTTGGAATAAATCGAGCCGATAAATTATTCGGAGCAAAAGTCAGCCCTGCTCTGAGTCGAGTGATTACGACTTTTTCTTCGCGGTCTTCTTGGCAGTGGTTTTCTTCGTTGCTGCCTTTTTCTTGGTCGCGGATTTTTTCTTGGCGGGAGTTTTCTTCGCCGACTTCTTGGTCGCTGATTTCTTCTTCGCCGCTTTCTTCTTTTTCGGGGCAGGTCCTTGGGCCGCTTTTTCTGCCAGAAGCGACAACGCCTCGTCGTAGGTGATCTCCTCGGGCATCATCCCCTTGCGGAGCGAGATGTTGGTCGTCCCGTCGGTGATATAAGGGCCAAACCGGCCGTCGAGAATCTGAACCTGCTTTTCGGTGACTGGCGAGACTCCTTCGAAGACCTTCAGCGGTTCCTTCTTGGCAGCACCTCGGCCACGCGTCTTGGGTTGCGAGAGCAAGAACAGCGCTTGCTCCATGGTCACGTCGAGGGGCGAAATATCCGCCGGCAACGAACGAGTGTCAGAAGCACACTTGATGTAGGGCCCATAGCGACCATTGTGGGCGATAATCGGTTCCTGGCTGTCGGGGTGTGGCCCGATTTCGCGAGGCAACGAAAGCAGTTTGAGTGCCAATTCTAAGTCGATTTCTTCGGGAGTCATCCCTTTGAGCAAGCCAGCGTTTTGAGGTTTTTCTTCGTCGCCGGTCGTGCCACGCTGCACGTAAGGTCCAAAGCGCCCCACCTTCACAAAAACGGGCTTCTGAGTTTCGGGGCAGAGTCCCAAGGGCTCGTCGCCTCGCTCTGCTTGATCCAACAACTCTAAAGCGACTTCCATAGTCACTTCGTCGGGGGCCATATCTTCCTTGAGCGAGGCGGTGCGATCCCCCTGCTCGACAAATGGCGAATAGCGCCCGACACGGACAAAAACCTCGGGCATTCCTTCTGGAGTACCAATCGAAATGCGCCCAATTTTGGCCGGATCGATTTCGTCGATTTTGTTCTCCAGCAGTTTCTTGAGTCCGTCACGACCATTGCCGAAGTAAAAATTCTCCAGATACTCGATGTGTCCCCGCTCGCCACGACTAATCGCGTCGAGATCGTCTTCCATCTGAGCGGTGAATTGATAGTCAACAAGCGAGCCGAGGTTCTCTTCCATGAGTGTCACGACCGAGAACGCTACCCAAGTAGGAACAAGCGAGTTGGCTTTCTTGAAGACATACCCTCGCGCCAAAATCGTATCGATAATCGAGGCATAGGTACTCGGTCGACCGATCCCACGTTCTTCGAGAGCCTTAGTGAGGGCGGCTTCGCTGAAACGACCGGGTGGCTGGGTGCTGTGCTCCTTGGCATCCAGTCCCGTACAGCGGAGTACATCGCCTACTTCCACGCTGGGCAAAGTGCGTTCCTGATCGGCCAACTCTGCCGACGGATCGTCGGTCCCTTCCACATAGGCTCGCAGGTAGCCGGGGAAATCAATCGTCTTGCCACTCACCTGGAATACGCAGCCTTCACCCTCAATCGTGACAACGATCCGTCGACCGCGAGAGTCGGCCATTTGGCTGGCTATCGTACGTTTCCAGATAAGATCAAAGAGTCGAAATTCATCGCTGTTGAGCTTCGATTTCATCGCTTCGGGCAGTTCAAACGGATGCCCCGCAGGTCGAATCGCTTCGTGAGCTTCTTGGGCGTTCTTGACTTTTGATTTGTAGACTCGCGGCTCGGCGGGCAGGTAATCTTTGCCATAGTTGCGATCTACCAGATCGCGGGCGTCATCGATTGCCACATTGGCCAGCGTCGTGGAATCGGTACGCATGTAGGTGATATGGCCATTTTCATAGAGGCTCTGAGCAACCTGCATTGCTCTGCGGGACGTGAACCCCAGCTTGCGGTTCGCCTCCTGTTGCAGTGTGCTGGTAGTGAACGGCGGATACGGCTTAGTGGTGTACGGCTTATCTTCGACAGAAGCTACGCGAAACTCGCCGTTGCGAATGCGCTCGGCAAGTTGCAGTGCGGCGGGGCCATCGAGTAGTAGTAAATCAGGGTTCTTCAACTTTCCGTTGGAAGCGTCAAAATCTTTGCCGCTGGGAATCTTGCGGTTCTCAACCGAAACTAGTGGGGCTTCTAAGGATTGACCCTTATCGGTGTCACTTTGCTTGACAAAATTGCCAAGCAGGTCCCACCAAGTACCTGAAACGAATGCCATTCGTTCGCGTTCGCGCTGGACAATCAAGCGCACCGCCACGCTTTGCACTCGACCCGCTGAGAGTCGGGGTCGCACTTTGCGCCACAACAGAGGAGAGACTTCGTAACCGTAAAGGCGATCGAGAATACGTCGCGTCTCTTGAGCCCGAACCAATTGTTCGTCGACTTCGCGAGGTGAAGCAAGTGCACCCTGAATGGCATCTTTGGTAATCTCGTGAAATACCAGTCGATGAACAGGGACTTTCGGCTTGAGGATTTCCATCAAATGCCAACTAATCGCCTCCCCTTCGCGGTCTTCGTCCGTTGCCAGATAGAGGGCATCCGATTTCTTGAGCTGTTCTTTAAGTAGCTTGATCTGTTTGGTCTTCCCGGGGGGGATGACGTAGATCGGGGTGAAGTTGTCGTTGACATTCACTCCCAAATTGGACCAAGATTCTCCCTTATATTGGGCCGGGATCTGTTTCGCTCCCTGAGGCAGATCACGAATATGGCCGATGCTGGCCTCGACTCGGTAGCCACTACCCAAGTATTTGGCGATCGTCTTGGCTTTGGCGGGAGATTCGACGATCACCAGGGCCTGGCCGTTTTCTTTCGAGGCTGCTTTTTTCTTCGCCATTTCTTTCCTGATGTCTAATATTGGCCTTGGGAAGCCGAAACGCCTTCAAAGCCTTTGCCAAGTTTGCGTAGATACTCTTATTCGCCGAAATCATCTCGATACGTTAGCGAAGACTTGCCAAACAGCCTCTTCCGGCCAACTTCTACAAGCCGTAAATTAAGGGCTTCCTGCAAAGGTCGGCCATACGACGATTGGCTTGTCTCGTTTGGAAACCATCCTCTTTGAGGTTCATTTCGTCGCTAATCTCGGCCCAGGAGACACGGCAGAATCGACCACACTCCCGATTGGGATTGCATTTACGTCGATCTGCCATAGAATCACGGACCCCTAATATTAACACTTCACGTCGTCAATCATTACTTATGCACCGGCCAAGCTGTCAAGTGGTAGCTTGTCGGGCAGCCCCGACTCAGGACGGTTAGATGGCAAGCCCGTTTCGCTATTTTCGCAAGCATCAAAAGGCTTTTTTGGCAATTGCAGCAGTTATTGCCATGTTTGTTTTCGTCATTGGCGATGCCATGTTCGGTTATATCGGACAGTCTGGCGATAGCAGCAATCCGCGTGCTATCGTCGCCGAGTGGAAGGGGGGATCGCTCAATGGTCAAGAATTGGCCTCTCTCACCCAGCGCCGGTACTTCCTGAGCGAGTTTCTCAAGCGACTTCGTATGACAGGGGCTCAAAAAATCATCGAAGAGGGTGGTACCCCGATGATGCCCTCTGTCCCAGACTTTGTCCTTCCAGAGAGTACGACCTCCCGAGACGTGCAGGTTGGTGTTGTGACCACCCGCATACTGGCCGATCAGGCCAAAAAAGCTGGAATGACGGTTAGCGATGGGATGATCAATCAGTTTCTCAAGGAAACGAGTTTCCGCCGCGTTTCTGACCAAGACATCATGAGACTGCTTTCCAGTGTGCAGCAAGGCGATCCGAGATACCTTGAGGACCAATTGTTTTCCGGTTTGCGGGAGTTGCTTCTGGGCAACACCTATTTTGGGAGCTTCGCCTCGAATGTCCGCAATGTCTTACCAGAACAGCGTTGGGAGGATTGGCGGCACATCAATGAGCGGATTGCCCTGCAAGCGGTCGCGGTTCCCGCTTCCGAGTTTGTAGCCGAAGTTCCGGATCCCAGCGAGGCAGAACTTCTTGCTTTCTACGAACAATATAAGGACAACGTCCCCGGGATTGTTCATCTGGTTTTAGGTGCTCAGCTACCTGCCCCCGATCCAGGCTTCAAGGTGCCGCGACGTGTGAAGCTCAATTATATTCTTGGTGATGTAAATTCCTGGCGGGACAAATACCGCGATTCGATCACCGACGAAGAAATAGCGGACTACTACGAACGTAATAAGAGAACGCTTTTTTCTACGAAAGGTGCATCCAAGTTCGACGACAGTTTGTTCAATTCAGACTCCGAAAACGAAGCTCCGAAGTCCGGTGAGGCAGAGGATGCCGAGGAAATTGAGGAAACCGCGGGGAATGACGAGGCCGATGCCCCGATCACGGAGGAGTCGGCGGACGAATCCGCCGGAGAAACAGAGGAAGCAATCATCGAGGAAGAAGCTGACACCGAAGATGTCAGTGATGACGTAAGTGAGATCGAATTAGAAGCTGACCCACCTGCTGCACCGGGTGAAGACGAGTCTGGCAATGTGAGCTCAAGAGTTAAAATGCGATTGGTCGCCTTCCAAGAGAATTTGGAATCCAGCGACGATTCGGAAGCCGAGGAGGGCTCTGAGACTCAGGACTCCGATACCACGGAAACTGCTTCTGACGATCGAAGCACAGAGGAATCTAGTTCTGAGGCCGACACTCAGGAAGCTGAGGAGGATTCCAAAGCGTCCGATGAGAACCTTGAATTCGAGCCCCTGGAAGATGTCAAAGACTCCATTCGCGACAAGTTGGCAACGGACAAGGCCGTCTTGGAGCTCAAGGATAAGATCGAGAGTATCTACGGAGAGCTACAGTCGGAGTACAACCCCTATGGTTTTGATGTCGTATCAGCTCGCACGAATGAAGAAGAAATCCCAGCTCCCCCGAAGGATTTGACGAATCTCAAAGAGCGTGCTGCCGAAGCAGGTTTGATTTCAGAAGAGACCCTGCTCGTTTCTCAACGAGAATTGGCTGACACCTTTGTTGGTAAGGCCATCGACGCTCAAACCAACCGACAGTATGTGGTTCAGGCAGTCTTTTCTTCACTAGCAACTTACGAGCCATTCCTGGCCCAGGATTTGGATGGAAACTGGTATCTTGTAACAAAAACCCAGGACGTACCCGAAGAGGTTCCTGCTTTTGAGGATATTCGCAGCGAAGTAATGGCCGCATGGAAGCAACAGGAAGCTGCCAAGCTGGCGCTCAAGAAGGCAGAAGAAATCGCTAAAGACTGCGAAGAAGCCGGTAGCTCCCTTGCCAAGTTTGATTATGGCAAATCTTATGATGTGGTAACGACGGACCTTTTCAGTTGGTTAACATTTGGTTCAACTGCTGAAATTGAACGTGGTCCTCGTTTGGGTGAAGCTCCACCGTTGGAAGCTGTCGGCCCCGAATTTATGAAAGAGGCCTTCGAACTGGAAGATAAAGAGGTTGCCGCGGTATTGAACTATGACCAGACGATCGCCTATGTCATCCAACTCGATCGCAAAGAACGCCCCGAAGACGAGCTTCACCAACTATTTTTGACGGAAGCCAATACTTGGTATGGCGGTCAAGTTATGACCATGGCTCGGTGGCAGAACCAACAGCGTCAGGTGCTCGAACAATTGACTGAGCGCGTTGGATTGGATCTGGAGAAACTCGAAGAGTTCCTCAGCCCGACGCCGGGTGCGGAAGAAGACTAAGGGATTCTGTTCCCATATACCTCAACCATTCCCGCCCATGGGGGGACATCATACGCCGCTCTATGCGCGTTGTGGCTTGAATACCACTACCGACAACGGGGGTAGCGTCATCAGCAGCGAGAAGGGACGTCCATGGCTTTCGCTTTCCTCGGCTTGAAGCCCCGGATAATTGCCGACATTGCTGCCGCCGTAGTACGCTGAGTCGGTGTTCAGTATCTCCGAGTACCAACCTCCTTCGGGGACTCCGATGCGATAGTTCTGGCGAACCACTGGCGTAAAGTTGCAGGCCACCAGGACAAAGTCTTCTGGGTTGGTTCCACGACGCAGATAGACTAGCACACTATCGTTGTGATTGTGGCAGTCGACCCACTCAAAACCAGTATGATCGAAGTCTTGTTGGTGCAGGGATGGTTCGGTGCAATAGATCTTGTTCAGATCGGCTACCAATCGTTGTACACCTTGGTGAGTATCCCACTGCAGGAGATCCCATTGCAAGCTTTCTTCACAGTTCCATTCTTTCCATTGAGCAATCTCTCCACCCATAAACGTCAACTTTTTCCCTGGGTGGGTCCATTGATATCCGTAAAGGAGTCGCAGGTTGGCAAACCGCTGCCAGAGGTCACCCGGCATTTGATCCAACATCGAACCTTTGCCGTGGACAACTTCGTCATGAGAGAATGGTAGGACGAAGTTTTCCGTGAAGGCGTAAATCAATGAGAATGTCAATTCATCGTGATGATAGCCGCGGTGGATCGGCTCGTGGCGGAAGTATCGCAGGGTGTCATTCATCCAACCCATATTCCACTTCATGCTGAATCCGAGTCCTCCCAAATAAGTGGGACGCGATACTCCTCCCCAAGCCGTTGATTCCTCGGCCACTGTCAACACGCCGGGGTACTGGATGTGGACCTGTTCGTTAAACTCCTTCAAGAAATCAATTGCCGCCAGGTTTTCTCGGCCACCATATTCATTGGGAATCCAGTCACCATCTTCTCGGCTGTAGTCGAGATAGAGCATCGAGGCGACCGCATCGACACGCAATCCATCGATATGGTACTTATCGAGCCAGAAGAGCGCGTTGGAAACCAGAAAATTGCGGACTTCATTGCGACCATAATTGAATATCTTGGTGCCCCAGTCCGGATGCTCCCCTTGGCGAGGATCTGCATGCTCATACAGGGCTGAGCCATCGAAGAAGTCAAGTCCATGGCTATCTTTGGGGAAATGCGCCGGGACCCAGTCGATCAGCACCCCAATGTTGTTCTGGTGAAAGTAATCCACGAAGTACTGAAAGTCTTCGGGGCTGCCATAGCGACTGGTGGCGGCAAAATAGCCCACCGTTTGATATCCCCAGCTCCCTGTGAAAGGATGCTCGCTCACCGGCATGAGCTCGATGTGGGTGTAGCCCAACTCTTTGCAATAGGCGACCAGCCGGTGTGCCAACTCCCGATAGTTGAGCCAGGGATTTTCCCCTTCTGCGCGCTGCCAACTTCCCAGATGGACCTCATAAATCGAAAGCGGCGAAGTCAATGGATTGTGCTTCGCCCGTTTGGCAATCCACTCGGCATCACCCCATTGGTAACTATCAACGTCGGCTACGATGTTGGCCGTCTTGGGCGGCACTTCGGCAGCAAAACCATACGGATCGCATTTCTCGACGACATTACCATGGTTTTTCACAGAAAACTTGTAGAGAGTTCCCAGCGCCAATTCCGGAATAAACAATTCCCAGGTGCCACCGGGAATATGCTTCCGCATCGCGTGCTTGCGGCGATCCCAGCCATTGAAGTCTCCCACGACGCTAACACTCTCCGCATTGGGTGCCCAGACGGCAAAATTGACTCCCTGGATCCCATCGATCTCCCGCACATGGGCTCCCAAACGTCGATAGCTATCCCAGTGGCGCCCCTCACCCAGCAAGTGCAGATCGTAGTCAGTGAGCAGCGGTGGAAATGAGTAAGGGTCGTGCATAGTGGTCTGTTCGCCTGCTTGATTCATACTGCAGAATTGGTAGTTACGTCCCAGTTTACGATCGTAGAGCTCTGGTTCGCAGATTGCTTCATAGAGACCGGCAGGGTGGATTCGCCGCATGGGTTGTGAATGCCCATGTTTCGAATCGACCAGCCACACCTGTTTCGACTCCGGTAAGTAGGCTCGTATGGCAAGTGCTCGCCGGCCATCGTCTTCGATTTCATGGGGTCCAAGCACCTCGAAAGGATTGTGATGGTATCCATGAACGACCGGTGCAATGGCATTGAGATCAACTTGAGTTCGCACTTGGATGTCCTAGTCTATTTTCTGTTGTACTTGAAACGAATCGACCTGGCTGCCTATTTTGCCTAGATAACGCTTGTTTTTCTCATGTCAGCTCTGTTTCACCCCAGAAAATGCTTGAATTGATCATTTTCGAGGAAGTAGTTCTCGACTTCCTAAGTTGCACCTTGGATCACCGGCCCCGAGGAAGCTCCCCAGCTGCTTAGGGTATTTTTCCATTCGAGGGCCCGTCCAACCAAGGGGCCGTGCCAATTCTTAGCCTCTTGCCGAACTGCTGTTTTTCTTCTCGCCCGACGCCGCCAATTCTTCGCGGGGACAGAATGACTTGCATCGATCCGTTGAGTCGTACTTCTCCTGGCAGAACCACGTTCTTCACCCTGTACGGTTTCGACCGCCATTTCTGATTGGGAAGAATCCGCAACAGTTTCAGTAGAAGCTTCGAATTGCCAAGCCTGGCAGTCGACTTCGTGAAATAACAGAGCCCGGTCCACACGTTGCCAGAGATCGCTGTCTTTGACAGGAACAATTCGACCGAATCGTTCCCACCGCCACTCATTGGCTCGCCATTCGGCCAGCCCATGCTTCATGCCGCGGCTTACATACCGACTTTTTGTGACCAGAGTGACTCGAGACGGACCGTCGATGGCTTCGAGACCACGGACAACAGCCAACAACTCAAGCCGTTCACCGCAACTGGCCGGTTCGTGGTCCGAAGCGACCATTCGTTTGGTGGACTCGACGTTTTGCAGCACAAATCGCCAGGATCTTCCAGCAGGTGCGCTACAACTTGCCTCTGAAAAGAGCAAGTAATGGGGGGATGCATTCATAGGATGGGACGCGTCGACCACGCTCAATGAAGAATTGGTCAACTCTCTGGCGGGTTTTTGGGGCAGAAAACCTCAAATGTTTTCCGCCCCGGAGGGGAGTACCGGAGGCACGCGTCCACTGCGAGCCTGACAGAGCTAGCCCTGTCCAGAGAACGTTATCGGCAAACCCGCCGCAAACTCTCCACTTTATCAGGAGAGTTTTTTCCATGGAGCTGTCTTGCCGAGGCTGACAATTAGATTGCAACGGATAGAATCCCATTCGCGAAGAGACTTGGCTGCGCATAGTTCGCTAAACCAAGTGGCGGTTCTTATGCTGCAAGTCTACAAGCTCAGCCAATTCACGCCGCTCTTCACGACTCGCCCAGCCATCCACGACTGCCCATGTAAGACGGGAAATTTCTTCTTCCAAGCTCTCAGCGGGACTCAATAGAAGATCAGAAGTCCCACTGGTCTTGTACAAACGCCTCCCTGCGGCAATCGTCATTTCGGATTCCACCCGTGACATTTCCCGTATCATGATAAAAACTCCATATTTCGATTTGATGCCCGAAACAATTAGCATCCCAAGCGATTCTTTGCTCCTACAGTCGCCCGCTAAATCAAAAGCAATTGCTATGCCAAGTGATTGCCGATGGTCTAGGTTATTTTTCCAACTCCTGATAAGGAAATGGTTTAGGGAGCATTCTAGAAGGCGTTCGTTGCCCTTAGGACAAGCAATAGTTTATCCGGGTTCGCTTAATGAAGCGGCATTGAATGCATGGCAGTGCGGCAAAGAGGTATCCGGGTTTACATTGCATATATCCGTTCAGTCTTTCGCCACTCTGGCGCATCTGGTCTCGTCGGGGGGGACTCGGTTAACTTGTGTAAACCTAGGGATGAGGAATTCTAGAATTTTGGGAAATCTGAGATGTACAACCGTTCGCCTATGCTACGAGTTTTGATGGTTATTTGCGCTGGGTTGACATCCTCACGGCAGGCACTCGGACAACAGCCTATTTCGGGTAGAGGAGGCGAACCCATAGCAGCCGCGCGACGAACTGCGATCGACGCGCGACCGTTCCTTCGGCAGCTGGATGCCAGCGCGGTCCGCAAATGGATGGAGATCAGCTCTGTATGCACGATGGCAGAATTTGAGTTGTTTCTCGGACCGCTGGCAGAACCAGAGCGGAAGCTACTTGATAAAATGGCGTCTCTTACGGCACCGATTGTGACTCGGGTACATTTCGACGACCTCCGCTCCATCCTCAAGAATGGACAAATCTCGTCCTATTTTGAGGTAGAGCGGCTTGGGAAGCATCTCCTACACACGACGCCCGCATTGGAAAACGAATTGTACGGTGCCTTCGACTGTGTATTCGCCAGTGTGGGGCCTCCCGATGGCTCACCCCGATATGGCGATGTGATCATTCGACTAAGGGATTCGGTCCGCGAAAATGGTTGGGCGACCCCCTTTAGCGGCATGGACTTTCTGTATGCAGTGCGACATAAGGATGCACGTAAGATGCAGCAGCTATTGGAAGACGGTAAGACCCTGTCATCTAAGCGGACGGACCCCTTGAGCCTAGGGTTCGATGATCGCCTGACATTTTCTCACTACGTGGTCACCGAAAAGCATTGGAACCGGGCACTTGCCTATCAGGCGATTCTGGTGCTGCGAAACGCTGATGACTCGTCTGCCGGTAAGCAAGTTCATGAACGATTTCGCAAGATGCTAGCGACCGACTCTCACGAAGAGTTTTGGAAGCTATTCATACCAGCGCGCGAAAAGGATTTGCCACCAGAGCAAGAGGCTGCCCGGGTTCCCTTTGGCTATCTCGAAGGAAAGTTCGACAACCGATTTTTGCTTGACGATGTAACGGCGATTGAGGTTCCACAAGGGAAACTCGAAGAAGTTCTCGCCTGGCCGATGGCACGGGAGTATCGAGCGTTGATTCAGAGCGTAGGAGAGTAGTGCCGCTGAAGGTTTGATCCGCCGAGCAGGACTCGGCAGGCGCGTCGCGGCCAACAAGAAATCGACGGGCCGCTTTTCTCCACTGCCAGATGGGCGTAGCATGGGAACTTACACAACACTTGGGGCACCAAGAACATGGAACGAGGGGTCGAATGAGGAACACGAAACACTTCATCTGTATGTGTGCACTGGCATTACTTGGAGAGGGAAATGTCTCCCTCTTGAGCGCCCAAGAAGGAGAACCTGCTATTACTCCCGCTGAACAGCCTAAATCGGCAGACGGGCAAAGGGGCGGCTTCCTCGGCCGTGGCCGAATGGGTAAACAGGCACTCGGGATGGTACCTCTGTTGCAGGTCGATTCGGTGAAGCAGGAGTTGCGCGTCGAAGGGGAACAAGCGGCTCAGCTTGAATCATTTACACTTCAAGTGCGCGAAGATTTTGCTGAGGAGATTCGACAGCTCTTACAAGCGCTCCGCTCCGCTAATCCGGAGGACCGCAAACAGTTTCGCGATAAGGTCGGTGAGATTGCCCAGCGAATCAACGAGCGCCTGGATACGGTGTTGAACAAGGATCAATCCGATCGGCTCAAGCAGATAGATTTGCAACTTGGGCTACGGAAGAACGGCCCCGCCGCTGCACTCACGAGCAGCGATATTGCCATGGCGCTCGATCTCACTCCTGAGCAGAAGAAGCAACTTCGTGCCCAGGCGAGAGAATCCCAAGGGAGCGAACCGAAATCTCTCGCGGAAGTTAGGCAGGACGTGAGCGAAATTCTGACACCCGATCAACAGGCTAAGTTGGAAAATCTTCTCGGAGCAGAATTCGATCTGCCGGCCGCCTTGCTTGAGAAGGATGCTGGCCGTGGCCAGGGTGGCCGTCGGCGTATCGAAGGCCGCCAGCGCCGTGCCAATCGACGTGCTCTAGAACCTTCAGAACAAAAAGTTGAAGCCCCCGAACCTCCTGCAATTTGATACAGTCATTTACACGGAGGAAGGAAAATCATCATGGCTGATTTCAAAGTCACTGAACTGTCTGAGGATCTCGATTTCGACAGTCTCGCTTATTGGGATGTTGTGATTATTGGCGCTGGACCCGCGGGGTTGGCTGCTAGTCTGACGACTGCCCATCGTGGTTTGACTACACTCGTGATCGAAGCCAAAGACAAGCCGGGGGGCCAGCCGCAGTTTCTGTATGCCGACAAGAAGATCGTCGACATTCCTGGATTCCCCGATGGTATCAGCGGTGAAGAACTTTCCGAACGGACTTTTCGACAAGCGGTCGACGCCCTGGTGCAGTTTCGCTTCAATGACGAACTCGTCACGATTGACGATACCGAACAAGAAGAAAAAGGGGATGTCCTCAAGCGTGTCGTTACCAAGAACGGCGAGTATCTCTGCCGGAAAGTGCTGATTGCCTGCGGACTGCTGCATTATCCGCGTGCGCTTCCTGTGGTTGATGCACTCAAGTCGAAAAAGGTGTTCTACAAGGTGCCTAAGATCGGCGACTACGACGGCCGACCAGTCGTGGTGGTGGGTGGAGGTGATTCAGCTTTTGACGCAGCGGTAATGGCACAAGAACGGCGTGCGTCGGTCAACGTGGTCGTTCGCGAAGAAACTCCCATCGCCAAAGCCGACAGTGTCGAGCGCTTGCGCCAGACTGGTGGCATCGTCCATTGCTCGGCGGAGATCTCCCGTGCCTGGTTTCAGGAGGGAGAAATCGCCCTGGAGCTTACCGACGGCACCCAGTTGCTGGCAGAGTATATCGTCGTGCAGATTGGATTCCTCTCGGCCAAGGAAACCTTTCAGCGGCTTAGTCTGCGGCTCAACGAAGATGGCAGCATCGCCGTCGACCCCTACTTCGAAACTAGCCGACGCGGCATCTTTGCCGTTGGCGACGTGCACGGCGACATTAAGCTTATCACAGTCGCATGGGCCGAAGGAATTCAAGCGGCCATCTATGCCTTCAAGGAAATCACAAGCCCCTATTGGCTCAATGAGAAGCGGTTACGCGATCAGAAGATTGCGATGATCGGGGATAAGATTTCGCAAGCCGCGCGGGCGAAACAATAGCCGTATGTTGATTGGCAGTCCACAGAAAGCACAACAGTATCAGACCTCGGAGAGGTCCGAAGTGTGTTGCGTTTTTTGATGAGCCCGCATTCCCATTAGAATGGCTCCGCGCCATCCCTGGTCGCGGCTGACGCTCCAGTCGATTTCGCAGTTGCCAGGCTCGCTGTCGAAACAGCTTTGTTGGTTTACACTTCCGTAGGATTCTCGCACCACGGAGATAAACCAATTTCGGGCCTTTTCGGACATCTCCGTCATGCCGCCGCCGATGATGAAGCTATCAGGATGCAGGACGGGTGCCACACTGGCAAAGAGTGCGCCAAGCATGATTGCCCAATCGTCGAGCAGCCAGCGACAGAAAGAATCCTGCCGCTTGTCGGCAAAAGTGCGTACGTTGTAAGCTGCTTGTTTGACGTTTTCCTGATAGAGTTGATTGAGCGTTGCGAAGACTTCTGCGTCGATTCGCTGGCCCCGATTCTCCAAATCATGATGGATGAATTCTTTACCCTCTTGAGTGAGAGCCCAACCCAGGCGACGAATCAACCCTGAAAGCGAAGCCCGTGATTCGACGCACCCTTTTGCACCACAGCCGCATTGCGGAAAGGGATCGGAAGCGAAACGGTCTGCGTACGCTGATGGCACACCGATTTTCATATGCCCCAATTCGCCTGCTTGTCCCAACCCAAAGAACACGCCGCCGTCGGAAATCACACAACCGCCCAGTCCCGTTCCGGTCGTAATGAAAACGATCGTCCTGGGATCGGAACTCATGCCAAATCGCTCAAAGACTTCATCCTGTCCCGCGGCATTGGCATCATTGCACGCAAATACAGGGATTTCACATTTCGCGATTTTGCTTATTTCGGCAGCCAAGAGATCGCCAAAAGGAACCTCCCAAAGGTGCTTAGTCTCTGGAGTGCCAAGATTAGGGACATTCAAGATCAGTCCATCATGCGTACAGGGGCAAGGGACCGTAACGGCAATATCGGCCACGTCCTTCCAGTCGGCTGAAACATGTTCGAGAACCTCACGAATCCCGTCGATTATCTGACCAATCGTTCTCTGCGGGCCATCTTGCGTAAGGCTAGGTTTCTTCACGAGCTCCGCAAGGAGTAATTTCTGTGCCGTGAGATCGGTGGCCCCCAATTTCACATCATTGCCACCCAGGTCGACTCCGATGCGGAGGCAAACCGGTCTCCCTTGCGAAAGCTGTTTGTCGAGCGATGAGATGTTCAAGAAGTGATCTCCGTAATGGAATGTTCCAGGTTACTTTATGGTACCGAACGTACCTCCAAGCTCAAAGCCCCTAACTGCTTCGCTTGTCATTCGACCAGCCTACAGGCATAATCCGAACTCTGGTTGAATCGCTGACAAGTGTAAGAGGAGTGTTGAGATGTATGTAGCCACGAATTCTCAAGGAATGACCGCTCGATGGATTTCGCGAGGTGCTACCCTCTCCGAACTTCATGTACCCGACCGCGAAGGAGAACTGGCGGATGTTGTGTTGGGCTTCGATGACGTGGCAGGTTATGAGTCCGGTCGCAATCAACACTTCGGCTGTACAACGGGTCGTTTTGCGAATCGGATTAAACAGGGAAGATTTACTCTTGATGGAATCGACTACCAGCTGGCAGTGAATAATGGCCCCAATCATTTGCATGGTGGGAAACTGCGGAGCATGGACAAAGTCGTCTGGGAGGCCGAGCAACTTACTGATGCGCTGGGAGTACGATTTCGGTATATCAGCCCTGATGGCGAAGAAAACTTTCCCGGTACTCTAACCACCACAGTGACTTATACCTTGACCGATGACAATGCCTTGCGAATCGACTACGAGGCGACCACGGACAAGCCCACGATCATCAATCTCACCAATCACAGCTATTTTAATCTCGCGGGACATGGGAATCCAAATATCCTCGACCATGAATTGAGAATCGACGCGGATCGCATCACCGCGGTCGACGATGAATCGATCCCTACAGGCGAATTCCTTGACGTTGCCGGTACACCGTTTGATTTTCGCACCCAACACCGAATCGGCGACCGAATTGAGGAAATAGGGGGCTACGATCACAATTGCGTAACCAACGGCCAGTGGGGAAGTTTGCGAGAAATCGCCGAGGTAGTAGAGCCTCAAAGTGGCCGTATCATGCGAGTCTCGACCGACCAACCGGGAGTGCAATTCTACACGGCCAACGGGCTCGGTGGCCAACTTGGAAAGGGAGGAGCGGCCTACACGAAGCAAGGTTCCTTCTGCCTAGAAACACAGAATTTTCCCGACGCACCGAACCAGCCGAGTTTTCCTTCCGCAGAACTCCGCCCTAGCGAAACCTATCGTCACACCTGCATTTATGCGTTTGATGTGGTGTAGAGCTAAGTACTACTTCCACTCAGGCGTGCGCTCTTCGAGAAACGCGGATATACCTTCTTCGGCCGCCGTAGTGGTGAAAGAAGTTGCTTGAATTATAGCTCCAGCGGTAAGTTGTGTATCGAGTTGTTCGCCAATCGTTTCGCTCAACAGTCGTTTTGTGAGCTGTAGCGCTTCGGGAGCGCCTTCGGCACACTCGCGGGCTAGTTCCACTCCCCGTGCCCATGTCTTGTCACCCTCCACGAGCTCGTGGAAGATTCCTAGCCGTACGGCTTCAGCGGAGTCGATGATTGAAGAGGTCAGAAGTAGTCGAGCAGCTTGGCCTGTACCGATTCGGTGAGATAGCAGAGGAGCGACGACCCCTGCGGCAATGCCACGCCGAGGATCGGGTATTCCAAAAACACTCTCCTCGCAGGCAACGACAATATCGCAAGCCAACACGAGGCCCGCACCATGGGAAAGAGCCGCCCCGTTCACGGCGGCAATGATCGGTTTCGGAGTCTCCAGCATCCTGCTGATGACGTCTCGAAAGTCCGCGGCATCCTCCCCCCACCGCTCTTGCGAATCAGCCCATTCGCTTAGTAGCGAACTGGCATCGACAATTTCCTCCAGATCATTACCCGCACAAAATGTATCCGCCGCCCCAGTGAGAATGATCGCCCGGACACGCTTCTCGCGATAGAGATCCTCGAATGCTTCTACAAGTTGCCGTACCATGAGCCGCGTAAGAGCGTTGCCATGGTCGGGGCGGTTGAGAACGATCGTTCCCACACAGTCGGTGAGCTTGACTTCGACATGCTCGCTCGGCATATACATCGAGGGCTTATTCCCTTCACTATTCGCTTAGAATGCCTGTGGACGGCCCTTTGGGCAGCGTAGCGGGGAAAAGGAGTAAATACAAGCTGATTGCCCCATGTTTCTGTCTCGCAAAATCTCATAGAAAACGTGCAGTAAACCAATCCACGGCGAACTAGTTGCTATTGGCTCGGCAGTTGCTCCCACGCAGGTCGTAACTTATACTGGCAACTTGCTTTGTAGCGAAGTTAGGCCGCAAATGTGGATAGCCGAGGAAGGCGTGTTTTCTCCAAGTTTTTGGCAATCCTAGCGAACTGTGCTGCCTACAGCGTCGTAACCCTAAGTGAGTTGTTCTGTCGCGCTTTTGCACAGCAAACTTGAGCAGTCGATTATTGCATTTTCTCAAATTTACTCTATTTTTTCCACGATCTAATCCATGAGCGACGACATAGTTATCCAAACGCGGGCACTTTCCAAGGTGTATCGTGACTTTTGGGGCAGGCAAAAGGTGCGGGCCCTCAAGCCCCTGGACTTAGAGATTCATCGTGGCGAGGTGTTTGGCCTCCTGGGGCCCAATGGCTCGGGGAAAACCACTACGATTAAACTCATCCTGGGATTGTTGTTTCCAACCGAAGGAGAAGCAATTGTCTTCGGCAAGCGATCGACCGACGTCAGCAAGAATGAGCGGATCGGCTACCTGCCCGAAGAATCGTATCTGTATCGCTTTCTCAATGCAGAAGAAACGCTCGATTTCTACGGCCGACTTTTTGACATGCCGGCCGCAACACGCTCAGAGCGAGTTGATTCGCTGATCAAGATGGTGGGGCTCGACAAAGCTCGCAAGCGTCAATTGCAGGAGTATTCCAAGGGTATGACCCGCCGCATTGGCCTGGCCCAAGCATTAATCAACGACCCTGAATTGATCTTGCTCGACGAACCCACGAGTGGACTCGATCCCATAGGTACCCGCGAGATGAAGGACATGATCCTGCGGCTCAAGAGTGAGGGAAAGACTGTAGTGATGTGCAGCCATCTGCTGGCTGACGTTCAAGATGTCTGTGACCGCATAGCGATTCTACATCAAGGTGAGTTAAAGGAACTTGGCCGGGTGGACACGCTATTGACCGTGGCAGACGTCACACAAATCCGTGCTCGCAATTTGTCGCCTGAATGTCAGAATGAGATTCGCGAGGTCATTTCTCGTAACCATGGTGAGTTGATGGAAATGGACAACCCCAGTACGACATTAGAAGAATTATTCTTGTCAATCGTGCGAGATAGCGAAGCAAGGCCTGGTCGTCGAGCCAATGTTGAGCCGGTAACGAGCGATACTTAGTTTGACCGGCGTGCATCCAAATTTTCCCTTTCGATTCTTAACCCCTGGCTTGCCCATTTCATTCGACCATGGTTCTTGAACAAGAAATTCTGCCCTATTTTCAGTGGCTTTGGAGCGGCGGGGCCGGTTCGATTGGTGCTTTGCCGCGTTTCCTGCTAGTCGCCTTGGGGTTGGGGCTGCTAGGGCTGATGCTTGGCTACGCGATTGCAGCTGCCCGCCACGGTCTCCTGCGAGGCGGCGATATTGTCTATCGCACGATCACCAACGGAGTGCGAGAGATTTTCGAGACTTCGCCTCGACGGGTGTTGGCCCTGGCGAATCTGGCCATGAAAGAAGCTTGGCGCCGTCGAGTGCTGGTAGCTCTCGCGGTATTCTTCATTATCCTCATCTTTGCTAGCTGGTTCTTGAAGAAGAATCATCAAGATCCAGCGAAGCTCTATATCAGTTTCGTCCTCACGGCGACCACCTATCTCGTACTTGGAATTGCACTACTTCTGAGTGCGTTTAGTCTGCCGAATGACTTCAAGACCAAAACGATCTATACCATCGTTACCAAACCTGTGCGGTTGGGCGAAATCGTCCTGGGTCGCATTCTTGGTTTTACAGCTGTGGGGACGATATTGCTGGCTATCATGGGGGTATGCAGCTATGTGTTTGTGAATCGCTCGCTCGACCATACCCATGAAATTGATGTAGATAGCCTGAAAAACGTGAGCGATGCCGACGGAGAGAATATCGGCAAAGATGGCCGCAGTACTCTCAACGCCTACCATCGCCACGACGTAGAGCTCGACACCAATGGTGAAGGAGTCGCTCTCTCTAACTATGGGCATACTCACAATATTGTTCAGCGCGGCGGCAAGGAAGTGGTCTCAGGGGCTGAAGGGACCATGCGAGCCCGGGTTCCCCAATGGGGAAAGCTGACCTTTCTTGATAGGCAAGGGGTCCCTAAGGCACGAGGCATTAGTGTAGGCAGCGAGTGGACCTATCGTAGTTTTGTCGATGGCGCGACCCAAGCAACCGCGATTTGGACTTTCGACGACGTAAGTGAAGCATTGAATTACAAGCCGGAGGACTCCGACGGCGAGGGGGGGCTCCCCATCGGTCTAATCGTACGCGTGTTCCGTACTCACAAGGGAACTATTGGCAAGGCGATTACTGGCACGATCCAGGTACGAAACCCCGAGACGGGGCTAACAAGCGATCTGATCCCCTTCAACGCTTTAGACGCCAAGATCGATGAACGGCTCATTCCGCGTAAGCTTACCGGCACGGATGATTCAGAGTTAGATTTGTATGAAGATTTGGTCAGCTCGAACGGTCAGCTTGAAATCCGCGTACAGTGTTTAGAGCGGGGCCAGTATTTCGGGTTTGCCCAACCAGACATGTATATCCAGATGCGAGATGCTTCTCCGCTGGTAAATTACGTAAAAGTCTGCCTGACTATTTGGGTGCAGATGGTTATTGTCATCGCCATTGGTGTTGCGGCCAGCACGCTCTTGAGCGGATCGGTTGCCATGTTGTTTACTGTAGCATTCATTGTCCTAGGTTTCTTTAGGCCATTCTTTGTCGGTGTGGCTATGGGAACGGAGTATGGCGGTGGACCCGTTGAGTCGTTCTATCGGTTGATCACACAAATGAATGTGATCAGCAAATTGGACGACACTATGGTGACACGTTTGATCAAGGGAGTGGACTGGGTGTATCAGAGTTTCATGCTATCGCTGGCTCAAGTGCTTCCTGATTTTTCGTCATTGAGTACCGTAGATTTTGCAGCGTACGGTTTCAATGTGCCTGCGGATCTGGTCTATCAGAATCTGACGATGTGCTTGGCCTATGTAGTGGGGATGTCGATCGTAGGTTACTTCTTGTTCCGTACACGCGAGGTCGCCCGATGACCGAGAATAAATCTTTCTATCGCAAAATCGTCTACGTCGTTCTCTTGGCGGTGCTGTTGTTCCCTATCTCGTATCTGGGGGCACCAGCAACTGTCGATGATGACGGTGGCAAACTTGCCTTGATTCGTGAAGAAGCGGGGCTTGGACAGTCGAATCTCGGGGCGATCGACCCGGCCAGCGAAACCATTCGTATGGCAACTCTAGGTTTGAGAGGTATTGCTGTCTCCATGCTCTGGAGCAAGGCGAACGAATATAAGAAGAAAGAAGACTGGACCAATTTTCGCGCCACGCTCGAGCAACTTGCAAAGCTCCAGCCCTATTTCATCTCCTTCTGGAAATATCAGGCGTGGAATTTGGCTTACAACGTATCGGTCGAGTTGGATGATGTTCGAGATCGCTACAATTATGTCACACGTGGCATCGATTTCTTAAAAGAAGGGACCAAATACAACCAATCCAACCCACATTTGATCTCGGAACTAGGCTGGTTCATCGGCAACAAGATTGGCCGTGCTGATGAGCGTGTTGAGTATCGCCGAATGTTCAAAGCTGACGACGACTTTCACAATCGCTTCTTTGACGGAAATCCTCCTCCACCTGAGCAGCGCGACAACTGGCTTGTTTCTCGTCGCGAATATGAAGATTCGATTTCCGTGGTTGATGATAAGAAGAAGAGTATCGGTCAAAAAAACCCGACTGTATTTTTTGCCGCACCTGCGATGTCGCAAATTAACTATGCCGAGGCGATCGAAGAAGACGGCATCTTCCAGGAAAAGGCGCGCGCCGCCTGGCGAATCGCCAGCAACTTGTGGCGTGACTATGGCAATCGCGAAATGCGTTCGTCGCGGGGAAGTCTGATTCGACTGGCTGATCTCAATCGCTGGGAGTTAGAAACAAGCAAGTTGGAAAATGAATTCAGCAATATCGCTCCTGGTATTCGTGATGAAATCGTTGCCGAGAAACGTGCCAATCTGTCACCAGAGATGCTCGCTGCATTAGGTGTACCTGCCAGTATCCGTACGGAAGAGCAACAGAATTTGGCCGCCCAGGCCGAACAGTCGCTTGATGTAACGTTGGCAGAGATTGCCGATCAGATCGCAAAGAAATATCCTGAGAAAGCAGGTCAAGCTAACAAGCTCGCCAGTCGCATTGCTGAGAATCAGGATCGAATTTTCTTGATCAAGAACAATCGACAGGTTGCGAACTACGACTATTGGAAGACGCGCACTGATTTTGAGCAAACCTCGGATGCCCTGCGTGCTCGGGAATTGGCCTATGCAGCAAATCAGGCGTTTGAGCAGGACGCCGACTTGCTCGAAGCTCGTCGTTTATATGACGAGAGTTTCGACCTGTGGGCGAAAGTAATCGCGACTTATCCTGGCCTAGAGTATGACTCGACGACAGGCTCCGATCTGATGGAGTATATCGACCAGTACAACAAAGTATTGCAGCAATTGGATTTGAGTTTTAGCGACGAAGAGGTAGATGCCAATTTCCCCTTGTGGGAGATTCTGGAAGGTAGCGATCAAGAACGCAAATACTTTGATGCAATCACTGAACATAAGCGTCGGCTGGAAGGGGGTGACCAGAGCGAGGCTACCACGGAAGAGCCCTCCAGCGAATCGGCTGACGACTCGGAGTAATTTCTCTCCATGAGCGGTAGCTCATGGGTTTCGTAGGTCAGCGGCCATGGGCCAAGCGCCCTGTCTATCATGCTTCTGCTCCCATTTATTTAGGGAATTCTCTCCCGCCTTTCGCGGAAGCCGCGAACATCTTAGAATCGCATTCGCGTTTCCGGTCGCCTTTTTTGGCAGACCATTTTCAGTATCATCGATTTTAACAAAAATCTAATATGCGAATTGTAGTTCTGGGGGCAGGCACCGTTGGAAGATCGATCGCGTCGTTGCTATGCTTGCATCGTCATAGCGTGACTGTGATAGATACCAATCCCGAGCGCATCCGTCATATTAACGAGAACTTCGACGTGCGAGGGATCACAGGATCTGCTGCTCAGTCGAGTATTTTGTTCCAGGCGGGCGTGGGGAGCGCTGACCTTTGTCTCGCTGTGACCGGCATCGATGAAGTGAATATAGTCTCAGCCAGCATGGCGAAGGCGATGGGAGCCAATCGGGCAGTAGCCCGAGTCTATGCCCCCGTATTCCGGGATTTGAGTACCTTCGACTACCGACGCCATTTCGGAATCGACCGCTTGCTAAGTCTCGAGCATTTAACGGCGCTGGAATTAGCACGAGGTATTCGCCATCCCGGTTCGGTTGTTGTTGAGAGCCTCGCGCGGGGTGAACTTGAAGTCCATGAAGTTATGGTCTCGAAAGAGAAAAAAGGTGTCGGCAAGGCCCTCAAAGATCTCGAACTATCGAAGAATGTACGCATTGGTTCGATTAGCCGAGATGGGAAAACATGGATCGCGGGCGCGGAGGACATCATTCAAGTTGGCGACAGACTTACGATCATCGGTACTCGGAATGAGATCGATGATGTAAAAACGATGTTTTGCAGCGATGCGGGAAGTAAGCAGCGAGTAGTCATCGCAGGTGGCGGAGAAACGGGCTATCATTTGGCCTATGTGCTTGAGGGGGGGCACCACAATGTGGTGCTAATTGAACTTGACCGCGAACGTTGTGATTTTCTGGCGAGCCACCTCAAACAGACCACCGTGGTAAATCGCGATGCGACTCGACGTGCAATTTTGGAGGAAGAACGAGTCTCCACTTCTGATGTGTTTGTTGCTTGCACTGGGGATGATGAGGACAACATCATGGCCTCGGTTGAAGCACGAGACATTGGTGCCAAGACGATCATGGCACTCGTGGGGCGGCCTGATTATGCTCATGTCGTTGGCAAGCTAGGAATCGATCATGCAGTGAGTCCTCGCGAAGTGGTTGCTAAGCAGGTGCTTGGCTTTTTAACCAATGGACCTATTGTCTCGAAAACACCACTAAGCGAAGGGAGCAACCTCAGTGTGTTGGAAATCGACGTCAAAGAGGCATCTCCTGCAACTGAGCGTGTACTGGCGAATCTTGGACTTCCCCCACAGACTTTGGTCGCTGCAGTGATTCGAGAAGGGTTCGCTTCCGTACCAGGAGGTGACTATCAGTTTGCAACTGGAGATACGGTTATTGCGTTAGTTGCAGATGAAATGATTGAGCTGATCGAAAAAGTTTTTTGATCACCAAGTAGTATTCGACAACCTCCGATCTTACTATGAACCTCCGAATCGTAGCCCGACAACTCAGCGTAGTAGCTTGGCTTATTGGCTTGACAATGCTGTTTAGCATTTCGGCGGCCTGGCCCGAGATTGGAGGGCAAAGCGAATTTGAGGATCACGGGTTCTGGGCCCTCTTGGCCTCTATGGTGGTCTGCGGCATAACGGGTTTGATGCTGCGCATGGCCAGCGGGGAGAGCAATTCCACACTCTACCGCAAAGAAGCGATGGCAGTGGTCGGCCTGAGTTGGGTTCTCGCCACGGTATTGGGGGGCTTGCCTTTCTATTTCGCTGAAGTAATCTACACCAGCGTCGATGGTCGAGAAATTCCCATGGGAATTGCAGATTGCCTTTTCGAAAGCCAGTCTGGATTCAGTACCACCGGGGCAACGGTGCTGACTGATATCGAAAATCACAAGTGGGTGCCAAGATCGATCCTGTTTTGGCGATCTAGTACCCATTTTCTTGGCGGACTGGGAATCATTGTCCTGTTCGTCGCTATTCTGGGCCAAGGCTCCGCCGGCAAAGCACTGATGCGAGCCGAGATGCCTGGGCCCAGCAAGGAAGGCTCCCAGGAGCGAATGCAACATGCCGCCTGGAACTTTGCGGCGATCTATTGTGTGCTGAACCTTATCTTGACTATCATCCTGTATCTGGAGGGTATGACGTGGTTTCAAGCGATCTGCCATGCTTTTGGCACGATGGCGACCGGGGGATTTAGCACCTTGAATGCGAGTCTCGGTGGTTTCAACTCGAAAACTATCGAGTACACCGTGATCGTCTTCATGATTCTGGCCGGTACTAATTTCACTCTGATCTACCTTCTCACACTAGGGAAATTCAAGAAGCTAGTTACTGATCCTGAGTGGCGCACCTACGTTGGCATTCTGGCGGTCGCCACAGCTTTGGTAATCATCGTAGGAATCTTTGAGTCGCATGACTTTGACCCCCAAGACAAACTTACTGCAGTGCCTGAGTTTGAATTGGCATTCCGTGATGGATTGTTCCAGGTTGTCTCTATCATGACTACAACCGGTTATTGCACGGCCGACTTCGACCTTTGGAACAATTTTAGTCGTGGATTGCTGGTCGTACTGATGTTTATTGGCGGATGTGCTGGAAGTACCGGCGGTGGCATGAAGGTGATTCGTATTATCTTGTTTACCAAGATCCTCGGCCGCGAAGTGGAACATTCTTATCACCCTTCTGTCGTCCGACACATCCGATTAGCAGGAGAACCTGTCACCGATCAAAACATTCCCCACAACATTCTCGTCTACGTGGGGCTCATTGGTGCAATTATCGTGACAAGCTGGCTGGCACTAACCTGGATCGAGTTGGACCAAACTTGGATCGAGGCGGGGCATCCTACGCACAACAAGCTGATCGATTCCGGTACTGCTGTCTGTGCCACGCTTCACAACATTGGTCCCGGCCTCGGTATCGTAGGGGCGACGCGAAACTATGCCCCTTTTTCAGATTCGGCAAAGCTTCTGTTTACCCTTTTGATGATGCTCGGGCGGCTAGAGTTGTTTGCCGTCCTAGTGCTAGTCATGCCGAGTTTTTGGCGAGACTGATTAGAAATACTTTAACTGGAGAACACAAACAATGACGTTCATATCACAGATTGATACCCTCTTTGGAAGTGTGATTGTGGGACAAGCCCAGCCAACCCTCGACGGCACCTTCGCCTTGCAAGTGCTATTGCGAGTGCTACACATTTTTGGGGCTGTGATCTTGGTAGGAGGGATCTTCTATCAGCGTTCGATTCTGTTTCCCACCGGAGTGGATGCCTGCTTTGTCGGTCGTCGCCAGGTATGGGCCAAGTGGGTTGGCATCGCCACATTGTTCTTGTTAGCGAGCGGCCTGTACAACTTCATCACGATCATTCGAACAGCCAAGGCTGATGGAGTGCCTCTTCCGCCAACCTATCATGCCCTATTTGGAGTAAAGTTTTTGTTGGCACTGCTAGTCATGTTTTTGGCCGCAATCCTAGCCGGTAAAACAGAGGCCGCAGAGCGATTCCGCCAGAAGATGGGCATGTGGCTCAATGTGGCTTGGTCGGCCAGTCTTACGATTTTGGTGATCGCTGCAATTCTGCGTAATTATCATTGACTCTAGAATGTTCAAGCCAACTTAGATCTATCTGAAATGCAAGAAACGGGGATTCCATGGACAAAAAAGCCAAGAAGCGAATCGAAGTACTAAGAAAGAAAATCTCTCAATCGCAGGTCCTCTTATCTGCTGCCAAGCAGCAACCGGATGACCCCGAGGAACCAGCTCGGATTGAAGCCGACATTGCTCGGGCAGAAGAGGAGATCCGGAAGCTCAAGGAGAGCTGAATGTCGATTGGTGCCTTTTAGGGTGCCTGGTTTACAAACTCCGACTGATACATCGGCATATAGCGGTAATAGACTTCCAGAGTGAGAATCGCAAGCGTTGTTGTGTATAGCCGACCACCGCGATCGCTCCAAGGTTCGTCAAAGTACCAACTTCCATCCTCGTGGCCCTCTTCAGCTTGAGTTTGCACGAGATAGTTCCGCATGCGTGGGTTCCAGCGTCTCCAGCCGGCGCCACCTACGTGATGCAACACTTGGCTCGTGTAATAGTTGAAGTACATGTTCGAATCTTTGGGGTGTTCCTTGGCAAGTAGCACTGCTCCTTTGAGTAGGGGGGGATGCTCTTCAGGCCAGCCGATCATCATCCGACTATAGAGACCGACCGCAGTCATTGACGGTCGCGTGGAGGAAGGCTGCTGGTATCCGTAGGTCGCACCCTTCTCTGCTTGAACACTGTCGAGAAACTCAGCGGCCCGATACCAGACATGCCGAGGAATATCCAGTCTCCCCAAGACGCCGCTCTTTAGCGCCATGAGTTGCCACCCGGTAACAGAGAGGTCACCAGGCTGACGAGGTTCATACCGCCAGCCACCTAGTTCATTCTGGGCATTGACGATGAAGTCGATCGCTTTTTGAGCAGGTCCTGCAATGTTCGAATCACGAGTCATCGCATAGTTTTCGCACAATGCTAAGCTTGCAATCGCATGGGAATACATGTCGCCTCGAAGGCGGACGGACGCTTGCCTGGCAAACGGCAGGGAAATCTCTTGGGAGTCGCGCAAATCTCCGCCCTCAGAGGTCAGCAGCATCTTGTTGATTAGGAAGTAGAGCCCCTTGGAAACTACTTCTTGATAGGGACCTTCGTGCTGTGTGTAGCCGCCCCCGAGAAAACAGAGCAGGGCCAATCCTGTTGCTCCAGTACTCGAATCGATCCTGCCCGGATTGCGGCATTTGCCAGCACATTGAGGACAATGCTCTGCATCCAGATGAAAGGTCCAACTCCCATCTTCCAGTTGATGAGCTGCCAGCCACTTGAGGCCCGCTTCTACGGCAGCTTCGCTAGATTCGGATCCCCCACCCGCAAGGGCAAGACTACGACGATTATCAAGGTTTCGCCCTTCGAGGCCACCACCAGCGGATGCCAATGGATTGCCGATGTCTAACATCTCTGTAGCAAACGCATCGACCGAGGCGGTTGCCGTCGGAGTAAGCATGGGCTGCGTAATATCGACCGAGGGAGTTCCCAATTCCAGATCAGGTAGTCCCATTGCCTTTGGAGCCATGCTTTCGCTGTCGAGCTCATCTCCCACCGATGGCATGGGGTTTAACTCGATATCGAGCTCTTGTGGTAGTTCCGAGGTGGCAGTACCTTCGAGGGTCCAATCCGGACCCTTCCCTTGTTGCGTGATAACAAGGAGTGACAACAGAACTACGACGGCCAAATGGGCAACTCCGCTAGCTAGCCACGAACTGGACTCGCTGTCGGAGAGCCAGCCCAGCACCCAACCCCAAAGGGAACTGGAGGAGGATTTGGCATTTTTTCCTTGATCCGCAGCGGGAACTGACGGAGATTCCTCGAAAGATTCGCGCGCCGGATTCGATGGGGGCACGACGGGGGCCGAACCGGAAGAGAGCGATGGATTGTCGGCCTGCAAGGGATTCACGGGGCAGCGCCTGGGTAAATTGCAGATCAGCCGGCGGCGTCAACATCCGGCGTTTGGCTGCAAAGGGGTCTCTGAACCTAAATAATCCTGTAGAATAGGCCCTAGTTTGCCAGAACCGAAGGCCCATTTTGGGCATAGCGGCGGCCCCCCCGAACGCTGCTTCCCTAGCTTTTAGTATAACGCCTATCATGTCAGCCGAATGCACAAAAATTAACCTCAGATTAACCACTGGAAGAATCCAACGAAAAAGCCTAGAATCTGCTGTTTCGCTCATGTTTGACACCCCCTCTCGTAGGAATCCGGAGGGGAAAGAGATAGGCCTTAATTAAGAAGATACGATGGCTAAGAAATCTGGAAAACGCAAGAAAAAAGTTGAGACCGTCTTTCTGGTTTGTGAAGAGACGGGCGACTACAACTACACGATCCGCCGTAAGTTGGGAGGCGAGAAACTTAAGCTGAAGAAATACTCCCCCCGCTTGCGCCGTCATACTGTACACACCGAAAAGAAAAAATAGCCCTTTGGCTCGGGATCCCCCTCCGGATCTCTGCTCTTGATTCACGGATGACATGCCCAAACACTGGCGCATTGCCAACTACGATGCCGACTGTGTAGCCGCATTGCAGCAGGCGGCAGGTATTCCAGCTGTGGTTGCTCAACTGCTTCTCTCGCGCGGCATCAGCGATCCCGACGACGCCCGCCTGTTTCTCGATCCAAAGCTCACGGGTCTGCGTGATCCAGCCTTGCTTCCCGGTGCGACTCGAGCTGCCGAGATTATCTACGCCGCGATTCAGGCTGGTGACAAGATTACCATCTATGGTGATTACGATGCCGACGGCATGACTGCTACCGCGATTCTCTTGCGTTGTATGAAGTTGCTGCACGCGAACGTCGACTTCTATGTGCCGCACCGCATCGATGAGGGTTACAGCCTCAACAACGAAGCCTTAGAGAAAATCGCCAGTCAGGGAACGAGGTTAGTCGTGACGGTTGATTGCGGCGTGGCCAGTGTTGCTGAAGCGCAGCATGCCCGCGATCTAGGGCTCACGCTCATCATCACCGACCATCATCAAATGGCCGACCAACTTCCTCCCGCTGCGGCGATTGTCCATCCCGGACTACCTGACGGAGATTATCCCTTCGATGGACTGTGTGGTGCCGCCGTCGCACTGAAGGTAGCCTGGGCCGTATGTCAATGTGCTAGTGAAGGACAAAAGGTCACAGATCGACTACGTAGCTTCTTGTTGCAAGCCGTTGGGCTCGCTGCCATTGGAACGGTAGCAGACGTCGTGCCGCTGATCGACGAAAATCGCATCTTGGTCCGCTACGGCTTGGGTTGTCTGAAGTCGGAGCCCAACGTTGGCATAGACGCCCTGCTCCGCTCAACGAAGCTTCATGATAAACCTCGGCTTGCCGGAGATGACCTGGGTTTCTCCATCGGACCGCGGCTCAACGCGGCTGGGCGATTGGGCCAGGCTGATTTGGCCATCGAGCTCCTAACCACGGAAAGCATGCAGCGGGCTGATACGATTGCCCAGTACATGGAAGAACTTAACCTGCAAAGGCAAACTCTCGAACGCTCGATGGCTCGCGCTGCCTCGAAGCAGGCTCGCGATTTTGGTGATCCCCATCAAGCCCCCGCGCTCGTGCTTGCCGACCACGACTGGCATCCTGGTGTCATTGGAATCGTGGCGGGACGTCTGGCAGAAAAATATTGTTGTCCAGTGATATTGATCGCCAACGACCCGCTCGGGGTGAAGCCGGGGATCGGGTCGGCGCGGAGCGTGCCCGGTTTTAATCTGCACGAAGCCCTTGCCGAGTGTGGGGACCTACTCGATAGCCACGGCGGCCATGCCGCAGCGGCAGGGCTGCGCATCGTGCCTGGCAATCTCGATGAATTTCGCAAGGCGTTCTGCAAGATTGCCACCGAAAAGCTCAGAGATGAACCACGCCAAACGGATATCCTGGTCGATGCGGAGGCCTCGCTTCAAATGCTCACACGGCAAACCGTCGAGCAGATCGAGAGCTTGGCCCCCTTTGGGCAGGGAAATTCCGCCCCGATGTTGTGTGCCACCGAAGTACGTCTCACAGGGGCTCCAAAACGAATCGGCTCGACTGGCCGCCATTTGTCGATGATGTTCGATCAGTATGGCGTCAAAATGCGTGCCGTAGCCTTCGGCGGCGGCGACTGGGAAACAGAACTGGCCGGCATCGACGGTCCCATGTCGATCGCCTTCCGCCCCGTGCTCAACACTTTCCGGGGTCGCACCTCGGTGGAGATTCATCTCACCGACTGGCGCGTGGAGTGATTTCATCTCTGTCGTGCTTCAAGTTGTGTCGCGGCTAGAGAGATTGCGCACCTGAAACGATATCATCCGGCGTCATGACGGTCACGTCACTGAAACGCGCAAAGTCACCAGCATTGAAAGTTATGAGATGTGTCAACCCGTGGCGCAGCATAGCGGCAACTATTCTTGCATCATGAGCGGCCTTGCCTTGAACTTTGTAAGTCTGGACCAAGTTTTCCCAATGCTCCAGAATGCCTCGCTCGTCTCGTAGTGGCGGAAACAATTCCTTGAAATCGGAAAGCATTCGAGCGGTATCGTCTGTAGAAAAACCGAGTCCATTCGCTTCTAAGGGTCGAGTTGCAACGACCCAATACTCGTACAGCACTTGGGGAATCGTACGAATGGTATGCTGCTCATCGACAATACGCTCAAGGGCCGCTTTTGCCAACTCCCGATGAGGATGACCAAGGTGATCCAGTCGCAGAAGCACATTCGTGTCGACGAAGATGATCATTCACCACGGCCTTCGTAAATACTTTCTCGGCTATCATCAACGAAAGTAGCTTCGGTGGCGGGTGTGTTAGTCAGATGCTGGTGCAAGCGATCGCGCCAGGTAGCATTAGAAAGCACGTTTCCATCCTGAGTCGCCGTCTTTTCACGAAGAAGGAAAATGGCTTCTCTGAGGGCTTCCTGAGTATCTTTGTAGAGGCCGCTGTTTACAGCTTCTTCAAGAATGCGTTTATCGGAACTAGATATGTTTACTGTCATAGAAAAAAATTTCTCCCTATACTAATATACCGCTGGAGTTGACTGTAGCCAATTATTCAATCTATGCGGCAGCAAATCACTTTGAATCCAACCGGAATTTGATTGCGACTAGTTCTAAAAGCATTTTTAGTAAATCTTTTTCAGCATTGTGCCATTGAGGATTGTGGTGCCAGGCTAGGTCTGCGACATCCTCCTGCCTCCCCCATCGTTCATGGATCTCGCGAATGAGTCTGTCAATCTACTCACCAAAGATTGAATTGCCATAATCAGCAATATCAGTATATGCGTGATCCCCAGGGCGACCATTGGGCATGAGTTAGTCTCCATAATCAAAGTACACTTCGTGCTACGCCCGCGCTAGTTGATGAAATCGCTCGGTGAGGTCCTTGGTCACCGGCCCCGGTTTGCCGTCGCCGATGGGGCGGTCATCGACCTTCACTACCGGAATCACCTCGGCTGCGGTGCCAGTTAGAAAACACTCATCAGCCACGTAGACGTCGTGCTTGGTGATGGAGACTTCTTGCACTTCAGTTCCTGCCGCGCGAGCCAATTCGATGACTGCCTCACGCGTGACTCCGGCGAGAATCCCAGCATCGAGAGGTGGCGTGTAGAGCACCTCATCACGGACAAGAAAGATGTTGTCCCCCGTGCACTCGGCGACTTCGCCTTTGTGGTTGAGCATCAAGGCCTCGATGCATCCTGCTTTGAGGCCTTCGATTTTTGCCAGGATGTTGTTGAGATAATTAAGCGACTTGATCCGCGGGCTTAAGGCCGAAGGGTGGTTGCGCGTAATGCTTGTGGTGATGATCTCCAGACCATTGTCATACAGTTCTTGCGGATAGAGAGCTATCGTATCGGCGATGATAATCACCTGGGGATTACTGCAGCGGTTGGGATCGAGGCCCAAGGTGCCGGCTCCCCGGGTAACAATCGCGCGAATGTAACCATCGGTAAGACCGTTTTTCTTGACCGAATCGTTGATTGCCTTGCACATCTGCTCCTGGGAGAGTGGAATTTCCAAGCAGATTGCCCGGGCCGACTCATAAAGTCGGCGAACATGCTGCTCCAAGCGAAATACCTTTCCCACGTAGCTGCGCAGACCTTCAAAAACACCATCACCATAAAGAAGTCCATGGTCAAAAACACTGATCTTGGCCTCTTTCTGAGGAAAAAAGGAACCGTTGATGTAGATTTGTCGGGACATAAGGGAATGCGGAGTTCGGATTTGGGAAAGCGGAATAATGAAAGCAGAGACTAGTCCTGTGACAGCCTGGTTCGCAGTCAGCTGCCCTGAATGCGGCCTTCGACCAACTTGACAGTCCGGTCGGCCTGCTCGGCGATCCAGGGGTCGTGGGTCACCATGACTATAGTGAGCTTCTCCCGCTGGTTCAACTCACCTAGGATTTTCATGATTTGCTTCCCGGTTGACCGATCAAGATTCCCTGTGGGTTCATCTGCCAGCAGAACGCGGGGCTTGTTCAGCAAGGCTCGGGCGATGGCTGCCCGCTGCATTTCGCCCCCTGAGAGCTCTCGGGGCTTGTGTTTTGCTCGGTGGGAGATTCCTACAAGTTCCAGCAGCTCTCCTGCCCGGCGGCGATGTTCACCCCGGCGAAACCAGTAACCCAATGTGCTTTCGGTGATCAGGGCGGGGGCCAGCACATTCTCCAGGGCAGTTAGTTCAGGCAGTAAGTGGTAGAACTGAAAGATCATCCCAAAATGCTTGTTCCGCAATAGGTCACGGCTGGCATTGGGAAGATTGTCAATCCGATGACCGTCGAAATGCACTTCCCCCGCATCCGGCCGATCAAGAGTGCCCAAGAGGTGTAGCAACGTGCTCTTGCCGCAACCACTTGAGCCGACAATTGCCAGGAATTCCCCTTCATAGATGTCCAGGTCGATTCCTTGCAACACGGGAATGCCGAAGGAACCTTTTTGATAACTCTTGAACAACTGCCGCGTCGCCATCTGCACTTTAGACGAGCGGGGTTGCGCCGCGAGCGCAGAAGTTCCTTCGCTAAGCCGCAAAGCAGGGCGTGATGTCTGCCGTGGATCGGAAATGCTACTCATAACGCAGCGCCCTCACAGGGTGGAGATTGGCTGCGCGGAGCGCAGGAAAGACACTAGCCATAACGGCGATCACAACTGCACCGATACAGATCCAAGTCACGGTAAATGGTGCGACAATCGTTGGGATCTTGTAGAAGTAATACACAGAGGGATCGAACACCGGTTGTCCTGTGACGCGACCTAGGATATCTGCGATCTCATTTATGTTGGCAACGAACAGCAGTCCCAAGACCGCGCCCACGCCCGAACCGACAATGCCGAGGCTAAGACCGTAGCCAAGAAAAATTCCCATCACTCCACTCCCCGAGGCTCCCAGGGATTTGAGTATTCCTATATCGCGCGTCTTCTCTACGACGATCATCAGAAAGATCGCAAAAATGCCAAAGCCTGCCACGGCGATGATCATGAACAACAGCACATTTAGCACAGCTGTCTCCATATTCACCGCCGCCAACAGGGGTCCTTGTTTGTCGCGCCATGTGCTGACCATGTAAAACTGAGCCGGGAAGGCATTTTGGAGGGCATCACGCACTTGTTCTGCGTTTGTCCCCGGAGCCAGCTTGATCTGAATCGAGGTAAATTTGCCCACACCCGTCGTGGGGTCGATCATCCCACGGCTTTTTTGTAGTTCTCGCAACGGCACGAACACGAAGCTAGAATCATATTCGCTCATCTTGCTCTCATAGAAATCTGTGATCGTGTAAAACTCGTTGATTGCCTCAGGTGGCAGGGTTGCTTTGGGAAAACTCACGCGGACATCGTCCCCAGGCAGGGCGACAAAATGGTCACTCCCGTCTGCAGAGCGATACCCACAGATGCCAATTCCCAGCACAATACCGACATGCTGCTCGGTTGCCATATCAAAGTCACGGCCCTCGGCCTGTTGGTCATCGGGATTTCCAAACGGATTTGCCTGCTGAGAGTCAGGCGAAGGAGTAGCAGCAATTAGCTGTCGTTGTTTTTTTAGCAGAGCTCTTCGTTGACGATACGTCCAACCCGCTTGTTCCATTTGAATGCGCGGCTGTTGTTCACCTTCGTCTGGAACCTGATGGTCGACAGTATCATATCCTCCCTGGCGAAGTTTAAATGTAAGTTGATTTCGGTTCTCTGGGTGTTGTAGGTAATCCCCAAAAGCGCTAACACTTGCATAAGATTCTTCATCGATACCCACCATCGTGATTTGCTTCGTGAGCAGTTGGTCGTTGATGTCGATGTACATCAGCCCAGGCACATGCACGGTAGGAGACATGCCGACGATCGCATCCCCTGCGATCGCCTTGATCTTCTGCATATGGGCGTCGGCATCGAGAACACCATCCATCGAGCGGCTCTCAAAGATCAAATCGCCCAGCATGCCGTTAATGCGGGCTTGCATCTCGTGAGTAAAACCAGCCATAACGCTATTGACGACGATCATCGTCGCCACGCCAAGCATCACACTCACGATGCAAACCAGTGCGATATAACGGGTGCGCAGATAACGCCAGCAAAGAAGCAGTTTGTACATAGGAGCCGTCCGTGGTCCAGTAGGCGAGCCGGATGCGTTAGCTTCCGGCAAAGTTCGTTTACTTCTCAGGTCTCAAAAGTGGAAACAAGATCACATCGCGGATAGTTTGGGTATTGGTCAACAGCATCACTAGTCGGTCAATACCGATACCCAGTCCGCCCGCCGGCGGCATGCCGTGCCGAAGGGCGCGGACAAAGTCCGTGTCCATCTTGGCCATCGAATCTTCTTCACTCAGGCCATCCAACTGCGTGCGGAACAACTCTTCCTGTAGGTCAGGATCATTAAGTTCCGTATAGGCGTTGGCCACTTCCATTCCGTGAATGAACAACTCAAATCGCTCGGCAATTGCCGGGTTGTCACGCTTTCGCTTTGTCAGAGGACAGATACTAGCCGGATAGTCCATCACAAAGACTGGACCCACCAAGGCATCTTCAACTTTTGCCTCAAACACATCGCTCTTAATGACGTCAGGATGTCGCCCTTTCGTCTCAATATGCAGCGATTTCGCAAGTTCGGCGATGGCCGCTTCAGCGTTCGGGATTTCGGTATCAATCCCGGTAGCTTCCTCAAACAACTCCGCATAAGTTCGCCTGGCAAAGGGTGGCGTAAAATCAATGGACTTGTCGCCCCAAGAGAGCACATAGGACTGCCCCGTAGCCTGAATTGCGTTGCAGATGCACGCCTCGGTGAGATCCATCATCGAACGATAATCGCCAAATGCTTGATATACCTCAAGCATTGTAAACTCAGGGTTGTGCCTGGGACTGATCCCTTCGTTGCGATACACACGGCCCAGTTCGTAGACTCGCTCAATCCCGCCCACCATGAGTCGCTTGAGGTGCAACTCCAAAGCGATGCGGAGTGTGAGATCCATATCGAGCGTATTGTGATGCGTCATAAACGGCCGCGCGGCTGCACCCCCGGCAATTGAGTGCAGTGTGGGACCCTCGACTTCGACAAATCCCTGGCCGTTAAGAGTATCGCGGATGGATCGTACGATCTTGGTACGGTTCAAAAAACGATCAAGCACACCCTCGGTGTAAGTCAGATCGAGATAGCGTTGCCGCTGGCGGAGTTCGACATCCTGCAACCCGCCGTGTTTATCCGGCGGGGTTTCGATGGATTTGGTAAGAAAATGAATCCTTTCGGCGGCTATCGACAATTCCCCTGTGTTGGAGCGAACCAGTTGGCCATCGACGCCGATGATGTCTCCCAGATCCAACAATTCAACAGTTTTCCAATCATCGCCTACTTGTTTTTGACCAACCATGAGCTGGATCTGACCGCTCATATCACGGATGTCGATGAAGTGTAGTTTGCCCTTGTCACGGTGCAATACGATGCGACCAGCAGCACGCACCTGGGGACCAATGATCTTTCCCTTCCCCTGGTCGGCTTTCCATTGGCGAAAGTTGAAATCGGGGCCTTGCTGGTCGAAATCGGGGAGTGGCAACGTGGTACCGTCTTCGAGTTGGTAGGCGATCTGATCGGCAGCGGCGCGAATCTCTCCCACGAGAGTTCGGTCGTCGAAACGTCCTCCCCAGGGATCGATACCCAATTCTTGGAGACGCGCCATTTTCTCACGGCGGTTACTCTCCAAAGTTGAAAGATCGTCTGTATGGTTTTCAGCGTTATTGGTCATCAGTTGTGGCATTAGTTTGGGTCTGCGCGCAGGATAGGCCTCAATTCGTTAAGAGAGGTAAGATTCTAGTGGATAGGCAAACGTGGTCAACGTCAGCAGGAGGGGCCAACCAAGGAAACTATGCACCCTGCCTATTCCACCTGACTTCACTTACAGCTTTGATAGCCCGTGTCGGAAGGCGCGGGTTATTCACAGCATGGCGCTGGCCTTCCGGCCAGGTTCTTCAGGATTGAGTTAGACATCTAAATTCCAGAAATCTGAGTCCGCCACGCGGGTCAGCTTGAACTCTCCACTTAACGTCTCTCCGCTTAGCACTCCGGTCAGTGTATCAGGGGTGGATTCGAGAATTTGGAACGATCCACCAGAAATCCGAGACACGGACCCACGACCGCCCGTGACTGGTCCTTCATAGTCGAGATAGTCGAGGCGATGATCCGGCAGTCGAGTAACGTTCCCTGGTGCGCCGGCTTCAATCACGTTCAGGTGCAATGCGTTGGCCCAGGCTGCTGGCAGCTCGCGGAGTTCCCAGGTGGCTAGTACTCCGCCCACCTCCAGCATCAAGTCCCAATGGCTGGGCTTGTATTCCGAGGGACATTCATGTCGGAGTAGTGCGTAGCGAGGCATCGTGGCGAGCTGGGTCGACGTCGACCCCAAATTTAGGCGAATGGAGTAGAAACGCTATACCGCAAGCGGCTAGTTTAAAAACCGACGATTTCAACTTGCTCGGTTTTTTGAACACCTTGAGGAAAGTTCTTGCTGGTCACCTCGGCGGTAATGTTCACGAAACCAGCTTTTAGCACCGAGGTCGTCACTGTGAAACTCAACCGTTCGTTGGCACGGATACTAGCGACGGGATTGAATCGCAGTTCATTTCCATTGAGCTGTCCCGCTACGACCGATTGGAGTGTGGCCATATCGGGAATGATCTCTGGAGGGAACAGCACACGCAGTTGAATCTGCTCGTCTGTACTGTTCGAATTATTCTGTACAAAGAACTGGTAGGTAGCCCTGCTGCCAGCAAGCGGCTTCTTATTGTAGGGAGAAATCGACAGACTAATACCCCTCCCTCCACCAGAAGGAGGGACGACATCTGCTGCTCCGCCGGCTCCTGGTCCTCGGGCTTCGACAATCTCGATGCAATGCTCGTCCGCACTGGGAACCATGCCAATGCCAGGTCCTCCATCGCCCGAGACTTGAACGATGCTGCATGCCCGTAGCTTGGGGGCTTGGCAGATACACTCGACTTCAAACCGCTCAGTTGCACCAACCTCCAAGCGGGGAATCCGCCAGAGAAAACGAGACTTGTTGTCGGTGTCGCGAATCGTTTCGTAGCCTTGTGTAAGTGGTTTTGCTAGAAAAACACTGTCGTACTGGTCAAGCACTTCCACATTTGTGAGCGGGACCGCTCCCGTATTTTTTACCGAGAGTTTAAAGAGAGTCGTTTCACCGACTACGTTTTGTCTCGTACCATCTTTACGCACTTCCAAGCCAGGCTGAGGTTGAACCGCAGGCTGGATCACTTCCAAGCAAACTTGTTTGGAAGCTTCCGCCCCCTCTCGGCTACGAACCTTCACATCGTGGCAGATGCTTCCTGCGCGCACGACTTCAAACGTAATGAATTCAGTATGCGACTGACCTGGTCCAAGTGTGACCGAGAGAGGTTTGTCGATGTTGCGAGAACCCAGATTGTCGCTGGGATGACGAAATCCCTCGTCAAACCGATCGCTGAGTGTAAGGCCAGTGGCGGGTGCGTTGCCGCGATTGCTAATCACGACCTCGTAACGTGCTTCTCCTCCCACCTGACCAGTGGGCTCACCTCGAACTTCTAGTTCCAAGATGGGGCGTTGTATCACGGCCGGTTCGGCTGGCGTAATGGGAGGTGAGACATTCGATCCACCGCTTGGAATCGGAAGCACCGGATCGGAAGCTCCCAGGTCATCTGCGGGGGGAAGATACGTGCTGCTTCCGTCCCAATTAACATTCGTAGCGCCATTGGCAACCACCAGTCGCGGCATGTCACTTCCAGCAAAACGCGCTGGTCGGACTATCTGCATCGTGATACGGGTCGTATTTCCTACGCCACCGGTTGGTGTGACATCGATACTGGCGTTGCCGTCGACACCGGTAGATACTTCGACTGCTTGACCTGATTGACCTCCGGAGAGAGTTCCGCCACCATCGGCAACTTCATACCTCACGAGCCAACCTGCTAGCGGAGTGCCGTCAGATTGGCGACGGACGTTGGTTGTGAGTATTTGCGACGATCCGCCCGAAACGACTGCGGGAGGGAATGTCCACTGTACGTCGACCCAATAAATCGTAGCACTGGCACGACGTTGGGACAAACCTTTGACAACGGGTGCGACTGCCGTTATATGGCTGGAGCCTTCTACGGGAGAAGTAATACTCGCCCAGGCGTGGCCGGGCTCAATCGCGACGTCGTCACTCGGATTTCCTGTGCCGCGGTCTAGCGTTAGTGGAATCGCGGCCGTGTAGCCAATACCGTATTGGTTGTCGATCTTCTTCGGTTTGTTCCAGGGCATAAGGGGATTACGACAGATTCCTTTTCCCCCCAACTCCACGATCTCGCCCGCATTTTGACGAGCAACAAGCCACTCAATTTTTTGGTCGGTGATCAGGTAGTTGTCATCCGTGCAGATGCCAGCCTTCAAAACCACTTCGCTGCCAATCGGAGCAAGAACCCGTTCGGGGGTGATCGTCAGTGTCTCAGAAGCGACAGTATTCGGCGGCAATACCTGATTCGGCGGCATCACCTGATTTGACGGCAACACGGGGGCGGCCATCGGACTTGCAATTGCAGCCCCCGCAACTGGCATTGTGGCTTGAGGGAAGACGGGATCGGTGAATACAGGTGGTGCAAAGGGGTTGCCAACCGTCGAGGTTGCGGGGACTACATCTACTGTCTGTTGATTGGGCCAAATGAAGCATCTTTCACCCGAAGGGTCGATCCGGGGCAGACACGAACAGCAGCCACTCGCTAATAGCCCAGCAATGGCGATTACTAGCCTGGAGAGCGAGCAAATTGTAGGGAAACTGTTCATGGAGCATCTGGTATTTCAGTACGTTCCACGGGCGAACCGGTACATATCTCGGCCCTGCGCGGATTATCTCACTGTGAAAATCTAACGCCTGGGCGAGTAAATGATGCCAGAAAGCAACATCTACGTAGAGTTTACGCAACTTTGTCGGCCTACTTTGGCGACTAGATCGACCATGCCGGACAAGCCAAATGTGTCGATTTCATCGGGAAATACTCTCGATCCGTATGGTGGGACGTCGAAACTGGTAGTCTCTTCTGCTGTTGGCGAATTCCTTGCTTCCGCCGCTCGCCCCAATTACCATAAATGTTGGCCCCCGATGCTCCACTGACAGTCTGGCTGGTATTCAGGCTGGGCGGCTGGTGCACGGACTGTAGGCTTTTGGAACAGACTTTTTCGCACGAGATCTTGAGGTACCCATGCGATTTTTGTTGAAACCGATTCGGTTAGGCATTTGTTGTTTATCTTTCATCGCCGTTATTGGTTTGCTAGCGACAACTTGCCCGCAACACGCGTATTGTCAAGACGATGGTGGTGGCGGTGGCGGTGACGGCGGCGGTGGCGATGGCGGAGGAGGCGACAACGAAACCGACAACTTGGTGGCGGCTGGTGTGGCTGTTGATGCCAACGGAGTATTGCAGCGGCTTACCAGTGGCGATCCCAATGGATTTCTCGCCCGTGAGCGGGCTGCCCAAGCCTTGGCCTCGCTAGATGCTGATATCGCCAAGCCCAGCAAGCTCCGTAAGGTTTCTTTGACTCGACTTGCTCGCTTGACTCAACAAGCCATCAGTGAAGGCCATGGTCCCGACGAAGCCATGAAATGTCTTGCTGGTCTCACACGCATTAAATACGTTTTTTACTATCCCGAAACGAAAGACATTGTTATTGCTGGTCCGGCGGAAGGCTGGATGTCGGACTACGCAGGCCGCCTAGTCGGAATTGAAAGTGGACAGCCGATCCTGGAACTTGAAGAACTGGTCGTCGCACTGCGAACTTTCCCACCCAGCAAGAATTCCAACCCAATCGTCTATTGTTCAATCGATGCTACTGACGAAGGGCTCGCGCGCATGCAACAGTTCCTTAGCTCGATCGGTCGTCAAATCGGCCCCGGCG
Organism: Bythopirellula goksoeyrii; assembly: GCF_008065115.1. Taxonomy (NCBI): domain Bacteria; kingdom Pseudomonadati; phylum Planctomycetota; class Planctomycetia; order Pirellulales; family Lacipirellulaceae; genus Bythopirellula; species Bythopirellula goksoeyrii. Next base: position 2,661,425 of record NZ_CP042913.1, on the reverse strand, counting down.
ACGAACAATTTATTGTCAATGGACTGCAAGAGAGCTTGGGTATGCAGTTGGTAACTATCGGTGGAATTCCCGCGACAACTCGTTTTGCACGAATCATGGTCGAGGCCGACTATCGCATGAAACTCATTGGTATCGGTCTCGTTGAGCCAGCGGCGCGAATTCGTAGTTGGATCTCCCTAGCTTCTGCTGGTGCTGTGGCCCGCAATGCCATGTCTCGCTGGTGGTTTGTGCCTGACTATAAGAGGATTCGTACGTCGGAAGACGGTATGGCTGCCGAATTGGTTGGTGATGGCGTGAAACTGATCGGCGAAGATGAAGTTGTCAGCGCAAGCGGCCAGCGTCAGCAGGCAGGTCGCCAGAGTCGAGCCAGTGAACGTTTTACTAAGGGTTTTACAGATCGATATGGCCAACTAGCCGACCGAGACCCAGTTTACGCTCAGCTCCGCAATTGTATTGACATGTTAATCGTGGCTGCTTTGATTCAGAAGAATGACTACTACGGGCAAGCCGATTGGGATCTCTCCGTGCTGGGCGACGAATCAATCTATCCAGTTGCAGTCTACAACGCACCAGAGAAAGTAAACTCAGCAGTAAACGCCATCTGGAAAGGCGCGCATCTGGCAACCCCCGTGGGTGGCGGTGTCCAGATTCAAGCCAACCAAGCCCTAGATGTCGACAATCTATTGGAGGACGAAGCAGGCACGGTTGCTGCCGCTCGTGCAGAGATCAGCCTCGGTGACCTCCCTGCCGACAAATGGTGGTGGGATTGAGCCTCTTGCGGCTTAGCGATCTACCGTCAACACACGCAGGTCACAGACATTCGTCTGCGTAGGCCCGGTCTTGAGCAATCCGTTAACTTCCGCAAAGAAGTGGTATGCGTCATTGCGTTTGACATACGCCCGTGGGTCCAATCCCAGCTCGCGCGCTCTCGCCGCAATCGGTTCATTCACCAACGCTCCTGCTGCATCGGTTGGCCCATCTTCGCCGTCAGTGCCCCCGGCCACGAGGCAAAGCCCCTGCCAATCGTCGATCGCTTCGAGCATGGCCAGTGCGAGTTGCTGATTGCGACCGCCGAGCCCCCGCTCGTCCGCAGGACACAATCGAACGGTCGGTTCGCCCCCCGAGATGAGACAATCAGGGCCATCCTCCCCTCGCATGGTGACAGCCATCTCGGCAAAATGGGCTGCGACTTCTTCTGCCGCTCCCTCGGGTTCGCGCGCCGAGATCATCGCGTGACTATAACCAAGCCGTTCCGCTTCACAACCTGCCGCATCAACAGCCGTGGCGTTGTTGCCAATGATGAGATTGGAGACAGAGCATGAACTGTTTAGGGGATGCGTCTCTACCGGTAGATGTTTGAGCAGCTGGATTGCTTTCTGTGCTGAGGGATGATCCTGGATGCCCAAGTCATATAGAACCTGGATAGCCAATTCAGGAGTCGGCTCCCGCAACACTGTCGGTCCCGAGGCGATAGTCTCTAGGTCGTCGCCCAAGACATCGGAAAGGATCAAGGATACCGTTTGCCCAGCCCGACAAACGCGGGCCAGCCCGCCCCCTTTCACACGGCTCAACTCACGACGTACTGCGTTGAGTTGCTGTATATTCCCTCCACCGGCCGAGATAGTCCGAATCAAATCGCGTTTTTCCAGCAGAGACAGACCCTCGATTGGTGCCGGCAGCAAGGCCGAACCACCACCTGATAATAAACAGATACAAAGATCATCCGAATCCAGGTTAGCGACAAGACTGAGGATCTCACCAGTCCCAACGATGCCCTCTTCAGCGGGCTCGTTCACACCCGCAGGGCGCGCCGCATGAAGATGGATCACTTTGGTCGGCAACAGACAATCCGCCGGAACATTTACCCACCCTGCCACGCTTTTGTCCCGCAGCACCTGCTCTCCCAATGCTCCTTCCAGAGCAAGCGCCATCGCAGCCCCGGCTTTGCCAGCGCCAACGACGATAATCCTTTTGATCGAATCGAAATCGATTTCTTGATCGCCTAGCCAAAGCGATTTACCAGCGACGGCAACCGATTCAGAAATCAGTCTCGCAGGCTGCACAGCAGCGACGCCAGCATGCCAGATTTTCAGGGCGTCCTCGCGTAGTGTCTCAGAATCTCGCTTCATGCTCCCAGTTTGGCACCAGAGAGAAAAAAAGCAATTGGCGTACTTTTTGGTAACCGTCGGCCCCAGGCCGAGAGAATAGTATGCGCAGACCACCATCGGCCTTGCACAGACGGATTCGAAGAAAGTACGAGAAGTTTATTGGCGAGATTGTTCCTCTGATTGCGGTCGCCCCGCCAACTCACGCGGCATCTGCAGAGACCGCACCATCAAATTATCCACTTGGGCTCGACCTAGTCCTGAGAGTGCCAGTGAGACTGTTAAGTTCGTATCAGCGGGCGCACAACGGAGAATTCGGAAAGCTTGCCAGCTCGGTGCATATTTGACGCGAGTTGCCATCCCTGCACCTCCTAGCGAGTCGATTATCTCCAAACCATCGACCGAACCAATTAGTTCTTCGGGGACTCGTGCCATGCCCATGATTTCCACGATTTCTCCGGCTTTCACTGGTATGGCAGCCGAGGTAATCCAGACTGGCGCCGTCGAAATCACAGAAATGGGCTGTGTAGGATCGATTGCCCGAGCTTCCAATTCCAAGCAATAGGCTCCAGCGTGAGGCGCCTCTGGTGAGAGCCGCACACCAGAGGTAATTCCCGGAACAGGGAGTTGCTTGTGCCGCCAGCCTTGTGCAAGTAACGGTTGAAGGTCTTCAAACTCACCCCCGGAAAGGAGATGGGTCTTCGTCGTTGCGCGGGAGAGAGCTTCCTGCAAATGCCGTTCTTCGCTGATTGTATCAACCCCAAAAATCAGAGGGGTCACAACCTGTGATTCGGCAGATTGACTATCATTTCGCAATGAATATTCTGCCTGTGAGAGGGTACGCTCGATGGCTAGAGATCTTCGACATGCCTGCTCCACAAAGCCTCTTTGCAGATCCTGGTCACACGCTGCCAGTTCGCCTTCACAGCGAGCCAACAATTGTTTCACGCCGGTAACTTCTTCAGTGCTCTTAGCATTGCTTACTACTTCGAGCTGCTGCAACCGCTGGGCAACGACATCGCGGCGCAAACGCGACGCACGACCGGCGATGCTGCGCAAGAACTGGGAGACTTGTGAAAATGCTTGGGCATCGCTGGTCAGCATGATCATGCTATCAGGTGGTAGCGAATCAACCGATATTCGCAAGCCTCCGGTCGTTCGTTCGTGCCGTACACGTTCGGCCCCTGCAAGTGAGAGCAAATAGACATCTGCGGATTCGGCTACACCTTTCACAACAAATGATACTGGTCCTGAAGTGTGTAATTCTTGCTGAGAACGAAAATCTCGTGACCAAGTAATTGGTATCAAAAGGTGGCTTCTTTCGGCTTGCAATACGATCGCCGACAATCCTGGAACAGTACTTCTGGCGCCGCCAGCAATCTTGCCAGCTGCGAGCCAGGGCGTGAGCAATCGCAGACGAAGATTCAATAGTTCCAGAGTACGTGCCCGCTGACGAGTTTCGGGGTCGGGAGACGCGAGCGAAGAGTAGGATTCAAATAGGTAATCTCGACAGCGAATGCTCATGGCCGCTGAAGTGATTGCGGCCAGCTGATCATAAGAACCTCCTGCTGGAACGAGGTTGCCATTCTTGCCTTGCAAAGACTCGATTTGAATTGCGCGCTGTGGGCAGACTTGCGTTGGTATGGTTGTCCACAACGGAGTGCCTGGTCTAGCAAGCCGTTGACGCTGCCCCAACCAGGCTACGAAGTCTCTTAATGTGAGGTCGGAACCAAGAAGCTCGCGCCCAAGCAGGAGTGCGTCGGTAGTGCGACTAACGTCTCGTGATAATTGCTCGCAGGTCATCACTGTTGTGCGAGAACTTATGGGATCATTTTGCCTGATAAGTTGCTTCATGCGAAGAACTTGTTCCAGATCGTCGGTCGCGACTAGATCCCCTAAATCCCATGCAATGACATGATCCCACTCCTCCGCTTGTGATAGTGTTGCTAGGTTTTCGACCGGTGGGGGGCAGACAAGTACGATTCCCAATCGCTGCGCTTCTGAGAGTTCTGTCGGCGTTGCGGCTCGCGATAGCCAAATGGCATTGAAGCCCAGTTCTTTGAGCATCTCAAAGGGTTCCCCCTGCCAACGTATGATTCGTTGTATGGGCGACGCAGCACGCCGGGGTTCTCGCAGATTAAGGATTTCTCGTGGGACTAGTTTTGCATCGCTCGTCGCAGGCTTACTTCTTGGCTCTACCAAAATTGATTCGGTCGAAGCGGTGATGATTTCAGGATCGCTTTTGTACTCCAGAATGATGCCGTCAAGTTCAACTCGATCGACGATCAGTTCCGTCACGCCCGATCCACCAGGAACTAGGAACACGAGCTGGGTTACGTAGGCTTCGCGCGAGTCAATGCGATCTTCTGCCCGGATGCGTGCAATGCGTGTTTGTTCAGAGAGTAGTTGAGGGAGCTCCGTGAGCTGCAGCCTTTCTCCAGGCATCCCGCGGCTCAGACTACCACCGCGCAACAGAAGCTCGCGGCTGCGACCCGTCAGAGAATCTTTGCTGCGAGGCAAGACGACTCGGGCGGCAATTTGCACTCCAGGTCGGTTACTCGAAATGGTTGCCGCAATGGAGAGCTCTGCGATGACAGGGGCACTAGGAATGTCAAAGCTGAGTTGTGCAGATTCACCGGCAGGTCCTCGAAGCTGGACAACCTCTGCGCCCGAGCCAGTAAGATGCTCATCACGCTCGATATGCTGGGATACCACTTGAAAACTACTTTTCTCTGCAAGTCGGAGAACTGGCGCAGCACCATCCATTTCGTCGAGAAAAGCAGGTTCAGCTGCGAGCCCACTCACCAAAGAAAAAAAAGTGGCCAATAAAGTGGCGAGCATTCCTTGCGGAAATGCAGGGCTCCCAACGTTCAGTATTTGCCTAACAAACTGCCCCACGCAGGTTCCAAAAATTCCAAATTGTGGCCTGCGAGGGAGCATGAGTGTAAAATCAGAATTGGAACAGTAAGTATTTTGAAGATTTTCTGGGCTCGCCGCTAATTGTTGGCTGAGCCTACTCATCGCCTCTGCTGTTCTATCGGCAACTGATGAGCCTTGTTGCGGAAACACAACGCGACAACTTGAGCGAAAAATCGCTGTAAGTCTGGCTTGTATCAGGAGTTCCGTTGATTTACCAGTTCAATCCGCAGCAAGAAGTAAACATGCATTCTGTCGACCAAATATCAGAATGGCGGGGATGTTTTATTTGTAAGTCCTTTGGTCATATTGGTTTGCGTTGTTTTCTGAGGGGGAGCCTCCCCCATTGGTACACGCTCTGCTCTATGTCCAATCAAATCCCCCTCATCTTTGGAGATAGACCATGAGCAGCACCCAAAACCCCTCCTTGTCGACCGTGGAAACCGTTCCTGCCGATCTGCAGCGATTGGCTGATTCGATCAATAACCTTCCCTCAGAATACGCCATGCAACTGGCCCCATTGATCGATGCTGTCGTCGAAAGTACCTGCCGTCGCCGCCGTATTCTCACTCTCGTACAAGACGCTTTGGGCCAACTTCGCTTGGATATGAAGTATCTTATGTTTGATCTCGAGGCGACGCGTCGAGAAAGAGACGAGTATCGCTCGCAGCTTGAGGAATTTGAGAGCTGAGAGCGGCCATTATCTCATCCATTAGGTGTTTCCACGAAATTAAACTCCTGATATGCGAAGTGGCTAGTCGATTGGGCGGAATTTTCGCCGAATTTCAGTACGATTCTGTATTCTCCAGCCGATACCCTTGATCCTTGCAATCTGGTAGAATGCAGTTCTGTTGGCATCTCTAATAGGGACTTACAGCCCCTCATTTGGCAGAACAGCCGGTTACCCTGGGCAACTCGACTTTCCTACCGGATTCTGTTCTCCAGATCAGTAGTGCGGCTCTGCGGTTGGAAGCTATTGCAGCGACTGCTGGGAGCCGGTGTGGCTGAGTACCTGTGAAAGTGCATTTCACATCGATTTTCTCCGGACTTGCCTCTCCGGATAAAGGTTCGCCGGACTGGGACGATTGCGCGCTATGGTCACTGATCAGACTGCCGAATCACTGGCACAGCGCGCTTTGGATGTCAGTATTGTCACCCAAGAACAGTTGCGTGGTGTTTGGAATGCTTTCGGAACTCAGGAAGTAGACTACGAGCAATTCAAACAACTTCTCGTTCGCCAAGGCCTACTCACCAATTTTCAGCTCGAACGTCTTGAGCAAGGCTATCGGACGGGCTTCGTCTATGGCGACTACAAGGTGCTCTATCTCGTCGGGGCCGGTACCTTTGCACGTGTCTATCGTGCTGCCCATCGGACAACCAACGAACTGTTTGCCCTCAAGGTATTGCGCAAAAGCAAGAGCGACATTCCAACCGAGGCCGATCTCTTTCGGCGCGAGGGGGAACTAGGAATGAAGCTCAAGCATCCCAATATCGTTGCCATTCACGAAGTCTATTCCAAAGGCAAGATTCACTACATCGTGATGGATTTTGTGGAGGGGCATAACTTGCGCGATTTCTTCCGAGTCCGGGGGAAATTTGAACCACTCGAAGCGGCCCGCATCGTGGAGGGGATGGTTGCAGGGCTTAGCTACGCTTATCAACGGGGGATAACGCATCGCGACCTGAAAATGTCAAATGTCATCGTATCGAGCGACGGGGTCGCCAAACTGGTTGACTTCGGCCTGGCGGGACTTGGGGGTGATGAAGCGAGCGATGGTGCCAATCCACGCACGATTGACTATGCCGGTCTGGAGCGAGCCACCAACGTCCGCAAAGACGACATGCGAAGCGACATCTTCTTTGCCGGGTGCATCTTTTACCAGCTCATGAGTGGCCAGGCTCCGATGTCGGAGAATCGGGATCGGACCAAGCGCCTCGATAAGTCGCGTTTTCTCACGATCAAACCAATCTCCGAAATTGATCCCAATCTCCCCTTGGCACTCGTACGGGTGGTTAACAAAGCGATGGAGTTGGTCCCCGAGCGTCGGTACCAAACGCCGGGAGAGATGCTTGCCGATCTTAAGCTGGCAAGCAAACGTGTCCGCGACAATAAAGATCTCCCTGCCGAAGCTGTGGACGTGGGCCCGCAGGAAGGTCACGATGCGAATGGCCAGCCTCGCAAACTGATGATCGTGGAATCCGACACGAAAATGCAAAACGTTTTTCGTGAGTTGTTCAAGAAACAAGGCTATCGCGTCCTAGTGACCAGCGACCCCGAACGGCTCTTTCAACGATTCTACGAAGATAGCAATATGGCTGATATCGTGCTGATGAGCACCGGCCACATAGGTGCCAGCGCCGTCGCCGCCTTCAACCAATTTGGGGAAGAATCTTCCACGAAGAACACGCCAGTCGTGCTCCTACTCGGGGACAAACAAAACGGACTCAAGAAGCAAGCCAAACCCGACGAGCAGCGGGTTGTCCTGCAAATGCCCGTGAAGTCAAAGGAATTGCGGCAAGCAATCTTGAAGCTGCTGCCTGCGGATGAAGCGTAGAGCAGTTCGCAATCTTTCGCTCGAATTCTCTCTCGACCTGTCTGGTCGTGCAACGATTCAGATTCGCTCCGGCAGAGTGGAACTACCGGGCGAGAATTGTCAAAAATCGCTTTTTGACAAAACCAAACTGCTTATGAATCTCGACAGAAACTCTCCGTATCTTGTTGATGGATCGTGAGTTACGCAGATCATGCTTCGGCCAGAGGGGGGAGGTTTTGTAAAAAAAACTACTCTGGGCTGGTCTGGATCGAGTTGCAGGTTCCAGGAAAATCGCTGTACCGGTGTTACTTGATGCGCGCAGCACTTTCCCTGGGGTCGGGAGTTTTTCGGGAAGAACTCCCGGCCCATTTGCAGATATGAAAATTGTCAAGGAGCAGTTGCATTTCGGTGCGATCGTACTATCGCAATTGGGAAGCGAATCTCTACATCGATTCTTGGGCCAGCTCGAGGAAGCGCTTCCCTTTCGCCTCGTGAGGCGCGGCTAAACGCGGGTGATGTAAAGCTCATGATTCTATCTCGATCCTGCGCACCGAAACAGGAGTTTTGTCGCCGCACATTTTGTCGAAATCTTTTCTTACAAAACAAAACCCCCTCTCATTGTGCCGGTTCTTTGGGGCTCAACTCGTTGGCCGATCAAGACTTACGCGAATTACATTGGCTTTTCCGCGGCGGAGTTTTGTAAACACAACCCCACCAAACTGGCCGCTCCTTGCTCGTCGAAATCGTCAAACGCATTCAGCGCGCAAACCTGGCGCGAGCAAACCCGCAAGCCCCTTGCGGGCGTTAGTGCGTTCCTATTACTTATCGCACGTACCATTATCAAGATGTCGGGGAGAAATTCCACAACTTTTTTTGGGCCACTTTGGGAAGCTGAGAGCCAGGAGAGACGCGCTCCGCTTTTTGCCGAGCAGGACTCGGTAAGCAACGAGTTTTCATAGACGGCTAACCAGATGCGCTTGGCAATGGGCTCATGACCACGCCGCAAAACAGACCACAATTCTCCATGGTTGATGATACAATGGAATTTTGGGGCAGGATTTACTTGACAGCCCCCCCCCCCCCATAAACTACAGTCATAACAGGAAAGTGAGGGTCTCATGAAGCATTCAAATTTCTGGTCCGTTGTCTTATTCTATTTCTGTGCTTTCGCTTTGAGTTCACTCCCGGCAGCCGTTGCCGACACATTTGGCAGTGGAGCGAACTCGTTCGAGATCGAGTTTGTCACCGTTGGCGATCCAGGCAATGTGGCAGACACTACGGGAGACCCTAATCCAGCCGGAGCGGTGTCATACACCTATCGGATCGGGAAGTTTGAGATTCCCGAGGAGGCGATTCGCAAGGCCAATACGCTCAGCGCTGATGCTGGTGACCCACTGGGCATCACCCTCGATTCGCGTGGACTCCAAAAACCCGCCACGAGTGTGAGTTGGTTCGAGGCGGCTCGGTTTGTGAATTGGCTCAACACCAGTACGGGGAATACCCCGGCCTACAAGTTCGATACGAATGGTGACTTTCAATTGTGGAACTCTGGTGACGCTGGCTACGATCCAACGAATCTATTCCGTAATCGTCAGGCAAAATACTTTCTGCCTAGTGCCGATGAGTGGTACAAAGCAGCCTTCTATGATCCTGTGAGCGACCAATGGTTTGATTTTCCCAACGGAAGCGATACCGCACCCAATCCGGTTAGCAGCGGGATTGATCCGAATACTGCCGTATACAACCAATCTGGGCCAGCCGATGTTATGTTGGCGGGAGGTCCCAGCCCTTTCGGCATAGTTGGATTAGCTGGCAACGTCTTTGAGTGGGAAGAATCTAATTTTGACTTGCAAAGCAATAATCCTCTAGGTATACGAGGCGTGCGCGGTAGTGACTGGAGCGTTACAACAACATTTCTAGATCTGTCGTCGTCGTTTCGCAATCACTCATTGCCCAACAACGAACCTACGAATGTAGGGTTCCGAGTAGCGCAAATTCCAGAGCCCAGAACAGCCACGCTCTGCTTTCTCATAGTATTGTGTATGGGCATTAAGCTCGATGCTTGCGACAGGCTATATCTTTAAGCACATAATCTTGCAGGGAGGGATATTTTGGTCAATCAATTTCTTGAATGGATGGGTCTGCGTCAAAATGCGAAGAGCAGTAAAGCGAAGCTTTGTGACTCTGGAAAACTATCTAGTTTATCGAATCATTTTGGATTTGAGGTTCTCGAAGAACGCCGTGTTCTTGCTACTTTGACTGTGAGTTTGAACAGCGATGAACCGTTTCCTGTCGAGGATGGGGAGCTTACCTTGCGTGAAGCACTAGTATACGTCAATGGTACATCAGTGCCACTTGCTGGAGAGTTCGCACGCATCGATGAAACTGTTGATTTACTTGGCCAAAACGACAAGATCGAATTCGCCTCAAGCCTCAACGGCGGCACGATCACGCTTGCCAAGGACTTTTTCCCTCTCCAAATCAATATCAGCCGTGATATTACTATCGACGCCTCAGAATTATCCGGCGGTATTATGATTGATGCTACTGGAAATAATTCTGGGGTTTTTGATATTCGTCTATCGAGCTACTACGGTAGCCCTGAAGCCACTCTTAAGAACCTCACCATCACGGGCGGTAATGCCGGCAGTGGAGGTGGAATCAACTTCGATGGTACTTGGAACCCGTCCTCAACTACTGGCGACGCCGGTATCCTAACGCTGGATGATTGCACAATTACAGGTAATACTACCTCTGGAAGTGGAGGTGGGATCTTTGCAAGGCGTGGAGTGCTCAATGTCACGAACACAATAATTGAGAACAATCATAGTTATATAGATGGTGGTGGCGTTTATTTGCATGACTGGCTCGAAGCGACGATCTCCAAAAGCAAGTTCATTAACAATACTGCGAATTTTAATGGAGGTGGGGTGGCAATCAAAAAACCACATACTTCCAGCAGTGTATCCCAAGTCATAACGATTCAAGAAAGCGAATTCCTGGTGAATAAGGCAATCAGCACCAGTCCGTTTTCCGGTAATGGAGGTGGCATTTATGCTGATTTGGCAGGCTTTAACGGGAGTACCGAGAGTACCCAACCGAAGTTAGAAATCATTGATTCGACGATATCTGGTAACGAAGCCAGCAGTAACGGAGGAGGGATCTGGACCTGTACCAAGTATGGAGCTGAGTTCACCCTGACCAACAGCACCGTATCGGGAAATACTGCTGGTACACTGCAAGAGGGTTACCCAGGCTATCCCGCGACAATAGTGGGAGGTCATGGCGGCGGGGTGTGGATCGCTGTCGTAAAGTACCAACCAGATGCCGATCTTTTCGACGTGGCTCTCGTGAACTCGACATTCTCAGATAACGAGGCACTCAGCCAAGGGGGAGGAGTTTGGATAGGATTGTCTGGCATTGGCACGGGTGATGATGGTATGCTCGAGGCAGATCTTGATTTTCTCACGATTGCCAAGAACCAGTCCCCGGAGGGGGGCGGGTTGTACAGTGAGCCGGACAACCCTCTGCATCGCATCACCACAACCCTGAACAATTCGATTGTCTCCAGCAATGTTGTCTCTGACCTGGACAGTACGGCCAACAACATTGCCGGAAGCATCGAACTCGATTCCAGCTACAATCTAATCGGCCCGGGTCAGGTGACCTCCTCAACTCTTACTAGCGGCGCGGGGAACATTGACAATTCGAGCAACGATCCGGGCTTGGCCCCTTTGGCTTTCAATGGCGGACCTACCAAGACACATGCGCCATTGGAGGGCAGCCTAGCAATCGACGCAGGTGATCCTTCAGCAATCGCGGGAGTAAACGTCCCTGATTTTGACCAACGCGGGATAGGCTTTACTCGTGTTTTTGATGGAGACGGCGTGGGAGGAGCACAGATTGATATCGGAGCCCACGAAGTTGGTCTGGCGCGCGTGGTGAATGTCACCATCAGTGGCTCCGAATCCGACCACGATCCTTTCTCGTTCAATGACCCAAACGACGATGAGAACGATTTCGATGGCTCGGGTATCCAGCTTCGTACAGTGCCAGTGGGTGGGGCGGATACGGTGGGGATCAAATTCAGTGAGAATCTGGATCAGACCACGATTGACGCAGCCAGCTTGACCCTCACAGGTCTCATGACCCATGTGGAGCCGACGCTGGCTTCTTCGGGTGGATTTACCTTCGACCCCGACACTCAGGAATTTCGCTGGAGATTTGATGCACCCCTAGATGCCGATCAGTATGTCATTGCACTCACTGACGCCGTAATGGACGACTTTGGCCGACAACTCGACGGCGAATGGATCAACCCGTTCAGCGTCTTAACTACCGACTCGGCAGTCAGCACCTTTCCCTCTGGCGATGGAACCGCAGGGGGTGATTTCAATTTCGTCTTTACGATCTTGCCGGGGGATGCGAATTTGGACAACGACATTGGCGGGAGTGACTTCCTTGTTTGGTTGAGAAATCAGGGCGGTCCAAATCATACTTTCGTCCAGGCGGATTTCGATGGCGATGGTGATACCGATTCAGCCGACAACGCTTTGAGATCAGCCAACTACGGCGTGAACCTAATGTTCTTGTTCTATGCTGATTTCGACGGCAATGGGATCGTCGACGGCGAAGATCTGATGATTTGGGACATGAACTACGATATGGATAATCCCGAACATGAGCATGGTGATGCCAACCACGATGGGGCGGTCAACGGTGCGGATTATCTTCACTGGTCGAGGCAAGTTGGCCTGGAACTCGCCTGGGTTGCGTGAATAACGCGCTCCCCTCTCGCCGAGCAGGACTCGCCGGGCGGGTTGCGGCTAAACATGGTGGCTCTTAGCGCAAGTAATCGCTCTATTCCTGCAGAGTGTGTTTTTCGATCTCGGTGATCTTGTCCACCCGGCGGGCGTGACGTCCCCCTTCGAAATCGGTGTCTACCCAAACCTCGACCATGCGTTCTACGGCCCGGGGGCTGAGCATGTCGGCGGGGAGGCAGAGCACATTCAGGTCGTTGTGGCGACGGCTGATTTCAGCGGTTACCTCATCGGTGATGGGAGCGGCCCGCACATGGGGGAATTTGTTGGCGGTGATGGCCATGCCAATGCCTGTGCCGCAAATCAAGATGCCCCGATCGACAGCTTGGTCGCTCACCTTTCGGGCCACGAGCGCAGCAAAATCGGGATAGTCGACCGATTCCGTTACGGCTGTGCCGACATCTTCCACCTCGTGTCCTTTGGAACGAAGGATGGATGCCAGCTTCTCCTTGAGATGGAAACCTCGATGGTCACTACCAATTGCAATTCGCATGTCTTTAACCTTTCAACCTATCGGGAAGGGTCCCGGAAAATCTAATCTGCTATCCGTCTGAATAGAATCTGAGAGCGGAATGGCGCCGGCCACCGGTAATCTGGTGTACCGGCGGCGAGCGCCGATCCGCTCAATGCTTGTTTTACGATTCCACTCCTACCAGCTCCTCTACGAAAAATCAATGGAATCAAGTCTTTCCTTGAGTGCCGCCTCAACCTGGTCTCCGCATTGTCGGTAAAGTTCTGCTGGCCCCCCAATTGGGTCCGCTATGTCCCCACCGTCGGCCCGCAGTGTGTGAGTACGACTCGAAGCCTCAGGCCAACGCCTCAAGATTGCGTGGCGATGGCTATTGGTCATCGCAAAAATGAGATCCGCGTGTCGCACTAATTTGTCTGTCAGGGGTTGTGATTCGTGCTTCGATAGATCGATCCCTTTTTCTTTCATAAACTCGACCGCTTCGACACTCGCGGCACAACCGGGCAGTGCTGCCACTCCCGCCGAAGCAACGACGACACCGTGTTGTTCTAGTTCCTCAAGCGGGCAGTCAAACTTCTCCGCTGCCAATTTCTTGAGCAAGGCCTCCCCCATCGGGCTTCGACAGGTGTTCCCGGTACAGACTAAAAGTACGATCATGCTCGACAAACGATCCAAAGCGCTTTTTCCCACAACTCCCTCACGCAGACAATTGTAGGACTTGTCGGTCACACGTACTACCGTTGACGGCTGGCCGTAGCGACAGGGGCCATCGTTGAGGACCAGGGCCACATGGTCACTCAGTCCGCTGAGGGCCTCCTCTGCAGTCTTGGCGTCCCCTTTGCCCGACAGATTAGCGCTAGTCAGGGCAATGGGACCCGAGAGCATACCCAACACATCCAATACGATCTGGTGTGCTGGCACACGCAGACCAACGGACCCCTTGGGGGCCACTGCTTGCTGAACCGAGGCAGGTAACTGACGGAGCAAGCTCTCTTCATGGTGGTTGTCGACAACCAAGGTCACCGGTCCAGGCCAGCACCGTCGAGCCAATCGCTCGGCGATTTTGCCTGGTCGGGGAACATAGTCGAAAGCTTCTTCGGCACTCTTGATCGCCAGGGCCAGGGGCGTGTCGTGGTTTCTTCCCTTGGCGGCATAAATCCTTTCGATAGCCTCTGCATTTCGGGCACTGGCTCCGAGTCCGTAGACGGTCTCCGTAGGGAAAATAACCAATTTCCCTTCTGCGAGCATCTGGACTGCTCGATGAACCACGTCCCGCGTATCCTCAGCCTGACGTAGATCGATTACGATTGGCGGCATAAGCAGGTGCCAAGAACTGGCCAGATAAAGAAAAAACCAATTGGGACAGACATCGGATAATGGTCTTCGGACAATCATCAGACCTAACGAGCCCGCTCCCTCATCCCCGAATTAGCAATATAGACGGTTTTGGCTCCGCGGGTCAAGCTAAAAGGCCTAGGGGGTTCTGCTGCATCTCCTTATGCTGCAATAGGTTGCGTCCCAACAGGCTCCTCCAGCAATCCCGCACCCAAATCGCTACACTAGGTGCTATGCCGAAACTTCGACTCCACGCGCTGCTCCTACATTGCTTCTTGATATTGCTGGGTCTTGCGGTCGGCTGCGTACCTCACGGCGATCGCAGCGAGGCGCCTGATCTGGTGTGGGGGCTGCGTGGTATCTCCAGCGGTAGATTCCAAAAACCACGAGCGATCGCCGTCGACGACGCGGATCGCCTCTATATCGTCGACATGACCGCCCGCATCCAAGTCTTCGACGTAGACGGAACTTATCTCCATGGATGGCATACCCCCGAAAGCGCCAACGGTCGGCCTTCGGGGCTGACCATTGATCGACAAGGTCGACTCCTGGTGGCCGACACGCATTACTATCAAATGCTGGTTTACGATAGCGAGGGGAATGAAATCCCTGAGGCGAAGATTGGCGGCACCATGGGCCACGGGCCGGGGGAGTTTGGATTCGTCACCGATGCAGTTGAGGACTCTCAAGGGAATTATTACGTCGCCGAGTACGGCGATTTCGATCGGATTCAGAAGTTTTCTCCTGAAGGAGAATATCTGCTCGAATGGGGTGGCCCGGGGGAAGAACCCGGACAGTTTCGCCGTCCGCAGAATCTAGCCATCGACGCGGAAGATAGGATTTGGGTCGTCGATGCCTGCAATCATCGGGTACAAGTATTTGACACCGAGGGAATGCTTCTCGATTGCTGGGGTAGTGAAGGAAGCGAGCCCGGCAAACTATACTATCCCTACGACTTGGTCCTGGACGGCAAAGGACATATCTACATCTGTGAATATGGGAACCATCGAATCCAAAAGTTTACACTCGACGGGAATTCCCTCGGTTGCTGGGGATCGCAGGGGCGAGAATCGGGGCAGCTCAACAATCCCTGGGCTTTAGCTCGTGACAGTCAGGGGCGACTCCATGTACTCGACTCGAACAATCATCGCGTACAGCGAATTATTTTTTAGCCCGTAAAGACAAGCAGACATGTGGCAACATAGTTTCACCTTCGACAGCCCCGCCTATTTGCTCTTGTTGCTGCTTCTGCCGCTGTTGTGGTGGTGGAGCTACGACAGTCTCTCGGGGCTCGGTCACTGGAGGCGACTAGCCGCGCTCGTGTTTCGTTCGCTGGTACTCACGGCAATCGTCCTCTCGCTGGCCGACATCCAATATCAACGTCGCAATGACCAACTCACAGTCATTTATCTACTGGACCAATCGCTGAGCATTCCGACCGACGATCGGCAGGAGATGGTCGAGTTTGTCAACAACTCGATCATGGATCATCAAGACGAAAGTCGCAACGATCGCTATGCCGTGATTGTGTTTGGCAAAGATGCGGCCGTCGAGATGCCACTGGTGAATGTGCAGCTTCCACTCCCCACTCGGACCGAAGTTCTGCTCGATCCCGAGTACACAGACTTGGCAACGGCTATCCAGCGCGCAAAAGCCATGTTTCCTGCCGATGCCGCCAAGCGAATTGTGATACTTTCAGACGGCAACGAAAATTTGGGCAATGCCCGGCGCGAGGCTCGCTCGGCATCAGCCACCGGGGTGAGCATTGACGTAGTGCCGGTGATGCTCTCGGCTCGAGGTGAAGTGTCGGTCGAAAAGCTCGACATCCCGGCCAATGCCCGGCGGGGACAGCCATTTCAGATGCGCGTGGTGATGCGCAATGACGTACCGGAAGGATCCGCCCAAACCGTGAAAGGAAAACTGCGCGTCATTCGCAAGACAGGCGACCGGGAAGATCCGATTGTCGAGCAAGATGTGGAGATTGCACCCGGGAAGCGAGTTTTCACCGTGCCCGAGGAAATCGATCTGCCGGATTTCTACACTTATGAAGCCCGCTTTTCGCCGGACGATCCGGATGCCGACGGGATGATACAGAACAACTCCGCCACGGCATTTACCCACGTGCGCGGAAAAGGGCATGTCCTGTTGATCGAGAACTGGGAGAAACAGGGCGAGTTCGATTTTCTCGTAGATCGCCTTCGCAGCGAAGACATCACGGTGACTGTCACCACCACCGATCGACTCTTCAGTTCGCTCGCTGAGCTACAGCGCTATGACTCGATCATCCTGGCAAACGTCTCGCGGAGCTCGGGCACCGACGCGGACAATGTGGCCAGCTTCAGCGATGACCAGATCAGCATGCTAGAGCGCAACACTCGAGAGATGGGTTGTGGCCTGATCATGATCGGCGGACCTGATACGTTCGGAGCGGGAGGTTGGACCAACACCGAGTTGGAAAAGGCGATGCCTGTCGATTTTGAAATTAAGAATGCCAAGGTGACCCCGGTCGGTGCCTTGGTATTAATGATGCATGCCGGCGAAATGCCCCAGGCAAACTATTGGCAAAAGCGGATCGCCTTCGAATCGATCAAGATGCTCGGCAGCCGTGACTACTGTGGACTTGTCCAATGGAATGGCAACGATAGTTGGCTCTGGGGTGCCAGCCAGGGGGGCCTCATTCGCGTCGGACCAAATCGCAAGATGATGCTGGGGCGCGTCGATCAAATGACGATCGGCGACATGCCAGCCTTCGACGGTGCGATGAAGATGGCAGCAACCGCTTTTGCTGGGGTCAAAGACGCTGCAGTGAAACACATGATTATCATCAGCGATGGCGATCCAACTCCCCCGACGACGGCGACACTCAACCTGCTTAAACAGCAGCAAGTGAAAGTGACCACTGTGGCAGTCGGCTCGCACGGAATGCTCGGCAGCCAGGAGATGCAGAAGATCGCTACATTCACTGGAGGTAAGTATTACGAAGTGAAGAGCGCCAACGCGCTGCCCAAAATCTATCAGCGCGAAACTCGGCGGATTGCTCGCCCGTTGGTATATGAACCGAAGCCCCCGGTGCAACCTTTAATCGTAGGGCAGAGCGAAATTCTCGACGGCATCGAGGGTGGTGTGCCGCCAATCAGTGGTTTTGTGCTCACAACCGTCAAAGAGAATCCTCTTGTGGAAGTGATTCTCCGTTCTCCGCAACCTGCTACTGAGAAGAATGCGACTGTCCTGGCCAACTGGACCTACGGCGCCGGCAAGGCCGCCGCTCTCACCACCGATGCTGGGAGACGCTGGGCCGCCGATTGGACCAGTTGGGACAACTACGACAAGTTCTTCAGCCAATTGGTCCGCTGGTCGATGCGCCCCACCGACGACGCGGGGACTTTTAATATTGCCACTAATGTCCGCGATGGTTCAACCCAGGTGATCGTCACAGCGCTAGGAGAGGATGATGAGTTTCTTAACAATCAGTCGCTTATCGGCACGGTGGTGGCCCCTGACATGACCTCGATCCCCTTCCGCATCGAGCAAACGGCACCCGGCCGCTACTCGGGCGAGTTCCCGTCGGAGCTGGCTGGTAGCTATCTGGTAGTGATCAACCCGGGAGCAGGAAAAGCCCCCATACGCACAGGCGTGAACGTCGGCTACTCCGCCGAATATCGCGATTTTCAAACCAACATGGCGCTGTTGCGAACTCTGGCAGAACTTGCTCCCAAAGATACCCCACCCGGAACTCTAGTTGAAGCTGGCCTCAAGGCCACCGAGGCGGACCTCGCCGACGAAGAGAATCCGTTCCGCCGCGACTTGCCGCCGGCAATTTCCAATCAGTCGATCTGGCCCTGGCTGATTGTGATCGGAAGTTGCATATTTCTCGCCGATGTTTTTGTTCGCAGGGTGCAGATCAACTTCCTCTGGCTCACCGCCTTCTTGGGGCGAATCCGCGACAAGTTGCTCCATCGCCAACGCGAGGCCCCGGTGCCCGAAACAATCGGACGTTTGCGCAGCAAGAAACAAGAGATCGGTCAACAGATCGAACGTCAACGCTCGGCGAGCCGATTCGAGGGGACCGCGGAGAGTACGACTGGCTCGACGCCCGTGTCCCCGGAAGCTACAGGCAGATCGACGCAATCAAAGAGACCTCCACAACCTCCTCAGCAACCTGAGCCTGAAAACCAGGAGTCTTACACGGAGCGACTTCTTAAAGCGAAACGAGATGTGTGGAAAGACAACGATGGCAATCCACCGAGATGAGAGATGGAACTAAGATAGCCAACCTCAACGTTAGCGAATCGCATCGCGATTCAATTCTGCCGGCTTCATCTTGCCGGCCCAGAGTTCCTCGTATTCTGCATCGTCGACTTCGCGTTGGACCATGTCCAGAAAACCGACCATGCGTTTGCCATCGACGCCGACCGATTCGAAGATCACGGGTTCGGAACTCCCCATAGCGCTGCCGACGACTGAGTAGCGAATTTTGAACGGCTCCCCGTCGCGCTCGTTGATGAACAACTCGTCGATGGCGTGGGGATCAATGCCAATTCTCGTAAGTTTCTGCGGATTGTAAGAGCGAAGGAAGGCTTTGAACTCAGCGTCGTCGGCGGGGCCTTGCCAATCGTGCTTCATCTGGAAAGCGAAATAGAGATTCGCGAGTCGCTGGATATTGTTCTCGTTGACCTTGGCGATTGCCTCGTTCACATCAATCTCTCTGCGACAACCACCGAGCAGAGCAAGTAGCATGAGGCAACAGGCAAGTCTATTCGGCTGGGTGGGCTTACTTTTCATAAGTTTGTGTTAGAGACCGAAAGTAGAGGAGAACAGAGTAAACTGTAACCTATAGCAACACTTACAAATCCTCCGGTGATGCGACCGACCCATCGGCTCGTTTTCCGAGCCGATCAAGGATCAGCAGATCGGCTGAAGCAGAGATAGTATGCGTCGAACCGTCGCCGTAAACAGAATTGATGATGCCAGGGTGGGCTGACCCGAATCCGAATTCTTGAGACTGTGTGCCACCACGTTTTTCGTCGTCACCCCGAATAGGCACTTCAGGAGAAGGACTCGCAGTGCCTTGGGTCAATGCTCCGAACTGTCTCATGATAGGCCAATCGGCCCCGGTATAATAACCATAGACTTCCCAAAACGGCCAAGGACTTGAGTTTGGCACAGTCCAGAAAGTACTTTGTACCGATTTTTCGGCGAGGAGAATTGTATTGGAAGTGCCATCCTCAATCGCTGCAAAATCGACTTCTCCGAATTTCCAAATCTGGGGAGGATTCTGATTGTTTTTCACTTGGCCACCCTTCTTTAGGATGCCAGTCCACACGACAGCTTCCTCCGTGGGTTTCGGGGCAACGGTATCCTGCCATTGAAACCCATCCCACCCAGGATCATTCCAACTTGCCATCACGCCAGCATAGTCGCCAAGGGCATAGACATCGGTCCCGATGGTCGCGATGCGGCCCGAACGCGTTGGACAGTTAAAGGTCGGCACAGGAATCTCTGAGAGACCAGTATCGACGAAGCCCGCGTTGAGATTGCCATCTCCCCGTCGCATATTAGCTAGGTTCTGTTGTTCGATATACGGAAGCACCTGATACATCCAACTTGCACTTTCGTAGCCGTAAGCTGCCTTTGCAAGATCGGCCGGATTGGAAAACTGCTCCACCGCTCCTCCAGCCGTAGGAAAGACTCCCTTGGCAGACTCGAAGTTGAGCATTCCCAGTCCGAGTTGGCGAAGATTATTGATGCATTGCGTACGGCGGGCAGATTCCCTGGCCGCCTGCACGGCCGGTAACAGAAGTGCCACCAACACCCCTATGATGGCGATCACCACCAAGAGTTCAACAAGGGTAAAACCATCTTGGGTCGAGCGAATGTTAGAACGACGCAGTTTAGTATCCATCGAAAAGATCCCGAAAGTCTGACGGGTGTGAAGAGATACTCTATTCTATCTACCACGTCTGAAATTGGCGAGTCCATTCGAAGGTTTGTAAAAATGTTTCAGAGATCCGCGAAAGACAGCGCCGAACGAAACCCGAGGTAAGTTTCATGTAGGCAAGTTGAACTACCCCATAAAAACCCGCAATCCTCGCAGTCTGGATTTGGAATCACCCGCGAGTGTCGGCAGCGCCTAAGAATCTCACGTGTTTCAAGAAGCGAATATCAAGTAGCCGAACTACCCGCCGGCACCACTTCCTGCAGCGACTCTAGATGCCCCTTCGCCATGCCGAGGGCTTCCTCCGCAAGAGCTTTTGCTTCAGGGTACGATTGCAACTGCTCGATGAGACCGCGAATCGAATCGATATCTTGCTCTTGATAACCGATCGCCGCCTTGAGTTGATAGTCGATACTCAAGTCGTGCGTGTCGGTATATTCCATCGGAAATTCACCTGAACGTAGAGGAGCTTCGGCATCAATCAACAATTGTCCAATTCGCTCGGCAAGGACATCCTGATCGTGGACGATTGCCTCGATGGTTTCGCTAATTGCTTCACTCCCAGGGGGCAAATACGGTCGCGAGTAGCGAATGTATTGCGGAAATGATTTTCCCACGACGCCCAGCAATTGGTTAAGCAGATGATAGAGGGAAAGCTGCGACATGTGTTTGAGTACCGAGGGAGAACCAATTAGCTAAAAAGTTGGGAAACGGCCAGATCGGTCCAGTCGGCCAGGGGACCGGGAAGGATACCAAAGATCAACACCGGCACAGAAATTACAAAGATGTATGCTGCAGGGAGAAATCCGAGTGAGACCGCTCCACGGGTGTCAGGCTCCGGATCAATACACATTGTTTTAGCCACGCGAAGATAATACACCAGCGCGATAGCAGTGTTGAGGGCAGCGGCAACCAGAACGAAGGTCATCAACGGACCCCCGGCCATATAGAGCGATTGTAACACTCGTAGTTTGGGCCAGAAGCCGGCAAGCGGTGGCAGGCCGATTAAGCTTACCAGGACGGCGGTCATCATCACGGCCGTTAATGGCGAAGTGCGAATTAAGCCAGCGTAGTCGGCTATGTCTTCGCTGAGCATCTCATTTCGCAAGAACGCGATGATGGCAAATGCCGAGAGGTTCATGAATAAATACAAGGCGATGTACAACAGCAACGCCGAGACCGCAGTGCGGGCTTCGACGACGTCGCGCCCCGCCAGTGCAATCGCGGCTGCAACGGCCATCATCATGAATCCCGCGTGGGCGATCGTGGAATAGGCCAACATCCGCTTTATATTCGTCTGACCGTAGGCAGCCAAATTGCCAAAAGTGCAGGTGACGATGGCAATGATCGAGACTAGCACAACGAAGAACCTTCGCACGGGAGAGAGTGGGCCACCTCCGACCGGCGTGGCATCGCTAGACTCGGCAACTTGGGTGGCAAGCACGGCGTTATGTGTTGGAGTGGCATTCGAACCTGTTGCCACGGCGATCACTGCGGGACGATCTACGCCGTCGGCCACGGGCATCTCTGCCGTAGTCAGTCCCAAACCGGCACCTACCCGCAGAAGCAGCACTAACGCGGCGGCCTTGGATGCTACCGACAAGAAAGCATCCACTTCAGCCGAAGCACCTTCAAACACATCGGGACACCAAAAATGAAAAGGGAATGCAGAGAGCTTAAATGCAAGCCCCACTCCTAACATTAATCCCCCCAGTACCAGCACCATTACGGTCAACCGACCTTCGGCGCTGGTTAGTAGGTTGGGGATATCAAGATCCGTCAAACTAGCCGCCATGGTCGGCAAATGTGCTGAGCCCAGTACGCCGCAGAGCAAACTAATGCCGTAGAGCATTACCCCCGCCGTACCGGCTCCATAGATGACGTATTTGAGAGCGGCCTCACTGCTGCGTTGGCGACCCTTTACGATCCCCGCAAGCACAAAGGACGGCACACTCGCCATTTCCACTCCCATGAACAGCATCATCATGTGGTTGGCCGAGGCCATAATGCACATGCCAAGCGTGGCACCCAATACCAGGACGTAATAATCCTGACCATCTTTGGAGTCGGCAATCCCTGTCAGCCGCGAAAGAATGACGAACAGCACGACAAACGATAGCAAGAAAATGCGGACAAAAGCCGTGAGCGAGTCGTAAACCAACATGCCGGTGAAGATTTCTTGCCGAGGCATGGTCGTCCAGGACTCAATCCCCTCGACAGGAAACGCCAAAATAAGCGCGGTGATCGACCCCAGTAGCGCGATAAAGAAGGAGGGAATGTATTCCCCACCTTTAAAAATACGCACAAACAGCAAGAGGACAATCGTCACACAGAGGGCCAGCTCAGGCCGAAAAAACGGCAGGCTTCCTTCGAGCGTATTGCCGACTAGCGAATCAACGACGTGTTGGAGGGTCACAGGTTGCACAGTTTCTGGCTACTATTCGAAAAAGTTGAATGGGGTTATTTCGTTGCGATTTCAATTAACGTATGCGAGCGTCGGCGACCTGGCCATCTTCCGCGCCAAGTGGCTTGGAGGCAGTGGCTCGATTGTCGTGCTCCTCGGTCCAGGCTGCCAAACGATCTATTTGCATGTCTACTGAGGGCTGCATGTAGTTCAAAAGTGCTGTCGGATAGACTCCAAAAACGATGGCCAGAACCAACAGTGGTACGGCGATCGAAAGTTCCCGCATCGTAATCGGGGTGAGGGCTTCGCCATGGGGGCCTTTATACTCTGCACCCAGGTAGACCCTTTGAATGGCCCACAGGATGTACCCGGCGGTCAGGATCACCACCGCGGCAGAGATAATCGCCAGGGCATAACTGTATTTCCAAACCGACAAGACGACGAATACTTCGCCGATAAAGCCACACAATCCGGGTAGCCCCAAACCAGCGAAGAAAATGCCAACGGCCAACCCACTATACACGGGCATCTTAGCAAACAGCCCGCCAAACTTATCGAGATCGCGATGATGCACGCGGTCGTAGATGACACCGACCATAAAGAACATCCCGGCCGAGCTAATGCCGTGGGCAATCATCTGGAACATGGCACCATTGGCACCCATCTTCCAGTAGTCCGGATTGTAGCCCGTATCCGCGACGGCACTCCATACGCCGAGCCCCAGCACGACGTAGCCCATGTGACTTACGGAACTGTAAGCGACCATCCGCTTAAAGTCTTTTTGAGCGAGGGCGGCAAAGGCACCGTAAACCATACTCAGCACGCCGACAAAACAGACGAAGTAAGCCATCTCGTAGCCCGCATCGGGACAGATGGGATAACAGATTCGGATAATACCGTAGCCACCCATTTTCAACAGGATGCCGGCCAGGATCATGGAGATCGGCGTGGGGGCTTCGACGTGCGCGTCGGGCAACCAAGTGTGCAGTGGCACACTGGGGACCTTGATCACAAAGCCGATGAACAAGAGCAAGAAGGCCCACCATTGGGTGCTCTTACCCCAGAGTGCTTCACCGTCGAACAGATCCGTGTGTTGGCCCATCTGTTGGAGAGCCAAGATATTGAATGTATGCAACTGCTTACGCTGAGTGGGATCTGCTTCTTTGATGTACTCGGTGTATTTTTGTGCCAGGGGAGCGTCGCTCGACTTCCACTTGGAGAATGCCTGTGCAACATCTCCTCCACTTTCGACAGATACAATCCCAGCATCAGCGAGTTGTTGAGCGTCGAGAGTCGTCAGATCGCTATTGAAGTACAGCATCAGAATTGCGATTAGCATCAACACGCTGCCAACCAAGGTGTAAAGGAAAAACTTGATCGCCGCATATTCGCGCCGAGGACCGCCCCATACGCCGATGAGGAAGTACATCGGCAGCAGCATCACCTCCCAGAACACATAGAACAGGAAGAAATCGAGGGCCATGAACACGCCCAACATGCCCGTTTCCAAAAGGAGAAACAGGATGCAATATCCTTTGACATGCTTTGTAATTGGCCAACTAGCACCCATAGCTAGAATCGACAAGAACGCCGTGAGTACGACCAGCGGGAAGCTGATGCCGTCCATCGCCATGAAGTACTGAATGCCGAAAGAAGGAATCCAGTCGACATTGAACAAATTCTGCATCTCGGCGACCCCCTTCTCGAAATCGATGGGAGCCCCGGAACGGAAAAATCCGAGCGTCAGGATGAACACAAAAATGGTCACCGCCAGGCTGATTAGCTTGTACGATTCGTCCGCCAAGCGTGGCAGGATGGCCAACACCAAAGCCGCCACGGCGGGTAAGAAAACCAAGAGGCTCAGATAAACCTTCGGGTCGCTGAGGGTCATAATAGTGGTCAGTGGTTAATGGTTAGTGGTGAGCCGGGTCGTCCCCGACCCCGGTTAATTCAACTAGTGGGAATAAAATATGCCTGGACGATGCTGATCGTTACGAACAGGGCCACCGTTCCGATGACGATGAACATCACATATTGCCGCAGGTTGCCTGTTTGCAGTTTGCGAAGCCAGAGCCCCAGATTCCAGGTGCCGCTGGCAAAGGTGTTTACCGTGCCATCGACGACCGTTTGATCGAATAAGGCGTCGACGACTTTCGAGCAAGCTTTGCAAATCGCTGCGGCAGTGTGCAGGATCGAATCAATAATGTTGCGGTCAAACCACGAAGCGCAGTTTGAGATGAACAGTGTGGGTTTAACAAACAAGTAATCATAGAGTTCGTCAAAGTACCACTTGTTCCACAGGAAAGCCCACAAAGGTTTGAAACTCTCCTTGAGCTCGTCGGGGTTCAGTAGCCGCCAGAGGTAGATGATGCTCGCCAAAAGTACACCAGCCGCCGCCGTGCTGAACGCAGCAATACCGGCAGGTGTCTTGATGATGGGGACATGGCTGTCGTGCTCACTGGGAATCGTCAAACCGGTTAGCAACTCCCCCTGAGTGGAGGCAAGCGTTCCCACAGGGCGGCCTTGTTCGAGCAAATCGTTGACATGGAAGATGGGCCAGCCAATTCCCAGTGCGAAGAAGGCCAACACAACGAGCGGCCCGGTCATTACGCGGGGCGATTCATGAGCGTGATCGTAGCGATGTTCATCGCGCGGCTTCCCGGCAAAAGTCAGATACCACAGCCGGAACATGTAGAACGCAGTAATAAATGCGCCGCCAACAGGGGCCCACTTCAGAATTGCGTGTTGCGGATTGACACTGGCAAAACTCCAGGCCTGCTCAATGATCGCGTCCTTGGAGTAGTAGCCGCTCAAGCCGTAAGACGACAAGGGAAACCCGGCCCCGATAATTGCCAAACAGCCAATGAGCATCGTGTAAGCCGTGATCGGCATTTTCTTACGCAAGCCACCCATGAAAGTCATATCATTCGTATGTACGGCGTGTATCACCGAGCCGGAGCACATGAACAACAGGCCTTTGAAGAAGGCGTGAGTAATCAAGTGGAACATTCCTGCAACCCATCCCCCCAGGCCCAGTGAGAGCATCATGTAGCCGAGCTGGCTCACGGTGGAGTACGCGAGCACCCGCTTGATGTCGGTGGCCGTGATCGCGATCGTTGCAGCTACAAACAAAGTAACGCAGCCGATGTAAGCGATGACCAACAGTGCTTCGGGCGAGAAGCAAGGATAAAATCTACCCACCAAGTAAACGCCTGCCGCGACCATCGTGGCCGAGTGGACCAGGGCTGATACTGGGGTCGGGCCTTCCATCGCATCGGGGAGCCAGACATGCAGCGGGAACTGGGCACTTTTGCCAACGCAGCCGCAGAAGATTCCGACGCCTGCGATGAACAGAAGCCATTGGCCTTGTGTGTTTCTCTTTTCATCTCCGGCCGCTGATGCGGCCTCGCCTGGGGCTGAGTTGGGGTCGCCCTCGATCATGCGCTCTTGTTCGGCGATCATACCGGCGGGTGGCGCGAGGTGGTACTCATTTTCCTCGGGGCGAAGCAGGCTGAATAATCCTTGCTCTACTTCGCCGGCGTCGTTCTTCATATCGCCGAAGGCGAAGGTCCCCACACTGGCCCAAAGGGCCATCATGCCGATGAGCATGCCAAAGTCGCCCACACGGTTAACGATGAATGCCTTGTTCGCAGCAGTCGAAGCGCTGTGTCGTTCGATGTAGAAGCCAATCAGGAAGTAGGAGCAGATGCCGACCAGTTCCCAAAACACGAACACCATCGCTACATTGCCCGCGATCACGATCCCGAACATGCTAAAGCAGAACAGTGAGAGGTATTGGAAGAAGCGGTAGAACCGACCCTTGCGCCGCAAGTGCTCACCGCTCGAGAGGGTTACCTCGTGATCGACATACGGCTCGTGCAGTTCGTCATGCATATAGCCCAGGGCATAGATATGCACGCAGGAAGCAATCACCGACACCATACAGAACATGGCTACGGTCAGTGAATCGATGTAGTAACCGATAGTGAGCTTCAGATCACCGAATTCACCAAGTGAATACCAGTCTCCAGCATAATAGTCGGGGTGGTCGTTGTTGGCGTGGTGGGCAGTGTCATGTTCATCGGCAGCGTGGTGCTCATTCGCATCGCTGTGCTCCACGGTCGCTGAAGCGACCGCTTCGTCGCCATGTTCCGGTTCGTGAGCGGTTGGGAAGTCGTGGTTGGGTAACCAGACCCCGAACATCGCGATCAGGCTGAAAACGGCCGACGTGACAATCGCCAGCACGGAGAGATAGCCCGCCCCAATACCGCGGGGGCCCATGTATTTGCCGAACAATACGATCAACACGAAGGACGCCAGCGGCACAAGCCAGGCGGCCATCAAGAGAACCGGTAATGTGGTAGTAGGATCCATACTCAGAGGTTTACTTATCCGCGGAGCTGATCGGCGCGATCCACGTCGATCGAGTCATGGTTGTTGTAAAAATTCAAGGCGATTGCCAAAGCTACCGCTGCCTCGGCGGCGGCCAGCACAATCACGAACAGGGCCATCAGTTGCCCATCAAGCCCAAGTGAATTGGCATCATTGCGAAGATACTGACTGCCAAAGGCGACAAAATTCAGGTTGGCCCCGTTGAGTACCAGTTCAACTCCCATCAGCACACCAAGGGCATTGCGCTTGGTGGCCATGCAGAGGGCACCACAAATAAACAGAATGGCCCCTACGGTCACATAGTGGGCGACCCCCACGGGTTCGGTCAGCATATTGGCAAGTGGTAGATTAAACATCTTCTTGGTCAAATCTTTTCAATGTTGCTACGGGACCGTTTCGCGCGAGCCAAGTAAGCTGCTCCGATCAATACGACTAGCAAGTGAACCGAGACGATTTCAAAGGGCAAGAGGTATCCAGAACGACTCGGATCATCGGTGCGAGCCCCCAAGAGCCCCATGGCGATGGGTGTCACCGAGGGCTGAGCAACAATGGCGTCGGCTTCGGCACGTTCGATACCGCGCCATTCAGGGATACTAAACGCAGCGTAGGTCAAAATAAACAAAAGTGCCCCACCGGCGAGAAAAGCCTTCACCCAATCGCCGGCCCAAGTTTTCATTACGACAAACCGCTCTTGTGAAGTTAGCATCACGCCGAAGATCAACAGCACGAGCGTGCCTCCGACATAAATCAACAATTGCATCGCACCAACAAACTCGGCACCGGCCAGGAACATCAGTCCCGCAGTCGCACCGAGAGATAACACCAGATAAAAGGCCATCCGCACGATATTGCTCGACAACAACACGGCAACCGCAAACGCACAGGCCAAGCCGCTAAACAGAAAGAAGAAGAACGACGGCCAATAGATCGCATCCATCGCTAGAGTCCTTTCCTAGTGAGTTTAGGGGCAGCTAGAGTCGCTTGAGCGATCTGATCTTGCTCTTCTGAAGGCTTCACGGCGTCCTCAGGCTGCTTCTTATCGGCGGATCCACCATCACCGATGGCATAGACCGACGCTGGTAGGTCTATTAGCCCAAAGAAAGCCTTGCCAGGCATTTGAAGCTGCCAAAGGGTGGCTCCCAGGAACATTGCTGCGGCAATCGGAGTACAGTATTTCAAGCCGGTGGCCATCACCTGATCAATTCGCAAACGGGGCAGGGTCCAGCGAATCCACATCATCACGCATACGGCAATAACACCCTTGCCGATGACATTCACGGCGCCAATAAGTTGGCCAAGGTAGCCAACGAAAGGACCATTCTCGGAGACGATTCCAAGGAAATCGGTTACTGGAATCGGACCATGCCAACCTCCCAGAAACAGGATCGAAGCCAAGAGACCCACCGCGAACATTGAGCCGTATTCGGCCATGAAGAAAAAGCTCCAGCGGAGTCCGGAGTATTCCGTATGAAAACCTGCTACCAATTCACTTTCCGCCTCGGCCAAATCGAAGGGAGCCCGATTGACGCTCGCTGTGGCACAGGTGCAGTAGACCCAGAAGATAATAAAGGTGAAAGGGTCGTGGAAGACGATCCAGTTAGTAAACCAACCGGCCTGACTGTCTCCAATGACAACTAAATCCAGCGATCCTGCGATCAACACCGGCACCACCACGCACATACCCAGCGGGACTTCAAAGCTAACCACCTGGGCTGCTTCGCGCATCGCCCCGAAGAGCGACCATTTAGAAGCGGACGAATATCCTGCGAGAATCACACCAAAAACTTCCAACCCCATGACGGCCAGCACGAAGAACACGCCGACATTCAAATGCTGAGCGATCCAGGGATACTCGCCCCCGGCAAAGGGAATGGCGATAAATGCCGCGATCGACGCACAAAAGCTCACATAAGGCGCGATCTTGAACAGAAAGTGATCTGCCCCCCCAGGTGCCAGATCTTCCTTGCTCAGCAGCTTAATGCCGTCGGCCAGTGTCTGCAACCAGCCAAACTTACCACCAACGCGGGTCGGACCAAGCCGATCTTGGATGCGGCCGGAGATTTTACGCTCCAACCAGATAAAAACGAGCGCACCAACCGCCACGAGGTTTAGTATCAGCGCGACATGCACGAGCCCGGCGATTGTGTACGCCAGCCAAGTCCATATATACTGGGACAGAAACGGGGCCACTTATGGTTCTTCCTCAAACCAGCGGTGCCAATGCCGCCGAAATCACGCCCGGTGGGGGGTGACAGCACGAACTCAAGTTGTTACCAGACTGGCACTTACCAGCCTCCAAAACTAAGATTGTGAAATATGGCACAAGGCCCCCTGACTATACAAGCCCCTATCATGCTCCTGGCCAAGAATTGGCCTCAATTTTCACGCTTTAAGTGTCAATCCGGTATAAGTTGCGTTCTCTGCCGAATCCCTCTTTACTTCGATCCATCGTGACCGCATTAGCAACTTTCATAGCGGTCGTTCTGGTAAGCCTCGTCGTCGGACAGTCGCTGCTTGTCTGGCGTTTCGTAAGCACTCTCAGCAAACCCCCCGTCGATTTACTCGCAGACTCAGATGCCCCCACGGCTACGATTGTGCTCTGCCTGCGTGGCACGGATCCATTTCTTACCGATTGCCTGCAGGGGCTTGCGACTCAGGATTACCCTCAATTCGATGTGCGGATCGTCATCGACTCTCCCGATGATCCCGCACATCAGATAGTCGAACGGTTTATGCGCGGTTCCGGTGCCAACAATATCCGCGTGGAGAACCTCGCAGAGAAAAGTGAACATTGCAGCCTCAAGTGCAGTTCGCTGCGGCAAGTGATGCTGTCGCTTGACCCGGAGTGTGAAATCGTCGCTCAACTGGATGCCGATACGATCGCCCACCCCACTTGGCTACGAGAATTGGCCACCGGCCTCGCGCCGACCGATGTGGGGGCAGCAACGGGAAACCGTTGGTACATGCCCAATAGCTATTCAATCGGTTCGCTGGTTCGCTATACCTGGAACGCGGCGGCCATCGTGCAGATGTATTGGTACGAAATCGCCTGGGGAGGAACGTTGGCCTTGAAAACCAAGGTGCTGCGAGAAAGCGATCTCCTAGACAAATGGGCTCTGTCATTTTGCGAAGACACCATGCTGCATGCCCAACTCAAGAAGATTGGACTCCGCGTCGCCTTTGTTCCGAGCTTGATGATGATCAATCGTGAAAACATCTCACTGGCAAGCTTCATGAGTTGGTCGACGCGTCAGTTGATTACGGCCAAACTCTACCACCCCGCTTGGCCATTGGTATTGCTGCACGGAATTCTTTCCACTCTCTTTCCACTGCTTGCGGTCATACTGTTTATCGTGGCGATCATTCAACAGAACTACCCTATTGCCACTACAATGGGAGCAGTTATCGTGTTGGTGGGCTTGTCGTGGATCACATCCCTCTGGCCGATGGAGCGAGCAGTCCGTCGGATTGCAGCAAGACGAGGCGAGACAACGAACTGGCTCACGCCGTGGGGAACAATCAAATGCCTGGCCAGCATGGCAGTGACCCAGCTAGTCTATCCCCTAACCTTGGCCGGGGCCGTGTTTACCCGAGCAACCAATTGGCGGGGCATCGAATACCGCATCGACGGACCTTGGCGAATTCACATGCAGGATTACCACCCCTATAGCGCCGCGAGCGAGCAAGTAAACGAGTCACTTTGATGAATGGACTCCAAAAATAGCTGCCCATCAACAGGACAGATCCCAATCAGGCCGAACTGGGGCAAACTCAATTATTCCAGGCAAACAAATATGAGCCCGGCGGGGCTCGAACCCACGACCCACGGATTGGAAATCCGACGAAGGTCGATCAAAGTCTCGATAGGGACCGGGCGGCTTGGCCGTTTTGATCGTTGACAATTTGGGACAGTTTCCCATGGGTCAGAGCGTAAACTGCTGCCATGGGTTAGGGTATCACCCGGTTCCATAGAAGCGGCGGACGATGAAGCCGAACGCATTTCGCAACGCAGGTCAAGTGTAGGTTGAGTGAATCGCAATGGAAGTCACAGTTGCATCGCCCAAACAGGATGTGTTACGCCATTGCTGCACGCACCCTACGGACTACGCCACTATCTCGGTGAAAATACTTCTACCGAACTGCGTTTGGAATAACCCGTTTCCCCTCATTTTCCGTAGCCAGACAAGTCATTATTCTACTATACTGTATCTTGTTCGTGATTTTCGTAAACATTCCGAGATGCCACTAATGAGTACTCGAGCAATTCTGACTTTATTTATCGTGTCACTGGGCGTTACTGCAGTTGCACAAACAGAATCGCTCGACTGGATAGAACAGTATGGGACAACGGCTTCCGACGGCGGCTTAGGCGTCTCGGCTGATGGCTTGGGTAGCGTCTACGTAGCCGGTTTCACCAATGGAAGCCTAGTCACGACCTCAACCAGTCGTGACGCCTTCGTCAGCCGCTTTGACGACCAAGGGAATGAGCTATGGACTACTCAATTCGGTTCAACTGATTCAGATTTCGCTTATGCCGCCTCGGCCGATGGACTCGGAAACGTGTACGTTTCGGGATTAACTGATGGCGATTTGGCGACGAGCAATGCCGGCTCAGCAGATGCCTTTGTGTCGAAATTCGATTCGAGCGGTTCTCTGCTGTGGTCACGGCAATTTGGCACCAGTGCCTCTGACGTCAGTTACGGAGTCTATGCCGACGGCTTGGGCTACGTCTATGCAACAGGAATCACCGGTGGCGATCTCAATGGAACAAATAGCGGAAAGTTTGACGCGTTTCTCCGCAAGTACGATGCGGCCGGTAACTTGCTTTGGACCCGACAATACGGTAGCAGCGAGAGCGACTACGCTTACGGAGTCTCCGCAGATGCATTGGGCAATGTCTACGTCTCAGGCGACACTTTCGGCGATCTTGGGGGGATCAATGCAGGTGACACCGATGCCTATGTAATAATGTACGACGCAGCTGGGAATTTACAGTGGACTCGCCAACTCGGAAC